>NZ_CP034444.1:4343333-4715000 GCF_003952385.1 Mesorhizobium sp. M1D.F.Ca.ET.043.01.1.1
ACACGATGGCCGGCAAGCATTTCGCCGACGCCGGGCGCGGCATGGAGCGCCTCGGAAATGCAGACCTGTCCGGCCTCCGCCAGGGACTGCACGCGCGCGGCCACATTCACGGTCTGGCCGAAATAGTCGAGGTTGTCGTTGAGCGTCACGGCGATCGACGGCCCACAATGGGCGCCGATCTTGAGGATGATCCCCGGCCCGTCATGGTCGCCGTTGAAGCGATCGATTTCTTCAAAGATGTGGAGTGCGGCCGAAATCGCATCCGACGGCCGCGAGAACGCAGCCATCACCGCATCCCCGATCGTCTTGACCACCGCTCCGGCATGTTGCTGAACCGCCGCGTTGACCAGAGCGAAATGCTCGCGGACCAGAGCATAGGCGTTGAGGTCGCCCAGGCGCTCATACATGGCGGTCGAACCCTTGAGGTCGGTGAACAGGAAGGTGATCTGCCGGATGCCGAGCCCCTCCTTCTCGTCGACACGTTCGGACCGGAAGAGCTGGCGGAAGGTTTGCCGCGCTAGCAGCGCTCCACCGGAAACATAGGGGTCGAAATCGAGGGCCGGCTTGTTGGTCAGCGCGACGAGCTCGGGCGGCCAGTTGATGGCAAGCAAGGAACCTCGCACCGGCCCCCTGTTCGCCACCTCAATGACAATCGGACCCGGTGGCACGGCGGGCAACGCCGGCAAGAAGCGCTTGCCGTCATAATCGACCTTCAGAAGTGTCGGCGCCAACACCGGATCGCCTGATATAGGCACAGCGAAAGCGGCCTGCGTCTGCACGTTGACGCCCGCAAGCGCGCCCGGTCCCAGGTCGGCGCGGAGCACTGTCGTGGTGCCGGGCGGCAGAAACGTCATGCCCCGAATGAAGCCGCGCAGGACGTCGAGAAAGCGAACGTGTTGCCCCGGTAGCCGCCCGTCATGTCCGAAGTGAAGCTTCCAGTGAAAATCCTCGACAGGGAGCGTCTCGGGATCGTGATAGGGCAGGCGCCGTAACTTTGGCGAAATCGAGAAGGTGACCTCGATGAAGTCGTCGAGGTTGGTGTCGCCCGATACGTCGCACAGGCCACAGACATAGTGGGTCTTCAGCGTGCGCAGGGCGCCGAAACTGTCGAGCACCATCCCGGACTGGGGACAGATCACATCCCAGCTCATGTCGAACAGGCCACAGCGGGCGGCATGAAGGAAGAGGTCGATCGCCTCCGGCTCGGCGATTGCGCGGTCGCGCGCAAAGGTCAGCGGATTGACGCGATAGAGCGACTGGTCGTCGGAACTCCTGATCAGCGTCTCGAATTTCGAGATGACGCGTGGGCTCCAGGCTCGCGACTGCTCGACCTTGGTCATCCTGCTTTCGAGAAGACGATCGTCGACTACCGTCACGTCGGATCCTCAACTTCCTCCTGACAGCCTACTAAAAAACCGGCGCGATGCGAATAGGCTCAGAACGGAACGCGGCGCAATGGAGCAGGCGCGCCGCCGACCATGCCGCCGCTGCCCGTGGCGCGGGCGAGCGCCGGCGCCAGCGCCGCCCGGCGCTCGGCCGGCAGCGTCGTCGCCTCGTCGTTCAATCAGACAGTATCTTTCGCCCGGTAGGCGTCGGGAAGTATGAAGACTTCGTCGGCGCGGCCGTAGCCTCCATCCGGAACTTCTTCGATCAGCACCATGGTGTAGGGGCGCACAGCCTCGCCGAAATAGTCGACGAACATCTGCGTGGTCTTGTGGACGAGTTCTTCCTTCTGCGCCCTTGTCAGGGCGGCTTCGGGCGTCTTGAAGTTGGCAAAGGGCATTTCGGGGTCCTTTCGGGTTTGTTGTCTTACAGCGACGGATGGAGAAGGTCGGCGAGACCGATGCGCTCAAGAAGCTGCGCCCGGACGCGGTCGGCGACGCCGTTGACGATGGTCGCGCCGTCGTCCGACGGATCGACATGGACGCGGAACGGCCGGCGGCCATGCGGCATCGCGACGAGATCGACGATGGCCTGGGCGACTTTCGAGGGATCGGCATCGGCCGGTTCCAGCCCGGCAAGGCCCTTCAGCGCCTGCTCGTCCACGCCGGCATAGGGTCCCGACCAATAGGCGTCGGCGCGTTCGGTGTCGGCCGGCTTGCCGGAATGGGCGAAGTGCTCCGTGCCTTTCGTGAACGCGCCCGGCACCACGATGCTCGTCTCGATGCCGAAACGGGCAAGCTCCAGCGCATAGCTTTGCGCCAGCGCGTCCATGCCCGCCTTGGCGGCGAAGTAGGGCGCGAGGAAGGGCGGCGTGCCGCCGCGCGTGCTGCTCGACCCGACCCAGATCATCAGAGCCCGGCCGAACCCGCGCAGATGCGGAAGCACCGCCCGGTTGACACGCTGGGTGCCGAGCACGTTGACGTCATAGAGCGCCGCCAACTGCTCCGGCGTGAAGGCTTCGGTCGGTCCGAACACCATGTGGCCGGCATTGTGGATGACGACGTCGATGCGGCCGGCGTCCTCGATGATGGTTCTGACGGCCGCCTCGATCGATGGTTCGGACAGCACGTCGAGCGCGATGGCGCGGATCGGCAGTTTCTCGTCGCGCGCCAGCCTTTCGACTTCGGCCGCTGCGGCGCCTCCGCGTGCCTGCGGATCGCGCATCGAGGCATAGACGCGGTGACCGGCCCTGGCGAGAACCTTGGCCGTCATCGCGCCGAAGCCGCTCGACGCGCCGGTGATAAGTATCGTCTGCTGCATGATCGTGCCCTTAAATGGCGCCGCCATTGGCGCGGATGATCTGGCCGTTGACCCACTGGCTGTCCGGACCGGCGAGGAAGGCGACAAGCCCGGCGATATCGTCAGGCTGGCCAAGGCGGCCAAGCGGAACAAGCTTGGTGATCGCCTCGATCTGCGCGGCGCTTTTGCCGTCGGTGAAGAGTTCGGTGTCGATCGGCCCGGGCGCTACGGCATTGACCGTGATGCGGCGCGGGCCGAGCTCCTTGGCCAGGATATGCGTCATGGCTTCGACGCCGGCCTTGGTTGCGGCGTAGACGCCATAGGCCGGCTGGTAGAAGCCCACCACGCTCGAGGAAAAGTTGATGATGCGTCCGCCATCATTCAGGCGCCGGGCGGCTTCGCGCATGCCGCGGAACGGGCCGCCGAGATTGACGGCAAGCTGGCGTTCGAATTGGGCCTCGTCGGTCTCCGCGATCGGCGAGAGCTTCATCATGCCGGCGTTGTTGACGAGAATGTCGACCCCGCCAAATGCCTTTTCCGCCGCGTCGAACAAAGCGGCCATGCCGGCCGGATCGCCGATGTCGGCCTGGACCGCGAGAGCAGTGCCGCCGGCCGCCTCGATGGCCGAAACGACCTCGTCGGCGGCGTCCTTTCCGCGCGCATAGTTTACGATGACGGCAATGCCCTCTTGGGCTAGTCGCTTGGCGATCGCCGCGCCAATGCCTCTTGACGCGCCTGTCACGATCGCTGTCCTTGTCTTCTGCATGATCGATCTCCGTTTGTTTGTTGCAGAACGGATATAGACGGTATCTCCTGCCGGATAATCGGCCGGCTATTGACAGCAGTATTCGGATAGAGCGAACAATCCGACATGGATCGACTCGACAGGATGCGGCTGTTCGTGCGGGTGGTGGAGCGGCGCAACTTCAGCGCCGCGGCGGCCGATCTTAGCCTGCCGCGTTCGACCGCCACCGAAGCGATCAAGCAGCTGGAGGATCATCTGGGGACAAGGCTGCTGGACAGGACCACGCGCCATGTCGCCACGACGCTCGACGGGCAGGCCTATTACGAGCGCTGCCTGTCGATCCTGGGTGAAGTGGAGGATGCCGAGGCCGGGTTCCGCAGCGCCGAACCGCGCGGCCTGCTGCGCATCGACGCGCATCCGCTGCTCACGCAGCGGTTCCTGCTGCCGGAATTGCCGGCCTTCCTCGAACGCTATCCTGAGATCGATCTGCATATTGGCCAGGGCGACAGGCTGGTCGACCTGGTGCGCGAAGGCGTCGACTGCGTCATTCGCGCCGGCGAGCCGCAGGACAGCGGCATGATCATGCGGCGGTTGGCGATGATCGGCGAAATCACCTGTGCGAGCCCGGGCTATCTGGAGCGTCATGGGGTGCCGGCGTCGCCCGACACACTGGGCGGCCATCAGGCCATCGGTTTCGTCTCCTCGCGCACAGGAGAAATCCTGCCGCTGGAGTTCACCATCGGAGCAAGGGTGCACCGGCTTGCGCTGCCGGGTCGGGTAAGGGTCAACAATTCAGACACTGCGGCCGCGCTGGCGCGCCTGGGTTTCGGGCTTATCCAAGCGCCACGCTATCGGCTCGAAAAGGATCTGGCGGACGGGACGCTGGTCGAAGTGCTTCAGGATTTCCCGCCGACGCCAACGCCGCTATCGGCGCTCTATCCGCAGAACCGGCAGCTCGCTCCGCGGCTGCGCGCCTTCCTGGAATGGGCATCCCGCATTTTCGCGGAGGCAAGGCTGTGAAGATCGGATTGGTGCGATGCCGGCACGACCGTCGCCTGCCCGTAACCCGTCTCAGCTGTTGCGCGTCGCCACGAAAGTCGCGGCGGCTTTGAGCATATCCGCCTGCCCGCCATAGGGCTCCAGCAGCGCATGCGCCTGGTCGATCAGGCCGTGGAGCTGCTCGCGCGCCCAGTCGGCGCCGTGCAGCGCGGCGAGCGTCGCCTTGCCGGCGGCGGCATCCTTCTTCGTCGCCTTGCCCATCTGCTCGGCATCCGCGGTGAGGTCGAGCAGGTCGTCGGCGAGCTGGAAGGCAAGGCCGATCGCCGAGCCGAATTCCGCCAGCCTTTCGCGATCGGCGGCGGGCGCGCCGGCGACGATGGCGCCGGCCTCGCAGGCGAAGCGGATCAAGGCGCCGGTCTTCATCGCCTGCAGGCGGATGATGCCGGCCTCGTCCGCCCGCTTGCGCTCGGCCTCCAGGTCCAGCATCTGGCCGCCGACCATGCCGCCGCTGCCCGCGGCGCGGGCGAGCGCCAGCACCAGCGCCGCCCGGCGCTCGGCCGGCAACGCGGTCGCCTCGTCGGCGAGGATGTCGAAGGCCAAAGTCAGCAGCGCGTCGCCGGCAAGGATGGCGGTCGCCTCATCGAAGGCCTTGTGCACGGTCGGCTGGCCGCGGCGCAGATCGTCGTCGTCCATGGCCGGCAGATCGTCATGGATCAGCGAATAGCAATGCACGCATTCGAGCGCCGCCGCGACCCGCCGCGCCGCCTCGTTGTCCGCCGAAAACAGCGCCGCACTTTCCATGACCAGAAAAGGGCGGAGCCGCTTGCCGCCGTTGAGCACGCCATGGCGCATCGCCGCCATCAGGCGTTCCGGCCGGGCGATCTCACCGGAAAGCGGGCGCGGATCGAGGACCTGCCGCAGCAGCGCCTCGACCGTCGCGGCGTACGCCAAAAGCGCGGACTCGAAGGCCGTCTGGTCGTCTTTCATCATGGCCGGGACCGGTAGCCGACACTCAGACATTGCGCAAGAAGCCTCGCGCCATTATGCCGGGGTAGCGAGTGGCACGGGTGGGGCGGCTTGACGGAACCGATCGTCGAACATGAAAGCGAAGGGCTGGACATGGCGCGGCCGCGGCGCCTGAACCGCGCCGGTCTCAAGCGCCTTGGCCGGCGCTGTCTGGCCGCGGCGATCGTGCTGGCGACGATCCCGGTCGTGCTCACCTTCCTCTATCTGCCGCCCTTCGTGCATCCGGTTTCGACGCTGATGCTGAAGGACCTAGCCACCTTCTCAGGATACGACCGGCGCTGGGTGTCGATCGACGACGTGGCGCCAGTGCTGGCACATTCGGTGATCATGTCGGAGGACGGGCAGTTCTGCTTCCACCGCGGCGTCGATCTCGGCGAATTGCGCGGCGTGGTCGACGATGCGCTCGCCGGCGAGGCGACGCGCGGCGCCTCCACCATCACCATGCAGACGGTGAAGAACCTTTTCCTGTGGTCGCGGCCGCTGGGCAGCGTGCGCAAGGTGGTCGAACTGCCTTTGGCCGTCTATTTCGATGCGGTGATGTCGAAGCGGCGGATCATGGAGATCTATCTCAACATCGCCGAATGGGGACCTGGCATCTATGGCATCGAGGCCGCCGCGCGGCATCATTTCGGCGTCTCGGCCAAGCAATTGTCGCGCCGGCAGGCAGCACTTCTTGCCGTCAGCCTGCCCAACCCGATCGCGCGCAATCCGGCGAAGCCGGGGCCTGGTCTGAGGCGTCTCGCCAACCTGATCGAGCGCCGCGCGGGACGCTCGGGCGCCTATGTCGGTTGTCTCGATTGAGGCGGACCGGCGTCGGCTTAAAAAATTTCGCGAGCGGCGCTGGCCAAAACAGCGCAAGGCGTGTATAGGCACCCGACTTTCTCAGATTATGGCCTCGATGCGGCCCTTTCGCGAGGGTTGCCGGGGCATTTTGACCATCTAGTGGAGCATATCCATGGCCGTTCCAAAAAGAAAAACCTCTCCGTCGAAGCGCGGCATGCGCCGCTCGGCCGACGCCCTCAAGGCCCCGACCTATGTCGAGGACAAGAATTCCGGCGAAATGCGCCGCCCGCATCACATCGACCTGAAGACCGGCATGTATCGCGGCCGCCAGGTGCTGGAGCCGAAGGAAAGCTGAGAAGCTTCCACGGTTTGCGACGTGTCGAAGGACCGGCCTCTGGCCGGTCTTTTTGCGTTTGCGCCGGTTTAAGCCCCAGAGGCATCGTGTTGCCTATGCCAAAGAACCCGGCGCCGGTGGCAATATCCGCCGCGGCCGAGGTGCTGTATCTCCTCAACGTGAGACGCCATGTCTCTCCACATCCGGCGTCAGCACCCGACGGCATCGAGGCGGAGGAACCACATGTCTAAGCTCACCACCGCGCCGCGCGATGTCTTCCGGACATTCATGAACTTTCCGCTGGTCGATGACCTCGACGCGCTGAAGGCCGATGTCGCGATCATCGGCATGCCCTATGGCGATCCCTATACGATCGACGAACTGGTCAATGACCAGACCAACGCGCCGACCGCGGTGCGGCGGGCCTCGCAACGCGTCAGCCTCGGGCTCGACCGCTACGATTTCGACATCGGCGGCACCTTGTTCGATGGCCAGGACATAAGAGTGGCCGACGTCGGCGACGTGCCCGCAAGCGTGGCCGATCCCAGAGGCCACTACGGGCTGGCCGAGGCTACGATCCGCAAGATCCGCACGGCCGGCGCGCTGCCGATCGCCATTGGCGGCGATCACGGCATTCCGATCCCGATCTTGCGCGCGCTGGATGGCGAGGGTCCGGTCACGCTGGTGCAGGTCGATGCCCATCTGGACTGGCGCGACAACGTCAACGGCGTCAGGGAAGGCTATTCAAGCCCCATTCGCCGCGCCTCGGAGATGGCGCATATCGACAAGATCTTCCAGCTCGGCATTCGCGGCCAGGGCAGCGCCCGCGGCGAGGAGGTGGAAGCAGCACGCGCCTATGGTTCCAACATCATCACCGCCAACGAATGGCAGGATATCGGCACCGCGGCGCTGCTGAAGCGCATTCCCGACCGCGGCCGCTATTATCTCACCATCGACGCCGACGGCCTGGATCCCGCGGTGATGCCCGCGGTTGAAGGTCCGTCACCCGGCGGCGTCAGCTACCGGCAGACCATCGAATTGATCAAGGGGCTGATCGCCAAGGGCAAGCTGGTCGGCATGGATATCGTCGAGATCGCGCCGTCGCGCGATGTCAACGAGATAACCGCGATCACGGCCGGCAACATCATCCTCAACGTCATTGGCGCCGCTGTGCGCGCCGGCTACTTCAAGCGCTAGACCTTCGCTGAATTGCCAGAGCATGATCCGCCGCGAAAACCGGTTCCCACTTTCGCAAGACATGCTCCGTGCCGTAGGCCGGTGACGCGAGCGACGGCATGTCGGCCGGGCAACCGGCTGACATCGTTATTTCATTAGGTCTTAGAGCGTGTTCGGCGTCGCCGCCGAAAAGCCTTGACGGCGTGCCTGCCGCGGATTTTACAAAAGGGTGCCTCATTGGAGACGCCCAGATGTTCGGTGCCATCCCGCTGCTGATCGTGCCCTTCGTCCTCTACAATCTCGGACTGCTCGGGCTGTTCGGCGGCGGCGACGATCCATGGATGATCGAGATGTTCTCGTTCCGCATGATGTCGGGCGGCGTCTTCTCGATGACGCTCGGCGACCTCATGGTGCTGATCGGGCTGATCTTCCTGTTCATCGAGATCTCAAAATCGGTGCGCACGACCAATGCCTCGATCCTGGATCATCTTCTATCGACGCTGGTCTTCATCGCCTTCCTGGTCGAATTCCTGCTGGTGAAGGGCGCGGCGCACTCGGTGTTCTTCACGCTGATGGTCATCGCGCTGTTCGACGTGCTCGCCGGCTTCTCGGTGTCGATGCGATCGGCCAGCCGCGATATAAACCTGAACTGAAGGCATAGAATTTCTGGTCGCATGACTTCGCGATTGGCGAAGCACATTGATCGCGTCGTCATTCTATGGCGGAGCAAGGAGCGAAGCGACGCGCGCAGACCATAGAATCCATGCCGTGGCTTGGAAGCGCTACTACGGTCCAGAATTCTGCTCCGCGGCATTCCTCGGCCAAGTTAACGGCATGGATTCCAGGGTCTCCGCGACGGAGCTTCGCTCCTGCTTCGCCCTGGAATGACGAAGTTTCTTCGCCCCGCCTCAGCCTGCCATCGCCTCCGCCTTCCGGGCGACCACTTCCTCATAGGCAGCCTGCAGTTGCCGGCGCACGGTCGGTGCGCCCGGCGGCGTCTTCACCGGCGCGCCGAGGTGTTCGTGGCGCAGCTCGTCCATGAACTGCTCCCATAGCGGCGGGCCGCCTTTCTCGAGCAGCTCGGCGCGGATCGACAGCTCCTCGCTGACCGGCAGCCACACCCGCCCCCAGGCGCCGAGATGCGCCATGATCGGCACCAGGGTGATCGCCATCTCGGTCAGGCTATAGATCGCCTTCTGCTTGTGGCTGGGGTCGTCGGCCTTGGTCAGCAGGCCGAGCTCCATCAGCCGCCGCAGCCGGTCGGCCAGGATGTTGGAGGCGATGCGTTCCAGCGACCCGTTGAGCAGTTCGCGGAAATGCCGCCTGCCGCCGAAGATCATGTCGCGCAGGATGATCAGGCTCCAGCGGTCGCCAAAGACCTCGAGCGACAGATTGATCGGGCAGCTGGAGCGATGCTCGGTGTTCATGACGATCTCCAAAAAACCGGTTGCATTATGATATCGGTTTGATTATCGTGCAACTGATTGCAAAATGCAATCGGATTGGGAGAGGAGAGAAGGATGACCGCTTTGCCGCGCCCCGAAATCGTCTCGGAGACCTTCGGCGATCCGTCCGATCCGGCGATCCTTCTGATCATGGGCGCCATGGCCTCCATGCTCTGGTGGCCGGAAGCCTTCTGCCGGCAGCTTGCCGAACGCGGCCGCTTCGTCATCCGCTACGACAATCGCGATACCGGCCTGTCGACCAAGTACAAGCCGGGCAAGCCGCCCTATGCATTCGAGGACATGGTCGACGATGCCGTCCGCGTGCTCGACGACCACGGCCTCGCCGGGGCGCATGTCGTCGGCATGTCCATGGGCGGCATGATCGCGCAGATGGTGGCGCTGAAATATCCGACGCGCGTCAGCGCGCTCACGGTGATCTCCAGCTCGCCGCTCGGCGTCGATACGTCCGGCCTGCCCGGAACGACCACGGCCTACAAGGAGCATTCCGCGCAAGGCGCCGATGTAGACTGGTCGAACCGGAGACAAGTGCTCGACTTCATGGTCAAGGATGCGCGGGCACTTGCCAGCACCTTGCATCCGTTCGACAGCGAACGGACACGCGCGATGATTGAAGAGGATTACGACCGCTCCGGCGGCCTCGCCAGCGCCTCCAATCATTTCCTGCTCAAGGGCGGCGGTCCGGAGCGGCGGATAAAGGACCTGACGGCGCCACTCATCGTCATCCACGGCACCGCCGATCCGATCTTCCCGATCGAGCATGGCGAGGCGCTCAGCAAGGCGGTTCCCGGCGCCGGGCTGGTGCGGATCGAAGGCGGCGGCCACGAACTGCACCGCAACGACTGGCCGCAAATCATCGAAGCCATCGCGACGCATCGCTAGCCGGCAACGGCCAGCCTTGACTCCGGCGGTCCAGGAAAATAGTTAAGTGATCACTTCAGTATTGCCTCGACGCCCGACCACAGGAGAAAAAATGTCCCTGACGCTGCATTTCCATCCGCTGGCCTCCTTCTGCTGGAAACCGCTGATCGCGTTCTACGAGAACGACACGCCCTTCACGCCGGTGATCGTCGATCTTGCCGAGGAGCAATCGCGCGCGGCCTTCCTGAAGGTTTCGCCGACGGGCAAGATGCCGGCCCTGCGCGACGACGCGCGGGACCGCACCGTGCTGGAATCGACCATCGTCGTCGAATATCTCGCGGCCCATTACCCCGGGCCGGTCGAGCTCATTCCCGCCGCCATCGATCTCGCCATCGAGGTCCGCCAGGCCGACCGCTTCTACGACTTCTACGTGCAGCAGCCGATGCAGAAGATCGTCGCGGACCGGCTGCGGCCGCAAGACAAGACCGACCCGTTCGGGGTCGAGGAGGCCCGGGCGCAGCTGCGCAATTCCTACGCCATCATCGAAAAGGAGATGCAGGGAAAGATCTGGGCGGTCGGCGAGACCTTCACCATGGCCGACTGCGCCGCTTCGCCGGCGCTGTTCTATGCCAACAAGGTCGAGCCGCTCGGCGACAGTTTCCCTGCCGTGAAACGCTACCACGACCGTCTGCTCGAACGGCCGGCCTTCGCCCGCGTGATCGAGGAAGCGCAGCCTTATTTCAAGCTCTTCCCCTACAACAACGGCTAGCCCGCGATGCTGCACGATCCCGCCCAGCTCGACCTGATGTTCCAGGCGCTCGCGGATCCGGCACGGCGCCAAATGGTGGACCGGCTGTCGCGCGGGCCGGCCTCGGTCAGCCAGCTGGCCGAGCCGCTGGCGATGTCGCTGTCGGCCGTCGTCCAGCATCTCAGCGTTCTCGAGGCGAGCGGCCTTGTGAGCAGCGAGAAGCTCGGCCGGGTGCGTACCTGCCGGATCGAGCCGAACGCGCTCAGGGCTGCCGAGCATTGGATCAACGAGCGGCGGCTAGCCTGGGAGCGCCGACTTGACCGGCTCGGCGATTTTCTCGTCGAAACCAAGGACCAAAACTGAGGAACGCCGTCATGACCAAACGATCCGTCGTCCATTCCACCTTCGTCATCGAGCGCGTCTACCCGGCGGCGCCCGAAAAGGTCTATTTCGCGCTCAGCGATCCGGCGGCCAAGAAGCGCTGGTTTTTCGATCCGGACAATCCGATGCCGAGCCGGCATGAGATGGACTTTCGCGTCGGCGGCAAGGAGGTGAACGCCGGCTGCCCCAGCGACGGGCAGATGCATTTCTTCAACGCGGTCTATCAGGACATCGTGCCGAACCGGCGTATCGTCTACAGCTATGAGCTTTTGTTCGGCGAAACCCGGGTCTCGGTGTCGCTTGCGACGATCGAGCTGATCGCAGAAGGCAAGGGCACGCGGCTTATCATGACGGAGCAAGGAGCCTTCTTCGACGGCATCGATACGCCGTCCACGCGCGAGCATGGGACGGGCGAGCTGCTCGATGCGCTCGGGGCGGCATTGGCAACTGGCGACATGAAGCAGTAGAGCGTTTCATCATTTCACGGAAACGGCGAGCCGCCCTCTACCTGTCAAATGCTTGGCTTTTCGTCGCTGCATGGTGAAGCAGGTCCAGCTAAGGAGTCCTACTCCGCCGCAGCGACCAGATCACAGAAAACGAGCCGTGGCGGCGCACTCAGCAGCGCCTCGAAGCGCTCCAACGCCTGCTTCACCGGCGGAGATGCGAGGTGCGCGTCACACGCCGCCGCGTCTCGATAGAGCTCGTAGACCACAAAGGCATTGGGGTCCTCCTTCCGCCGATGCACCGCATAGCGCACATTGCCTTCTTCGCCGCTTGCGATATCCACTAGCTTGCGCAGAATCTGTTCGACTTCGCCGGCACAGGCAGGGCGGGCACTCAATTCCGCCAGCAAAAGATGCATGATGACAATCTCCTAGAGGTGTGAAGGAGCCATCAGCATCGATCCAACCCGACGGGAAGTATTGTAAAAATGCGTCCTGGCGCGAGCCTCTCTGAGGTAGCGCTGCGGAGACACAGCAACCAGCTCGCGGAAGTGGCGGATAAAGTGAGCCTGATCGTAATAGCCGTATGCCAGCGCCGCGTCTGCGGTCCTTGCGCTTTCATCCAGCATCAGGGCGCGAACCGTCTTCTGGAGGCGTCCCAGACTACGAATCTCGACTGGTGTCTGCCCGGCAATCCTAGCGAAACGGCGTTCCAACTGACGGCGCCCGAGTCCGACGCAGTCCGTCAACCGGTCGATCGCAAGGTTGGCAGGATCGCCATACAGCATGCCCATTGCGTGCTCGAAGACGATGTCCGGCGCCGCGCGGGACAGGCGTTCTGCAAGGAAGCGCTGGATCAGCAGGAGCCGGGCGGACGGCGTCTCCGCGCCGACTACACGCCAGGCCAACTCTTGGCCCGCCGCCCCCCACAGGTCCTGCGCGGAAAGGGCACGATCCATCATGTCTCTGCCCGGCATATCGACAAATCGATGTATCATGCCGGCCCGGAAGCGCACCGCGACGAAACCTACGTCGTCTGATGGCAACAGTTCCAGCGGCCGGTGGCGAATGTAGAACAAGTGGGCGACGGAACAGGTTTCCGGTGCGCCACCAGCCACCGACCGCCTGAACGGCGTACGGTAGTGGAAATACAGTTCGGCCCCGGTTCCGGGAAGCAGCACAGGCAAGTCGACCCGCTCGCCGCCGACACTTTCCCATCCCCAAATCCTGTCGACATAGGGAGCCAAACCATCGATCGGAAGGAATTGAAAGGCGCGCATCTGCACACTTTCTGAGCGGCATGCATTCACGGCCAAAGACTATTCCCCCGGCGCCGTCTCCCAGAACTGGTCGAGCCAGATGTTGAGCCTGAGGAAGCCGGCGCCGCTGACGGTATAGACGCGCCTTGTGCCTTCAGCCTTGGCATTGACCAGGCCGGCGTCAAGCAGGACCTTGAGATGCTGGGAAACGGCCGGGCGTGAGACGGGCAATCCGGCAGCCAGCTCGTTCACCGTCTTCGGACCGCGCCGGAGTTCTTCCAAGAGATAACGCCGGTTGGGATCGGCTATCGCCACGAAGGCGTCGGAAAAGATCATGCCTTCATTTGTGAGGCAAAGTCTTGCGAATCTCAACTATTGGTTTCAACCTTTCTGCGCGGATCGAGCCGTGTGGCCTCGGGCGTGACGGCGCGGTCGGCGGGCTGCGTCTTGAAGGCCTCGCGGTTTTCGATCGGCACCGGCGCGCGTGCGCGGATGCGCAGCAGCGTGTAGCCGGTGAGACTGAGATGGGCGAGCGCGGTCGCAAGGAAGAGCGCTTCGGGGCGCAGCCAGCCCATAAGGGCCGCCGCAAGCAGCGGCCCGATCATGGTGCCGAAGCCGTAAAGCAGAAGCAGGCCGCCCGAAACCTTGACGAAATCCTCCGCCCGCGCGTGGTCGTTGGCATGCGCGACGGCGATCGAATAGAGCGTGTAGGCGAAGGCGCCGTAGGAGGCGGTCAGCACGATGACGAAGACGCCCGAATGCGGCTCGATCAGGAAGATCAGCACCGCGAAAAGCGCCGCGCCAAAGGCGGCGCCGGCCAGCACGAAACGGCGGTCCGTGGTGTCGGAAAGCCGCCCCGCCGGGAGCTGCATGGCTGCGCCGGAGACGACCACAAGGCTCATCATCAACGCGATCTCGGGGGTGGAGATGCCGATGCGGGCGCCATAGACGGCGCCGAGCGTGCCCCAGGCTCCATTGGCGATGCCAATCAGAAGGCAGGCCACCGCCGAAACCGGCGAATTGGCGTATAGGCCTTTGACGTCGAGCTTGACGTCCTGCAGCGGTTTGGGATGCGACTGCGTCGAGACGGCGGTCGGAATGAGCGACAGGCAGAACAGGATGCCGGTGATCATGAACAGCGAGGCCGATTTCACGTCGCCGCCCGCGACGATCATCTGGCCCCCCATGATCGAGGCATAAGTGACCATCATATAGAGGCCGAAGACGGTGCCGCGGTTCTCGTTGGTGGCTTTCTCGTTCAGCCAGCTTTCGATGACCATGAAGGCGCCGGCCATGGTGAAGCCGGTGAAGGCGCGCAGCAGGATCCAGAAATATTCGTCGATGATGAGGCCGGTGAGCAGTGCGATGATCGCGCCGGAGGCGGCGAAGGCGCCGAAGGCCCTGACATGGCCGGCGCGGCGAACGAGGCGAGGCGCGAAGAAGCAGCCGGTGACGAAGCCGCCGGCCCAGGCCGTGCCCATCAGGCCGAGCGAGGCGGTCGAGAACCCTTCGACCTGGCCGCGCAGCGGCAGCAGCAGGCCATGCAGGCCCGACGCCGCCAGCAGGAATGCGGTGCCGCGCAGCAGCGAGAGGATCGGTCGATAGGTAGCGAACATGGGCTGATCCGGCTGGAAATTTCGGAGCACAGGTGGTTTCAGAGGAAAGGTGTCTGGCAGTCGCTTTCAGGCTTTTCCGGGGCGGGCGAACACGCCGCCAGGATTATCCCCGGCGAAACAGCGCCTCGGCGGCGGATTTGGTGGCGCCCTTGGCGGCGCGCTCTGCTTCCAGCCTGGCGATCTCGTCACGCAGCAGGGCAATGCGCTCGGACAACTCGTCGGCGGACAGCAACGACAGATCCTGGCCGATCTCGTGCGGGCGCGGCTTCTTCTTGGGTTCGTCGTCGAAGATCGCCATCGTCGCTCCTCCCTCACTTGGCCATTTGCCTGATTTGGTAATGAGCATACATAGGGCGGGGGTGCTGATGCAAATAGCCGGCCAACGGCATGAGGAGACGGACAATCCATGGCAAGCGGACAGAAGATTCCGGCGAGGATGACGGCCATCGCGATCTCGCAGCCCGGCGGTCCCAGGGTGCTCAAGCCCGAGACGCGTGACGTGCCTTCGCCTGGTCCCGGCGAGATCCTCATCCGCGTGCATGCCGCCGGCGTCAACCGGCCAGACGTGCAGCAGCGCAAGGGTGCCTATCCGCCGCCGCCCGGCGCCTCGGACCTGCCCGGCCTCGAGGTAGCCGGCGAGGTCGCAGCGCTCGGCGACGAGATATCGCGCTGGCGCATCGGCGACCGGGTCTGCGCGCTGACGCCGGGCGGCGGCTATGCCGAATATGTCAAGGTTCATGCCGGCAGCGTGCTGCCGATCCCGGCCGGCTTCACCTATTCGGAGGCCGCCGCCGTGCCGGAGAACTATTTCACCGTCTGGCACAATGTGTTCGAGCGCGGCGGGCTGAAAAAGGGCGAGACGCTGCTCGTCCACGGCGGCTCATCGGGCATCGGCACCACGGCCATACAGCTGGCCTCGGCGTTCGGTTCCTATGTCGTCACTACGGCCGGCAGCAAGGAGAAGTGCGACGCCTGCCTGAGGCTCGGCGCCGACCGGGCGATCAACTACCGCGAGCAGGATTTCGTCGCCGAGGTCAAGGACGCGACCGGCGGCCGGGGCGCCGACGTCATCCTCGACATGGTCGGCGGCGACTATGTGGCGCGCAACTACGATGCCGCGGCGATCGAAGGGCGCATCGTCCAGATCGCCGTGCAGGCCGGCGCCGTCGCCAGCACCGATTTCGCAAAGCTGATGGTCAAGCGCCTTGTCCATACCGGCTCGACGCTCAGGCCCCGCACCGTCGAATTCAAGGCGGCCATCGCGGGTGCGCTCGAGGCCCAGGTCTGGCCGCTGCTCGGAACCCGCAAGGTCGCTCCGGTCATGGACATGATCTTTCCGCTGACGGAAGCCTGGCGGGCGCATGAGCGCATGGAGGAGGGCGAGCATATCGGCAAGATCGTGCTCGACGTCGGTTAGGATGGGCCCCACCTGAATCTGGACCCATCCTGGGCCTGGGCATTCCCCCGCGACAAGCTGAACAAAGGCTTAATGCTGCAATGCACAAAACGCATTGCGGCCATGCAAAAGCGTCCGTTCAATTTGTGGGCAGGCGTGCCTATTTACGCGGCATCGAACAATTTGACCAAACGACTGGAGAACCATCATGAACCCGATCCGTGCTTTCCGTAAATGGCGCATGTACAACGAGACCGTGCGCGAGCTGAACAAGCTCAATGCCCGTCAGCTGAACGACCTCGGCATCAACCGCGCCGACATCGAGCGCATCGCCCGCCAGGCGGTGTAATCACAAGCAGCCCGACCGCAAGGCCGGGCTGCGACATGCAAGCCAGAGCCGTCGAGACGCTTGCTTCGTTTCCGGTTCCAAGCCCGCTGGACCTCGTCCAGCGGGTTTTGTCTTTTTGGGGCTGTCTCAATGCTTGTCGCCCAAAAGTGCGCAGCGGTTTTTGGGAAAACGACATGCGCAACAAATACCTAAAGCGGGTCGCCCGCATCCGCTTCGGCGCGACGCGCTTTGGCCCCTTTCCAAAAACATTGCGAAAATGTGAGGGAGCGTTTATACAGGCCGCGAATTTCCCATTTTGGTGGCTCTAAAACCACCGCCCGCGCGGGAACGCGGGCGAACGAGAAGGATTTTTGACATGGCCAATACGCTGCTGATGCCCAAGGCGACCGCCGTCTGGCTGGTCGACAACACCGCGCTTTCCTTCGAGCAGATCGCGCAGTTCTGCGGGCTGCATCCGCTGGAGGTCAAGGCGATCGCGGACGGCGAGTCGGCGCAGGGCATCAAGGGCATGGACCCGATCATGACCGGCCAGCTCACCCGCGACGAGATCGCCCGCGGCGAGAAGGACCCGAACCACCGGCTGAAACTGTCCGACCCCAAGGTGCGGGTGCCGGAATCGAAGCGCAAGGGCCCGCGCTACACGCCGCTGTCGAAGCGCCAGGACCGGCCGAACGCCATCCTGTGGCTGGTGCGCAACCATCCCGAGCTCAAGGATGCCCAGATCGCCCGCCTGGTCGGCACCACCAAGTCGACGATCGAGCAGATCCGCGAGCGCAAGCATTGGAACTCGGCCAACCTGCAGCCGATGGATCCGGTGACCCTCGGCCTCACCTCGCAGATCGACCTCGACCTCGAAGTCAATCGCGCCTCGCGCGGCCGCGAGCAGGCGCAGCCTGTCGCCGGCGACACGCTGCTGCCGGCGGCGCTCACCGAGCGGCTGGTGCCGGCTCCGGAGAAGCCGAAGGACGAGGATCAGGAACTCGACGCCAACGCCGTCTTCGCCAAGCTTTCGGCGCTGAAGTCGAAGGACAAGGACCAGGACGACGGCGAGGAGTAGGCTTATCGGGGTCTAGAGCGTTTCAGCGATTCATAGAATCGCCGAACCGCTCTAAGTATTTGTTTTTAAGCAATTCCGAACGGAAAACCGTTACACACTTTTCCTGGAATGCTCTAAAGCGCGTCGCGATCTTCAGATTCGCTCCGTGCGCTTTAGGTTCTTGATTCTACGCACGTCTTTATCCCGAAACCGGTTCCCACTTTCGGGAGACATGCTTCAACAAAAAAGCCCGCTTCGAGCGGGCCTTTTTGTTGGACAAGTCGCTTGGGAGGGATCATGTCCGCGCTGCGCGGTCGGGCGCCATGCCGTAATCCTCGCTGCGCTCCACGGCGCGGTAGAAATCGGCGAGCTGCTTGCCGCGCTCCGGCTTGTAGACGCGGCCGGCGATCACCACCGAGGCGATGCGGTCGATGCGGAAGGCGCGAAAATCGTCGCGCATCTCGCACCAGGCGACCAGGGTCCAGACCTTGCCCCAGAACCACAGGCCTAAAGGCCGGATGTCGCGTGCCGTGCCGCGGCCGGCCTCATCCGAATAGTCGATGGTCAGCACCTGGCGCTTCTCGATGGCGCGCTCGATCAGATCGATCGCTTCCCGCGCGGCATCGCTCACCACCCACATCGGCGTATGGATCTCGGTGCGCGCGATGCGGTCCTTTTCCGTGTCGGGCAGCACGGCGCCGATCTTGACCAGCGCCTCGTCGGCGGCCCTTGCCATCGCGGCGCCGCCGAAGGCGCGCACCATGCGGGCGCCGGCAACCAGCGCCACGATCTCGTCACGCGTGAACATCAGCGGCGGAAGGTCGAAACCCTCCCTCATCATGTAGCCCACACCCGCCTCGCCGTCGATCGGCACGCCCGTCGACTGCAGGTCGGCGATGTCGCGGTAGATGGTCCGCTCGGAAACCTCGAGCCACGTGCCGAGCTTCTGCGCGGTGACCAGCCGGCCGCCGCGCAAATGCTGGACGATCTGAAAAAGCCTGTCGGCGCGGCGCATCGTTTGACCCCTTGGTTTCGGTTCTACGCATGCCGCGGTCCCAAACCGGTTCCCGCAGGTTCAAGGCTGCATCAATAACGCAAGCCTCCTGACAACATACTGTCAGGAGGTTGCAGCCAATCCGCCACGGGACAACGGCGTCTTTCGTGAAACCCAGCGTTTCGACCGACATTACATCTGGGCGTGGCACGGTCGCTATCCAAGTCGTGCGCTCAAAAATTTCAGTTCCTACGCACGCGGCCGTCATAGAGATCCGGCCAGCCGATGTCCTTGCGGATGTCCGCTGGCAAAGTATTCAGGAAACGCTGGGTGCGAATCTCGTCCCGCACGGTGCGGATCTTGCCGACATAGTTCTGTACGCTACGCAGGATGGTAAAACCGTTCATGACCAGACTCCTCTCTTTTGATGGGAGGAGTATCTCACACCCCTGCTGACAGCAGTCTGTCAGGAGCCTGGCAGGTTGCCGAAGCAGGCCCCGGAAAGATTGGCGCGGCCCCGGGCAACCGGTTGTCTGTCAGGAGCGAATGCGGCTGCCGGAGGCGCCAAGAACCGCTTTGACAGCTGCCGGCGATGCTGGTCAAAGGCGGCATGACGAAACTTCTCGCCCTTGTCATCATCGGCATCATGCTGATCCAGATCATCAAGCCGCTCGGCTGGCCGGGGCTGAAGCGCCGCGGCGATTTCTGGAAGCTGGCGCTGCTTGCCATGGCCGCGATCTCGCTGGCCGCCGTGCTCGGCCACTGGGCCTGAGGCACGTCCATATTCAGGTGAGGACGCCTACGAATGGCGGCCTCCTGCGGCTGTTTCGACGGAGGTGAACGAGGCCGGTCACTCGCAGCAGTCCGGCCGATCCTTGCCTTGCGCCTGGTATTCGTCGTGCAGGCGAACCCAGTCCATCAGGCCGTGATAGGGGCCGGTCTCGTTGCGGCCTTTCGGCGTCATGTCGAGATAGTGGTAGGCGCCGATCAGCGCGTCGCCGCCGCGGGCGCGCGACATGAAGGTGAGGAAGATGTCGCCGTTTTCGTCGCGGTAGAAGACGCTGATGCCCGGCAGGTCCCTCGACCGTAGCGGGCGCTTCTCGAAATTGTAGACGGTGTCGCCGGCCGCGATCTGCCTGTCGGTGAAGGAGACCTGCATGTCGAAGTTGAAGTCCGACGCGTAGGACGACACCCAGTCGAATTTCCAGCCCATGCGCTGCTTGTAGGGCAGGAGCTCGGCCAGCGGCGCCCGTGAGACGGCGACCAGCGACACGTCGTGGTGCTTCAGATGCTGGTCGGCGGCGTCGATGTGATCGGCCAGGAACGAGCAGCCTTCGCAGCGATGGTCGGATCCTGGTGTCATCATGAAATGGTAGACGATCAGCTGGCTCCTGCCGGCGAACAGTTCGGCGAGGCGCTTCGGCCCCTGCCCGCTTTCGAAGACATAGTCCTTGCGCAGCTTCAGCCAGGGCAGTTGCCGCCGCTCGGCGGCGATACAGTCGCGAAACCGCGTCAGCTCCTTCTCGCGCTCGAGGTGCCTTCTGTGCGCCTCGAACCAGTCCTCTCGCGAAACCACGGCATTGCGATGCATGATCATCTCCTGTCCTCTCCTGCCAAGGACGTTCGACATCGGCGCGATCCGACACGGCCGGTAGCGGCCGGAGCCTCACAAGTGGGAATGCAGTCCGCAAAAAGCAAAACCCGGGCCGATGGCCCGGGCTTTCAGCGGCGGCGAGGCGGATGTCAGGCGGCTTTTTCCAGCGCCGGCTGCCATTTTCCGAGCGCTGCCAGGTGGTTCATATGGGCGCGGTGGATGAAGGCCGCCTGGCCGGCGGCGACGTTCGACGCCTTGCCGCTCCAGGCCTTCTGCGCGGCCGCCTGCAGGGCCCGGCCGTATGAGAAGGAGAGCTTCCACGGATGCGGGCCGATGACGTTGATGGCATTGAGGTTGGCCGTCGCTTCCTCGTCGTCCTGGCCGCCGGAGAGAAAGGCAATGCCTGGCACCGCCACCGGCACGGTCTCGCGGAACAATTTGATCGTCTTCTCGGCGACTTGCTCGGGATTGTCCTTCTTTCCCGATTTCTTGCCGGAAATGACCATGTTCGGCTTGAGGATGGTGCCTTCGAGCACGACGCGCGCGGCATAAAGCTCGCCATAGAGCTTCAGCAGGGTAGCCTTGCTCACTTCGTAGCAAGTGTCGATCGAGTGGGCGCCGTCCATCAGCACTTCCGGCTCGACGATCGGCACGATGCCGGCCTCCTGGCAGAGCGCGGCATAGCGGGCAAGCGCATGCGCGTTGGAGGCGATCGAGGTCGCCGAAGGCACGCCCTTGGCGGTGTCGATGTCGATCACCGCTCGCCATTTGGCGAAACGGGCGCCGAGCTTGTAATAGTCCGCCAGCCGCTCGCGCAGGCCGTCCAGGCCTTCGGTGATGGTGTCGCCGGGAAAGCCGGCGAGGGGTTTGGCGCCGAGATCGACCTTGATGCCCGGAATGGCGCCGGACGCCTTGATGATATCGACCAGCGGCGTGCCGTCGGCGGCCTTCTGGCGAATCGTCTCGTCATAGAGGATGACGCCGGAAATGTACTTGGTCATCGCGTCCTTGGCGCGGAACATCATCTCGCGATAGTCGCGGCGGCTGTCGGCGGTCGATTCGACGCCGATGACGTCGAAACGCTTCTTGATGGTGCCGGAGCTCTCATCGGCGGCCAAAAGGCCCTTGCCATCAGCCACGATCGCGGCGGCAATGTCTTCGAGACGTTCGCTCATGGTGCTGCTCTCCTTGACGGTTGTATTCCGCGCCTGGAGCGGTCAGCCCGCCGACCGCTTCAGGCCTTTGTTTTTCCCGCAATTCCGGACGGAAAACCGCTGCGCACTTTTCCTGGAATTGCTTTAAGCAGAACACTACCGCCAAAGGAACGACGCCGGAAAGCTCGAATCGATTGAAAGTGTTTGAGCCCTGGACCGGCTCGCCGACTATTGATCGGCTCAGCGCTTCAGCACCTCGACACCGGGCAGCGGCTTGCCCTCCATCCATTCCAGGAACGCGCCGCCGGCGGTCGAGACATAGGTGAAGTCGTCGGCAACGCCGGCATGGTTGAGCGCGGCCACCGTGTCGCCGCCGCCGGCAACCGACACCAGCTTGCCCTCCTTGGTGCGAGCCGCGGCGTGTTTCGCCGCAGCCACCGTGGCGTGATCGAAGGGCTCGATCTCGAAGGCGCCGAGCGGGCCGTTCCACACAAGCGTGGCGGCGCGGTCGATCCAGTCGGTGACGCTCTTCACCGTCTTTGCCCCGACATCGAGGATCATGCCGTCGGCCGGCACGGCCTCGATGGCCACGGTTTCGCTGGCGGCGCCCGCCTTGAATTCCTTCGCCACGACGCCGTCGGCGGGCAGGATGATGGCGCAGCCGGCCTCTGCCGCCTCGATCATGATCTGCTTGGCGGTGGTGGCCAGGTCGTGCTCGCAGAGCGATTTGCCGACATCGGTGCCGCGCGCGGCGAGGAAGGTGTTGGCCATGCCGCCGCCGATGACCAGCGCGTCGACCTTCTTCACCAGGTTCATCAGGAGGTCGATCTTGGTCGATACCTTGGCGCCGCCGACGATGGCCACCACGGGCCGAACCGGATTGCCGAGACCCTTTTCCAGCGCGTCGAGCTCTGCCTGCATGGTGCGGCCGGCAAAGGCCGGCAGGCGGTGCGCCAGGCCTTCGGTCGAGGCATGCGCGCGATGCGCGGCGGAAAAGGCGTCGTTGACATAGATGTCGCCATTGGCGGCAAGCCTTTCGGTGAAGGCCGGCTCGTTCTTCTCCTCGGCCTTGTGGAAGCGGGTGTTTTCCAAAAGCAGGACGTCGCCGTCCTTCATGGCGGCGACGGCTTCAGCCGCCCTATCGCCGATGCAGTCGGAAGCAAAGCCCACCGGGCGGCCGAGCACTTCCGCCGTCGCCCGGGCGATCGGTTCCAGCGAGAACTCGGCCGACGGGCCGTCCTTGGGGCGGCCGAAATGCGCAAGCAGGATGACCTTGGCGCCCTTGCCGGAGAGCTCGGAAATGGTCGGCGCGATGCGCTCGATGCGCGTGGCGTCGGTCACCTTGCCGTCGGCGACGGGCACGTTTAGGTCGACGCGCACCAGAACGCGCTTGCCGCTGACTGCGCCGATATCGTCGAGTGTCTTGAAGCCGGCCATGGTCGTTCCTTTTTAGCGAAAAACGCGGCGACCTTACCCGGCACCGGGGACGATGCAAGGGCTGCGTTACGGCGCGCGCGCAAAAATCATGTCGATGTGTGACGTCAGCTTTCGGTCGCGGCTTTTTGCGCCGCGGGTTCGGGCTCGGCCGCTTCGTTTGCCGCGCTCTCGGCAACCGGCACCTGCGCCGGTTTGCGCCACTTGCGGATGAAGGCCCCGAGGCGGTCGGCGATCTCGCCGGCGCTCAGGAATACAGGCACGCGCGCCACCGGCGCGGTCGGCTCGAAGGACAGGCCAAGGCCGGTGATCCGGCCCTTCTCGTCGACATCGCGCACGATCAGCTCGATCGGGCCGATCATGACGCGGTCGGCATATTCGGCATGGCCGCCGAGCCGCTCGGTGACCAGTGCCGCGACGGTGAGCTTCTGTTCGGCCTCGGTGAGGCCGGGCGCGTATGCGGCTTCCAACTCGGCAGCGGAGCGGGACGGATCGACGGCGAAGGCGCCGAAGAAATCGGCGTCCTCGGGGTCGACGACGGCGCGGCTGGCGAACAGCTTGTCGAGCAGGCGCGGATAGCGGTCCGGCACGAAGATGTAGACCTGGTCGCCCGCGGTCAGCCGGCCCATGTCCTGGAAGCGCATGGAGCGGCCGTCGCGCAGCACCAGCGAGGGCCTTGCCCAGCGCGGGATGCGCTCGCCGCGCGCCACCGGGCTGCCGGGGGCGACGCGATAGGCGAGGAGCTCGTGATGCGCCGAGCCCGGCAGCTCGAGCTCGACCTTGTCGAGCGGGCCGAGCCGCGCCGGCACGATCAGGCCGAGCCGGCGCGCCAGCGGGCCGACGGTCCAGCCCTGCACCACCAGCGACACCAGCACGATGATGAAGGCGACGTTGAAGATCAGCCGGCCGTGCTCGAGCCCGCCGAGCAGGGGCGTAATGGCTAGCAGTATCGACACGGCGCCGCGCAGACCCACCCAGGAAACGAAGGCGACCTCGGGGCGCGGCAGGCGGAACGGCATCAGGCAGAGCCAGACGGCCACAGGCCGCGCGACGAAGATCAGGAACAGGCCGAGCAGGATCGCCGGCAGCATGATCGCCGGGAATTGCGAGGGCGTGGCGAACAGGCCGAGGATCAGGAACATGATGATCTGCGCCAGCCACGACATGCCGTCCTGGAAGCGCTTCAGGATGGTGACGGCGCGAATGTCGGAATTGCCGGCGATGAGGCCGGCGAGATAGACCGCCAGGAAGCCCGAGCCGCCGACCGCGCCTGCCGCCGCGAACACCATCAGGGAGAGTGTCAGCACGAAGATCGGCAGCAGGCCGTGGTCGAGGTTCAGCCGCTCGACGAGGCGCACGATCGCCAAGCCGCCGAGCACGCCGATGACGGCGCCGAGCCCCATGTTGATGAGGAAGCCGAGCAGGAGATTGGTGGCCAGCACGTTGGCTTCCGGATTGGCGTTCGCGGCGATGATCTCGACCAGGGTGATCGTCAGGAAAATAGCAATCGGATCGTTGGTGCCGGATTCGACCTCCAGCGTCGAGCGCACGCGCTCGCGCAGATGGATCTCGCCGGCGCGCAGCAGGAAGAACACGGCGGCAGCGTCTGTCGAGGCGACCGCCGCGCCGAGCAGCGCGGATTCCAGCCAGCTGAGGTTGAGCAGGTAGAAGGCGGCGACGCCGAAAATGCCGGTGGTGAGGATGACGCCGATCGTGGCCAGCGAGAGCGCCGGCCCGGCCGCCTGGCGCAAGGCGTTGAGCGGCGTGCCGAAGCCGGAATCGAACAGGATGATGGCCAGAGCCAATGAGCCGGCAAAATAAGCCAGCCGCGCATTGTCGAACTCGATGCCGAGGCCGTCGACACCGGTGGCGAGCCCGATGCAGAGGAAGAGGAGCAGCAGGGGAGCGCCGAAGCGGAAGGCGATCAAGCTCGAAAACGCGGCGGCCACGACAAGCGCGGTTCCGACCAGCGTCACAAGATAGATCGCATGCTCCATCCGGAATCGCCCCTCATCTTACGCTTCCCTCCCGCTTTACGGCAGAGTGGGGCGAAGACATGACCAGTGCAAGGCGGCGGTGTGTTTTTTGGCTCAAGCCGGCCAACAAAAAACGCCCGGCCGAAGCCGGGCGTCTGGATCAGAGTGACTATTCTCTAGATCAGGCGATGGTCTTGCCGAAGGCGACGGCGGTGTCGGCCATGCGGTTGGAGAAGCCCCATTCGTTGTCGTACCACGAGAGCACCGACACGAAATTGCCGTCCATGACCTTGGTCTGGTCGAGCGCCGCGATCGAGGAATGCGGATCGTGGTTGAAGTCGATCGAGACATTCGGGTGATGGGTGACCGCCAGGATGCCCTTCAGCTTGCCCTTGGAGGCGGCGATCAGCGCTTCGTTGATCTCCTGCGCGGTGGTCGAGCGCTTGGCGATGAACTTGAAGTCGACGACCGAGACGTTGGGGGTCGGGACGCGGATCGAGATGCCGTCGAGCTTGCCCTTGAGGTCGGGCAGCACCAGGCCGATCGCCTTGGCGGCGCCCGTCGAGGTCGGGATCTGCGACAGGGCAGCCGCGCGGGCGCGGTAGAGGTCCTTGTGCATGGTGTCCAGCGTCGGCTGGTCGCCGGTGTAGGAGTGGATCGTCGTCATCATGCCCTTCTCGATGCCGACGGTCTCGTGCAGCACGGCGGCCAGCGGCGCCAGGCAGTTGGTGGTGCAGGACGCGTTCGAGATGACGACGTGGTCCTTGCTCAGCTTGTCGTGGTTGATGCCGTAGACAACGGTGAGGTCGGCGCCGTCGGACGGGGCCGAGACGATGACGCGCTTGGCGCCGGCGGCCAGATGCGCGGCTGCCTTGTCGCGGGCGGTGAAGATGCCGGTGCATTCGAGCGCGATGTCGATGCCGAGATCCTTCCAGGGCAACTGGGCCGGATCCTTGATGGCGGTGACCTTGAACTTCTCAGAGCCGACCGAGATCTGGTCGCCGTCGACCGCCACCTCATGCGGGAAGCGGCCGTGCACGCTGTCGTAACGCAGCAGGTGCGCGTTGGTCTCGACGGGGCCGAGATCGTTGACGGCGACGACGTCGATGTCCTTGCGCCCGGATTCGTGGATCGCGCGCAGGATGTTGCGGCCGATGCGGCCAAATCCGTTGATGGCAACTCTGACGGTCATTTTTCTCTCCCTAGGGGCTGGAAGCAGATAGGTCCGCAGCTTCATAGCGGCGGACGGCACAAGAATCCAGCCGCAGAAGCCGGAATTTAAATCGATTAGGTTAGGCCAGTCCGGCAAAGCCCTTTGAATAGGCATCGCCGGACCGGAGCCCTTCCTGTTCTACAGGCCGCTCGAAACCGCCGTGCGCTTTCGAGCGACATGCAATGGCTCACTTGCCGTGCAGGCGTTCTTCCACGGCCTTGGCCGCGGCCTCGGCGGTAATGCCGAAATGCGGATAGAGCTGCTCGATCGAGCCGGAGGCGCCGAAGCCGTGCATGCCGACGAAGATGCCGTCGGTGCCGATCAAGTGGTCCCAGCCCTGGCGGATGCCGGCTTCGATGGCGACCTTCACCTTGGCGTTGCCGATGGTCTTCTTGCGATAGTCCTCGCTCTGCAGGTCGAACAGCTCGAAGCACGGCACCGAGACGACGCGGGTCGGGTGGCCGTGCTTCTCGAGCAGATCGCGGGCGCCAAGCGCGACCTCGACTTCGGAGCCCGTGGCGAAGATCGTCACCGCCGCCTCGCCGCTTGCCGCGGCGAGCTCATAGGCGCCGGAAGCGCTGCGGTTCTCTTCGCTGAACTCGGCACGCACGGTCGGCAGGTTCTGGCGGGTCAGGGCCAGCGTCGACGGCGTCTTTTCCGACTTCAGCGCCAGCTGCCAGCATTCCGCCGTCTCGACCGCATCGGCCGGGCGGAACACGTTGTGGTTCGGAATGGCGCGCAGCGCGGCCAGATGCTCGACCGGCTGGTGGGTCGGACCGTCCTCGCCGAGGCCGATCGAGTCGTGCGTCATGACGAAGATCGAGCGGATGCCCATCAGCGAGGCAAGGCGCATCGAGGGGCGGGCATAGTCGGAGAAACAGAGGAACGTGCCGCCATAGGCGATCAGCCCGCCATGCAGGGTCAATCCGTTGATCGCCGCCGCCATGCCGTGCTCGCGGATGCCGTAATGTACATAGCGCTGGCCGTAGTCGTCCGGCGTGATGTTCTTGGTCTGGCTGGTCTTGGTGTTGTTGGAGCCGGTGAGGTCGGCCGAGCCGCCGATGGTCTCCGGGACCGCGCCGTTGATGACTTCCAGAGCCATTTCCGAAGACTTGCGGGTGGCGACCTTCGGCTTGTCGGCCGAGAGCTTCTTCTTGTACTCGGCAATGACGGCGTCGAAATTGCTGGGCAGCTTGCCGGCGAGTCGGCGCTCGAATTCGCCCTTCAGGCTGGCGTCGGCCTTGGCAAGGCGGCCTTCCCAGTCGGCGCGCGCCCTGGCGCCGCCGGTGCCGACGGCGCGCCAGGCGTCGAGGATGTCGGACGGAATCTCGAAGGGCGGCGATTCCCAGTTGAAGAATTTACGGGCGCCGGCGATCTCCTCGGCGCCGAGCGGCGAGCCATGCGCCTTGTTGGTGCCGGCCTTGGTCGGGGCGCCGAAGCCGATGGTCGTCTTGCAGGCGATCATCGTCGGCTTGTCGGAATGGCGGGCCGCCTCGATGGCGTAGGCGATCGCTTCGGGATCCGTGCCGTCGATGTGGCTGGCGTTCCAGCCGCTGGCCTGGAAGCGGGCGACCTGGTCGGTGTTGTCGGCAAGTGAGACCGGGCCGTCGATGGAGATGTTGTTGTTGTCCCAGAAGACGATCAGCTTGTTGAGCTTGAGGTGGCCTGCAAGCGCGATGGCTTCCTGGGAAACGCCCTCCATCAGGCAGCCGTCGCCGGCCAGCACATAGGTGTAGTGGTTGACGAGGTCGTTGCCGAAGGCGGCGTTCATGATGCGCTCGCCGAGCGCGAAGCCGACCGAGTTGGCGAGGCCCTGGCCGAGCGGACCGGTGGTGGTCTCGATGCCGGCCGCATGGCCGAATTCGGGATGGCCCGCGGTCCTCGATCCGAGCTGGCGGAAATTCTTGATCTGGTCGATCGTCATGTCCTCGTAGCCGGTGAGGTACAAGAGCGAGTAGAGCAGCATCGAGCCGTGGCCGGCCGACAGGATGAAGCGGTCGCGGTCGGCCCAGCGCGGGGCCTTGGCGTCGAATTTCAGGAAGCGGGTGAACAGCACCGTGGCGATGTCGGCGCAGCCCATGGGCAGGCCAGGGTGGCCGGAGTTCGCCTTCTCGACGGCGTCCATGGAAAGGAAACGGATCGCGTTCGCCATCCGGTCATGTTGTTCACGCGAGGTCATGCTTCCTCCGGAAGTAAGGGTTGGAGCCTTGGGAGAGCCCGTGGAAAGGGTGCGCGACACATAGCAGGCGCGGCCCTTGAGTCAACAAATCGGTGCTTTTTTGCCGGGCTTGTGAAGGCGCCGGCGGCGCTACATTAGCGTTAGCGGGGGACAGTCGCGAGAGCTTTATTGACGCGCGCTTCACCCGGTGCCTAATGTTTCCGCAATAACGCGTTCTGAACGCGAGCGATTCGGTGACGGGCAGGGCATAGGACGAAGGCCATGACCGGGGAAACGACCCTCAAGGAAGTCATCGCCAGGCTCGGCAAGGCCATGGAAGGACTGGAAAGCGCCGTCGCGGCGCGGCTCGAGCACGAGCGCGACTATTCCGAAGCCGAGGCCGAGGTGCAGCGCATGAACGCCGACCGCTCGCGGCTGGCTCAGGAGCTCGACAATTCCGAGGCCCGCGCCGAACGGCTTGAGGATGCCAACAAGGAAGTGTCGCGCCGGCTGGTGACCGCCATGGAGACCATCCGCGCGGTGTTGGACAGGTAGGCCAATGGCACAGGTGACGGTTTCCATCGACGGCAAGCAGTACCGGATGGCTTGCGACGAGGGCCAGGAAGAGCATCTGATCGACCTCGCCGAGCGCTTCGACCGCTATGTCATGCATTTGAAGGATTCTTTCGGCGAGATCGGCGACCAGCGGCTGACCGTGATGGCCGGCATCATGGTGATGGATGAGCTCTCGGAGCTCAACAAGCGCGTCAAGGGCATGGAAAGCGAGGTGCAGACGCTGCGCAAGACCCGCGACGAGGCTCTGACCAAGGCCGACAAGAGCGACAGCGTGCTGACCACCGCGCTTGCGGCGCTCGCGCAGCGCATGGAAGACCTGGCGACAACGCTGGCGATGAAAAAAGCTTAAAGCGCGCCGCAGGGTCAAATATCCGTCGCGGAAGTTCCTGCTGTCTTTTCCAGGAAAAGACGAAATTTTTCCGCTCTCCCGATCACGCTTGCGGACACAAGCCTTTTGAACCGGACCGTGCGGCGGTATAGAAAGCAGAGCCGCCGATGGGGTTGGCCCATGCCGGCGAATGTCACAGGGTTGGGAGCAACGTCATGAGCCTTCGTATCAACGATACCGCGCCGGACTTCACGGCCGAGACCACGCAGGGAACGATCAATTTCCATCAATGGATCGGTGACGGCTGGGCAGTGCTTTTCAGCCATCCGAAGAACTTCACGCCGGTCTGCACGACCGAGCTCGGCACGATGGCCGGCCTCGAAGGCGAATTCAAAAAGCGCAACGTCAAGGTCATCGGCATTTCGGTCGATCCGGTGTCGAGCCACGACAAGTGGCAGGCCGACATCAAGACCGCTACCGGCCAGACGGTGAACTACCCGCTGATCGGCGACAAGGACCTCAAGGTCGCCAAGCTCTACGAGATGCTGCCGGCGGGCGCCGGCGAGAGCTCGGAGGGCCGCACCCCGGCCGACAACGCCACCGTGCGTTCGGTCTATGTGATCGGCCCGGACAAGAAGATCAAGCTGGTGCTGACCTATCCGATGACCACGGGCCGCAACTTCGACGAGATCCTGCGCGTCATCGATTCCATCCAGCTGACGGCCAAGCATCAGGTGGCGACGCCGGCGAACTGGAAGCAGGGCGAGGATGTGATCATCACCGCCGCCGTCTCCAACGAGGACGCGATCAAGCGCTTCGGCGCCTACGAGACGGTGCTGCCGTATCTGAGGAAGACCAAGCAGCCGACGGCTTAGGGCGTACTGATATTCAGGTGAGGCCGGCCTGCAAATGCCGGCTTACTGCGCTTCCGGTGCTCACGTACTTCAAGTACGCTCCGCTCCGGCCTTTGCCGGCCGAAGCCCTCATAAGTCTCTTCGCTCTATGAAGGCTACGGCCGGCGTAGGCCGGTTCTCGGAAGCCGTCATTTTCGGCGCGTCCTGACCTGAATCTCACCACGCCCTGGGCCGTGCCCTGAAGACAACAAAAAGCGGCGCCGAAGCGCCGCTTTTTGTTTCCATATAGAGATCGAGCTCTAAGCAGCCGGCTGCGCTTCGATGGTGCGCAGCGCCTGGTTCTGGCGCTTGGCCGCGGCCTTGACCGCGTCCTGGACCTTCTCGAAGGCGCGCACCTCGATCTGGCGCACGCGCTCGCGGCTGATGTCGAACTCGGCCGACAGCTCTTCCAGCGTCAGCGGCTCTTCGGCCAGGCGGCGCGCCTCGAAGATGCGGCGCTCGCGATCGTTGAGCACCGACAGCGCGCCCGACAGCATGGCGCGCCGGCTTTCCAGCTCGTCCTGCTCGATCAGCATCTCTTCCTGGCTCTCGTGGTCGTCGACCAGCCAGTCCTGCCATTCGCCGGACTCGCCCTCGCTCGCCCTGATCGGGGCGTTGAGCGAAGCGTCGCCCGACAGGCGGCGGTTCATCGACACCACCTCGGCCTCGGAAACATTGAGGCGCGTGGCGATCTCGGCGATCTGGTCGGGCTTCAGGTCGCCGTCGTCGAGCGCCTGGATCCTGCCCTTCACCTTGCGCAGGTTGAAGAACAGGCGCTTCTGGTTGGCGGTGGTGCCCATCTTGACCAGGCTCCACGAGCGCAGGATGTATTCCTGGATCGAGGCCTTGATCCACCACATGGCGTAGGTGGCGAGCCGGAAACCACGCTCCGGTTCGAATTTCTTGACGGCCTGCATGAGGCCGACATTGCCTTCCGAGATCACCTCGCCGATCGGCAGGCCGTAGCCGCGATAGCCCATGGCGATCTTGGCGACGAGCCGCAAATGGCTGGTGACGAGCTTGTGCGCGGCGGAAGTGTCCTGATGCTCGGCATAACGCTTGGCGAGCATGTATTCTTCCTGCGGCTGAAGCATCGGAAAGCGACGGATTTCTTCCAGGTACCGGGCGAGACCGCCTTCACCGGAAACGATACTGGGTAGTGACTGGGCCATGATAGCGCCCCCTCTCAATTGGAGTGATGCCCCCGTAACGCGGCGGGCATGTGACGCGAATGCCAATCGGCTCATCCGCGGCAACTGCTGTATATAGGAACAAAACCAGAAAGGACAGGCATTTGTTCAACACGAAACAGTGTGTCACGCTGAAGTGAACAACGCCAGTCAGGTTTTTTGATGGCTGGTTTGAAGCGTCTTGATGGCGGTTCAGAACTTGCGAAAGCCGCCGACGAGTTCCTCCATGTCCCTCGGCATCGGCGCCTCGAACCTCATCGTTAGATGGGTGGTCGGGTGCCGGAATGCAAGGAGCCAGGCGTGCAAGGCCTGCCGGGAAAATGCATTGACCTCGCTTTTCAGCGGCTCCGGCAGCCGGTTGGCCTTGGTGCGAAAGGCCTGGCCGTAGTCCGGGTCGCCGATCACGGGATGGCCGATATGCGCCATATGGACTCTGATCTGGTGGGTCCGCCCGGTTTCCAGCCGGCATTCGATCAGGCTTGCGGTGGCGAATTCCTTCTGCTGCGCGCCGAAACGCTCCACCACCGAAAAATGCGTGACCGCGTGGCGGGCATCGTCCCGACCTTCGGGAACCACGGCGCGCCGCACGCGGTCGGCGGCGCGGCCGAGCGCTGCGTCGACGGTGCCGGTCGGCCGCTGCGGGATGCCCCAGACCAGCGCCAGATAGGCGCGCTCCAGATCGCCGATCAGGCCATGGTCGGCGAAGGCCTCCGACAGCGCCTTGTGGGCGCGGTCGGTCTTGGCCACCACCATGACGCCGCTGGTCTCCTTGTCCAGCCGGTGCACGATGCCTGGCCGTTTTACACCGCCGATGCCGGAGAGACTGTCGCCGCAGTGATGGATCAGCGCGTTGACCAGCGTGCCGGTCCAGTTGCCGGCGCCGGGATGGACGACCAGTCCGGCAGGCTTGTTGATGACGATCAGCTCGTCGTCCTCGTAAAGGATATCGAGGGGAATGTCCTCGCCTAGCGGCTCGGCCGGCTCCGGTTCCGGCATGACGACCGAGACGCGCTCGCCCGCCGCAATCTTGCGCTTGACCTCTTGGACCGGCTTGCCGGCGATGGAGACCGCGCCCTGGCGGATCAAGGCCTGCACGCGGCTGCGCGAGATATCGGGGCCGAGCTTCGCGGCCAGCCATTGGTCGAGGCGCTGGCCGGCGGCATCGGCGCCGGCCTCCAGAACGACCGCTTCGTTATCGGCCAATTCATCCTCTGTCAAAATCGGGGCCCTATCAAAATCGGGGGCTCTTCGTTATGAGCGCTCATCGAAACCCGTTGCGGATTGTTTAGCCATGGCCCGGCCTGTCGCCGAAGAAGATGAGGAGAAGCCGCTCGACCCGGCAGCCGAAAAGGTGCGCCGGAAGCTCATCCGCTTCATGATCGTCAATCTCGGCCTTCTGTTCCTCGCCCTTATGGTGGTGATCGGGGCGCTTGTCTACAAAGCCCGCAACGCGCCCGGCGCAGGGTCGGCTCCTGCTGGCGATGTCCCGGCCCCGGCCGGCGCGCCGCTCTCCGGCGACATCGTGCTGCCGGTCGGCGCCAGGGTGGTCAGCCAGGCGCTGTCCGGCAACCGGCTGTCGATCGACGCCGAGCTTGCCGACGGCAGCCGTTCCATCTTCGTCTACGACATTGCCGCGCGCCGCATGATCGGCCAGTTCGCGATCCGCAACAAATGAGCCCGCAACAGATAAGCGGCTTTGCCGAAAACCGCAGCATTGCGACCGTGGCGCTCGTGGTCGGGAACTACGACGAGGCGATCGCCTGGTATGTCGGGCGGCTCGGCTTCGTGCTGACCGACGACGTCGACCTCGGCGGCGGCAAGCGCTGGGTGACCGTCACGCCGGCGAGCGGGCGGGGCGCGCGGCTGCTCCTGGCGGAAGCCTCCGGCGAGACGCAGGCAAGCCGCATCGGCGACCAGACCGGCGGCCGGGTGTTTCTGTTCCTCGAAACGGACGGCTTCGCGCGCGACCATCAGGCGATGCTCGGCCGGGGCGTCGAGTTCCGCGAGGCGCCACGCCTTGAAGCCTATGGAACGGTGGCAGTGTTTGCCGATCTTTACGGCAATCTCTGGGACCTGATCGAGCCGAAACGGCGGGGTTGATCACGGTCCTCTGGCAAAGTCTGCGGACAATCCGAAACCCCAGTTGCTTTTTCGCGGCCTTCATCCTATGTAGCCGGTTCTTGAGCGCGCCCATCGTCTAGCGGTCAGGACACCGCCCTCTCACGGCGGGAACAGGGGTTCGATTCCCCTTGGGCGTACCATCCTCCCAATAAGCTGCGTAGGTTGCCGGTGCTGACCCGACATCCGATTCTAAACGCCCGCTACCGTCTTGTCATGGGACGCCTGTTCCAGCAACCGCGACAGGTGCTGGAGGTGCATCGATTGGGCATCTTCGAGCAACTGCAGGAAGTTGGACGCCTTGCCGCGCGGCAGCCGACGACGCTTCAGGGTTGCGATGCGCGCGCGCTGGAGCTTGATGTGCCGCTCGGCCTGCAGGACATGCCGTTCCGCCATTTGGATGTCGTCGTTCAGCGCCATGGCCCTAAACGGCCGGGCGGTCAAAGGGTTCCGCAGGGGAAAGCGTCATCTGAAGCGCGGTCCCGATGGCGAGAACCCGATTCGCGCCGCCAGGATCCTACGCGGCCTGAGCGGAAGCCAGCTCGCGATGCAGGCGGGGATCACGCCCAGCATGCTGTCGCAGATAGAGCGCAGCGGAAAGGCCGCGCCTGCACCTGAAGCTCAGCGCTTCTGGCGCAACGCCTCGGATTGAATTAGCATCCGTTCGTCAAAGCTTCGGCCGCAATCCCGCAGGATGCGGAAAATGCGGAGCGCGGGAGCGAAGCCGGGCGGTCACATGCCGGGCGCCAAGCGCGACTGGCATCTGAAACGTGTCCGCCGGCAAGGCGGCGTGGCCGGGAGGAGCAGATGCGGAAACTGCAATCGCAAGGCGTCCATCACATCACGCTGGTCGGCGCCGATCGCCAGACCTCCATCGATTTCTGGGAAGGCGTGCTCGGCATGCCCTTCATCTTCGAGCAGCCCAATCTCGACAAGGCGAGCGAAAGCCACCTCTATTTCGACCCGGGCGATGGGCGGCTGATCACGGTCTTCACCGACGAGAGCCGCAGCCCGGTCAAGCGGCGCACGCCGACCGACATCGGCTGCGTCCACCACATCGCGTTTGCGGTGTCGCGGGTGACCTTCCTGCAGGCGGTAGGCCGGCTCGACGAGCGCGGCATCAAGCACAGCGGCGTCAAGGATCGCGGCTTCATGGATTCGATCTATTTCGAGGATCCGCTCGGCCTGCTGATCGAGCTCGCCTCCTACCGCTTCGAACCGCCAGCCGGCTTCAGCCATGCCGACGTGCTGATGGAGGCGCACAGGGTTCGCGTGGGGCGCGGCGACTACGCAATAGCCGAGGTGCATCTTGCGGACGCCATCCAGGCGCTGGTCGAGCGATCACGCGCAACATTGTCCGAGGACCGGGCGGCGAAGAATCCATACTGAACAGGTGACAGGGAGGACCAAGATGGCAAAGGCAGCAACGAAAGCAACGAAGAAGACCGCGGCCAAGCCAGCGGCGAAGCCTGCAAAGCCGGCGGCGAAAACCGCGGCAAAGGCAGCAACTGCCGCCAAGGTGTCGGCCAAGGCAGCCAAGCCCGCGCCTAAAGCGACGGCCAAAGCCGCGCCTAAAGCGACGCCCAAAGCCGGGGCGAAGCCGGCCAGGAGACCCGCGGTCAAGCTCAGCATGCTGAGGCCCAGCGTCAACAACATGACGGTCAGGGTGTTCACCCGCGCGGCCGGCCTCGATCATGCCGAGACCGACGCCTGGGGCCTGACGCGCACACCGGAATTCCTGGCGCGGAACCCGGCGCATCTGACGCCGATGATCGAGGACAAGGGGCTTCCGAGAGGCGTGCTGTGGGAAAGCTGCGCCATCATGCAGTATCTCGCCAACAAGCACGGGCTGGACAAATTCTATCCGAAGGCGCCCGCCAAGCGGGCGATGGTCGACAGCGCCATGTTCTACCTGGTCGGAACGCTCTATCCCTATGTGGCCAGGGCCACCTATCCGGCGCTCGGCTTTCCGCAATATGCCGGAGAGGTCGGCCATAGCGACGCCCATCCGGAGAAGAAGTCGGAGGCACAGAAAGCTGCCGCCGCCGCGATCGCGGAGCCGCTGGAGGTGTTTCACTCCTTCTTCAGGGACGGCAAGCCGTTCATCGGCGGCAACAACCCGTCGATCGCCGATATCCGTCTGGCGGCGACGCTCGAGTTCCTGGCCGTCATCGACTATGCTCTGCCGGCATGGGCGAAGGACTATATGTCCGCGATCGAGAAGAAGCTCGGCAAGGCCTATGCGGAGCCGGCCGGCGACGTGCGCGGCTATATCGCGCATATCAAGTCGCAGGCCGCCGCCTGAAGCGTGTCGCCCTGACACGGATTCAGGCGACGCGCTTAAATGGTTAGTTAACCAAAGCCCTGTCAAGTGATCCGGTCCTCTTCGCGAACCACGGATGTACTGGCGCGATGGCAAGGCGAAGGAAAGGTCGGCCCCGTGCCGGCCTTTTGCTTTTGGCGACGGTCGCGCGATGACGGCAGTCTGATTTCGACGGCGCCGGGCGGGTCGAAATCCTATTGTCATCGTTCCCGTTGATCGTACGATGCCATCGTGCGGGCGGCGAAAGGGACGAGGACCTGCGATGAGAAACACGGCAAGTTTTGCGACGGTCGCCGGCGTGCTGCTGGCGCCGCTCTTCCCGGCGAATGCCGCGTCGCTCAACACCATGAACGAGGTCGGCACCGCCCTCCAAGCGTGCTGGACGCCGCCCGCCGATTCCGGAACTGCCTCGGTCACCTTGAGCTTCAGCTTCAAGCGCGACGGCACGCTGATCGGCCCGCCGAAGCCGACGGCCATCAAGGTCAGCGGCGACGACAAGGCGCGTCAGGCCTATGTCGACGCGGCCACCGCGGCCCTGCGCAACTGCCTGCCGCTCAGCTTTTCGCCGGCATTGGCCAAGGGAATTGCCGGCAACGTCTTCACGCTTCAGTTCAATTCGCCGAAGCAATAGCAAGCGCCGGGGCTATCCCGACGCAAATGCTCCGCGGCGCGTGACCGGAACGCTGTTCCAGGACCAGGCAAGGCCTGCCCCGGGCAATCAACAATCAGTGCGGCAAGGATGCGCGCCTCGCCTTGCGGTGACGTGCTTTGCCAACTCCGGCATCTCGAACACATAGTCGTTCCAGGCCGACTCCGGAATCTGTCCGGCCAGATAGCATTCCAGCAGCAGATTTTGCTCCGGCGTCAGATGCCTCGGCGCCCGCTCGTGATCCAGTCCAAGCGAATGGATCAGGTTCCTGGTCAGGCCAGAGACGGTGAAGTGAATGGACATCGACAGTCTCCCTCGCGCAGCACAGATAACGTCCGATGCGGGCCAAAGGTTTCATCGTCAGCCCGTGATCGAGGGCCGCCGGACATCGATTGGCAGGCGCCGGCCGGTGCGGAGTGGTTTTTGGCGTCTGTCCCATTCTTGAAATGAAAGCGTAATATTCATTTACAAGATCGGTCATAACACTCAGTGTAAGAGGCCGATTGAGGCGCTCTACTTTGCAATCGTGACGATGAGCCTAAAGCCGTTGTTTTATGCATGTCGCCCAAAACAGCTGTGCATTTTCGGGTGACAGGCATTACTCGCAGACGACGCGATAGCGCTTGCCGGCTTCGCTGACATTCCTGCAGGCCAGCGCCTTCTCCGGCTGGGAGGAAGCATCGGGCAAATCCGGCTGAAGGGAAGGGGTCGTCGAAGCCGGCCTGAAATGTCTTCGGCCGGGGGGACCCGCAGGCGCGCCCGGAGGCTGCGGAAATACGTCCGAGGCAACCTGCCTCGAGGCGGTCGTCCCCGGCGGGGCCTTGTCCCAGATGCGCCTGACGTCCATCCGGCTTGGAATGACGACGGTTCCGTCGTCGCTGCGCGCGCAGCTGCTTGCCGCCAGCAGCGCCGGGCAGAGAACAAAAGTCAGCATTCGACCAAGCATCGGCAATACCCCCGGACAGTCTTATATCGCGGTGGCGGCGGGGCAGCCAACGGGCGGATTACCGCAGCCGGCATCGGACCAGGGTCTGACTAAATGGAATTGCGCGGAGGTGGTTCCAATTCGTTAAGGTTAGCGGATCGTTAATGCTTCTGAGGCACTGTTCGCCGACGAACCACGAAGGCGGTTCGGCGGGGGTGGCGACAGCATGGCGGACTTGGACGAGACGGGCGGGACAGGCGGCATGCGCAATCCCCTCGAAGCAGCGGTTGCGCGTGGCGACGATTCGTCCGGCAACGAACAGCATCTTGCCGATCTCGATCGCACGATGGACGCCATGCATATGGGCATCGTGCTTTTGGACGCCCGGCTCGACACGTTGATCATCAACAAGGCCTATCGCGACCTGTCCAGGATTCCGGACGGGGCCGTGGCCGTCGGTGCCCCATTCAGCCACCTGATGGACCTCAACCGCCGCAACGGCATCTATGGCGAGATCGGCGAACAGGAGTGGCAGCGCTACCTCGCCGCCCGGATCGCGGAGATCCGCGCCGGATCCGTCGCGCCGCGCGAGTTCGTCCATGCCGACGGCCGGACGATGATGTTCTCGGTGACGGCGCTGTCCGAAGGCAAGCGCCTGCTGACCTACTATGATGTCACAGAGGTCAAGCGCCGCGACGCCGAGATCGAGAGAGCCAACGCCAGGACGGCCGAGACGTTCACCAATCTTCGACTGATGGTTGATTCGATGCCGATCGGCGTCATCGTCCTCGATACCGATCTCAGGGCGGAGGTCATCAACCGCGCCTTCTACGACTTCTGGAAGATCGATCCGCGCCGCGCCACGGTGGGCTGCGGCTTCCGCGAGCTGATGGAGGCGAGCCGCGACGCCGACCCCTATGGCGCCGACGAGGCGGCCTGGCAACGCCACATCGCCGAACGCGAGGCGGAAATCCGGGCGGGTGTCGCCGGCTCCAGGCAGTTGCCGCGCATTGACGGCCGCACGCTGATCGCCTCGCTGGCGCCGCTTGCCGGCGGCAAGCGGCTCATCTCCTATGTCGACATCACCGACATGAAGCATCGCGAGACTGAGGCCGACGATGCGCGCAAGAACCTCGCCACCGTGCTGGAATCGCTGCCGGCCGGGGTCATCATCTACGATCGGGACGACAAATTCGTCTTCGCCAACCGCAAGCTGCAGGATACGCTGCCGGCGCTGAAACCGGCCTGGCAAGCGGGCTGCACGTTCCGCGAGGCACTCACTCTCGGTCATTCCGTCGGCTATTTCCGGTCGAGCGGCGACGCCGAGGTCGACAAGCTCTACAGCATCGAGAAGGAACGCTGGCTCGACGCCATGCTCGGGCGCTATCGTTTGCCAAATTCCTCCTACGAGCGCCAGAATCCCGACGGTCGCTGGTACCAGGTCTACGACATGAGGACCGACGACGGCACGTTCATCGGCGTGCGCGTCGACATTTCCGATCTCAAGGCGCGCGAGAAGGCGCTGCGCGACTCGATGCGCCAGATCGACCTCTACCGGCATGTCATGGACGAACTGCCGGTGGCGGCCTTCATCAAGGCAGAGGATCTCAGCATCGAGTTCGTCAACAAGGCCTGGTGCGCGCTGACCGGCATCCCCAAGGAAGATGTCATCGGCAAGACGGACCGCCAGCTTTTCGGCACCCATGATGCCGAGAGCTACAGCCAAGACGACACCGAGGTCGTCGCCACCGGCAAGGGGCGCGAGGTCGAGGAACCGGTCACCCATCGCGACGGCACCGTGCGGCAGCTGATGACGCGCAAGAACCGGCTGGTGGCCATCGACGGTTCGGTGCATCTGGTCGGTTCCAGCACCGACATCACCGACGTCAAGGCGCGGGAGCGGGCGCTCAAGGAAAGCATGAGCGAGAACGAGGTGTTCCGCAGCCTGATCGACAACGTGCCGGTGTCGATCTATGCCAAGCGCTCGGATCTGCGGCAGTTCTACGTCAACAAGGGCTGGTCGGATCTCACCGGCTTCAGCAAGGACGAGGCGATCGGCAAGACCGACGTCGAAATTTTCGGCGCGGACGGCGAAGCTTTCATCGCGGGGGATCTCGCGGTGCTGCGCACCGGCGAGACGCAGGAGATCGAGGAAAAGGTGACGCTGCCCGACGGCAGCGTGCGCCACCAGTTCGCGCGCAAGGGCGCGATGATCGCGTCCGACGGCTCGCTCTACCTGATCGGGTCGACCACGGACATAACGGAACTGAAGCAGCGCGAGGCCGAGCTTAGCGAGGCGCGCCAGCGCGCCGTGCTCGCCGACCGCGCCAAGTCGGAGTTCCTCGCCAATATGAGCCACGAGATCCGGACCCCGATGAACGGCGTGCTCGGCATGGCCGAGCTGCTCGCCAAGTCCGACCTCGACCCGAAGCAGAAGACGTTCACCGACATCATCGTCAAATCGGGCAACGCGCTGCTCACCATCATCAACGACATCCTCGACTTCTCCAAGATCGACGCCGGCCAGCTGGTGCTCGACCCGGCGCCCTTCAATCTCGCCGAGGCGGTCGAGGATGTGGCGACGCTTGTGTCGACGCGCGCCAAGGAGAAAGACCTCGAGCTCATCGTCCGCGTCCAGCCCGGGCTCGACGGGCAGTTCGTCGGCGATGTCGGCCGCCTCAGGCAGATCGTCACCAACCTGCTCGGCAACGCGGTGAAATTCACCGACGAGGGCCACGTGCTGGTCGACGTCACCGGCGAGCGGGTTCCGGCCGGCACCAGGCTCACCATCTCGATCACCGATACGGGTATCGGCATTCCCGAGGACAAGCTGAAGCTGGTGTTCGAGAAGTTCAGCCAGGTCGACACCTCCTCGACGAGGCGGCACGAGGGCACCGGCCTCGGCCTTGCCATCACCTCGCGGCTGGTCGAGCTGATGGGCGGCGAGATCGGCGTCGACAGCGCCGAGGGCAAGGGCTCGACCTTCTGGTTCACCGTCACGCTGCCGCGGGCGGAGCGCGGCGGGCAACGGATCATGCCGGTCGACGTGACCGGCGCTCGCGTGCTGATCGTCGACGACAACGCCGTCAACCGCTCGATCCTGAGCGAGCAGATGGCGTCGTGGACCTTCGATTCCTGCGCGGCCGAAAGCGGCGCCGAGGGACTGAAGGTGCTGATCGCGGCCGCCGCCTATGGCGTGCCTGTCGACTGCGTCGTGCTCGACTACCAGATGCCGGGCATGACAGGCGCCGAAATGGCGCGCATCGTGCGCAATACGGTCGGCCTCGCGCATACGCCGATCATCATGCTGACCTCGGTCGACCAGTCGCTCGCCACCGCCGCCTACCGCGATCTCGGCATCGATGCGCAACTGATCAAGCCGGCACGCTCCTCCATCCTCCTGGAGACGCTGGTCGCCACCATCCAGCGCCATCGCCACACAACGGCGGCCGCCCGGCCGCCGCTGGCAACCGGAACCGGTTCCGCGCATGGCGTGCCGCCGCAGCCATCGCAGCCGCAGGTGCCCGCGGCGGCGTCGAATCGTACCCTGCTGCAGCCGCCGTCCGTCCGCGCGCGCCCGCGCCCGGCCGGCGCGGAGCGCGGGCTCGACATCCTCGTCGCCGAGGACAATGAGGTGAACCAGCTGGTGTTCACACAGATCCTCGGCGAGACAGGCTATCAGTTCGAAATCGTCGGCAACGGCCGCAAGGCGCTGGACGCCTTCAGCAAGCTCAACCCGCGCATGATCCTGATGGATGTGTCGATGCCCGAGATGAGCGGTCTGGAGGCGACCGCCGCCATCCGCCGGCTCGAAGCGGAGATGGGGACGCATGTGCCGATCGTCGGCGTCACCGCGCATGCGCTGAAGGGGGACCGAGAGCGCTGCCTGGAAGCCGGCATGGACGACTACCTGCCGAAGCCGATCAGCCCGAAGGCGTTGCTCGAAAAGCTCGAAAGATGGCTCGGGTCGAACGCCGAAGTCCGGCGCAGCGCCGGCTAACAGTCTTGCTCGCGGAGTTGCCCGCCGCGAGCAGGGTCCGCGGATCGGACGCGGGGCATATGGTGTGATCGCACCATACAAAACGAAGCCCAAGTCGCGACAATGGTCACTGTCGATTCCGCCCTTCGGTTACGGGCGGGAGCAGCGACCGCCGGCAAGGAACAGCGTCGACTCTACCCCAACGGACCCTGTTTTCGGCGATGGCTATGCCATGATCCGCTCTGGCATTCGGGCAACGCGCTCTCGTCCGGATTTTATTTCCGGCGGCCGAGATCCGGCCGCCGGGATAATTTTTGACTCAAAAGTCAGACAAGTTACTGATTCCCGCGGCAAACTCCGGCCGGTCCGCAAAGGGCGGCTGCAGGCTCCTCCAGGCATCGCCGATGAGGCGTTACCGGGCTGACACGAAACTGTCATGCAACTGTAATAATCGAGAGCTATTGCGCTCACGGGCGCCGGCAAAAGGCGGTGCCAAGAGACCATATTCCGAACAGGAGCAGGCCACATGAGACATTTCATCCGCTCGGCGGCCGTTGCGATCGCAATGGCTACGGCGTCCACGCTCACCCTGTCCGCCGCTTGGGCTGCGGACATCTCCGGTGCCGGCGCCACCTTCCCCTATCCGATCTACGCGAAGTGGGCCGACGCCTACAAAAAGGAGACCGGCATCGGTCTCAACTATCAGTCGATCGGTTCCGGCGGCGGCATCAAGCAGATCAAGGCCAAGACCGTCACCTTCGGCGCCTCCGACGCGCCGCTGAAGGGCGACGAACTTGACGGCACCGGCCTCGCGCAGTTCCCGATGGTGATGGGCGGCATCGTTCCGGTCGTCAACCTCGAAGGCGTCAAGCCCGGTGAACTCGTGCTCGACGGCCCGACGCTGGCCGATATCTTCCTCGGCAAGATCACAAGCTGGGATGACGCGGCGATCAAGAAGCTCAACCCCGACGTCAAGTTGCCTTCGCAGGCGATCGCCGTGGTTCACCGTTCAGACGGTTCGGGCACCACGTTCAACTTCACCTACTATCTCGGCGACGTCAGCGCGGACTGGAAGGGTAAGGTCGGCGTCGACAAGGCTGTGGAATGGCCCGTCGGCATCGGCGCCAAGGGCAATGAGGGCGTTGCCAACAACGTCTCGCAGACCGGCGGCGCGATCGGCTATGTCGAATATGCTTACGCCAAGCAGAACAAGCTGACCTACACCGACCTGGTCAACAAGGACGGCAAGAAGGTCGAGCCGACCGCTGCGGCGTTCTCGGCCGCGGCGGCCAGTGCCGACTGGAACTCGCAGCCGGGCTACGGCGTGATCCTGGCCAACCAGGCTGGCGCCGAATCCTGGCCGATGACTTCGGCCACCTGGATCCTCGTCTACAAGAAGCCCGACGACGCCGCGGCCACGACCGAAGCGCTCAAGTTCTTCGCCTGGTCCTACGCCAAGGGCGACGACATGGCCGCCGAGCTGGACTATGTTCCGATGCCCGACGCGGTGGTGAAGAGCGTCGAGGAAATGTGGGGCAAGGACATCGTCGACGCGAACGGCAAGCCGCTCTATTCCGGCATGTAATTCCTGCGGAATAGGGAGGGCGCCACGGCGCCCTCCTGTCTCTTTCGAAATGCGAGGGGCTAAATGACTGCTGTTTCCGAAGCCGTGGCACCGTCCGTCACGCGGTCCAGAGAAGCGACGGTGCGCCGCTTCGCCCTCACCGACACGATCTTCCGGACGGCCACGCGCCTTTCCGCCATCCTTGTGCTGGTCCTGCTCGGCGGGGTCGCGATCTCGCTGATCGCCGGCTCGTGGGAGGCCCTGTCCAAGTTCGGCTTCTCCTTCCTGACCACCGAATCCTGGAACCCGGTCACCGAGAATTTCGGTGCCCTGGCGCCGATCTACGGCACCATCGTCACCTCGGCCATCGCCATTCTCATTGCCGTGCCGATCGGCATCGGCATCGCCATCTTCCTCACCGAGCTCTGCCCGCGCCCGCTCCGGCGCCCGATCGGCATCGCGGTCGAGCTGCTCGCCGGCATTCCCTCGATCATCTACGGCATCTGGGGCCTGTTCGTCTTCGCGCCCTTCCTGCAGACGACGGTGCAGCCCTTCATCATCGGCCTTTTCCACGGCATACCGGGCCTTTCCAGCCTGTTTGCCGGTCCGCCCTACGGCATCGGCCTGCTGACCTCGTCGCTCATCCTTGCCATCATGGTGCTGCCCTTTATCACCTCGATCACCAAGGACGTGTTCGATACGGTGCCGGCGGTGCTGAAGGAATCAGCCTACGGCATCGGCTGCACGACCTGGGAAGTGACCCGGCGCGTGACCATTCCCTACACCCGCGTCGGCATCATGGGCGGCGTCATGCTCGGCCTCGGCCGCGCGCTCGGCGAGACGATGGCCGTCACCTTCGTCATCGGCAACGCGCACCGCATCAGCGCCTCGCTGTTTGCGCCGGGCACGACGATCTCGGCGACCATCGCCAACGAATTCACCGAGGCCGACGGCGAGCTCTATACGTCCTCGCTGGTCTCGCTCGGCCTGATCCTGTTCATCATCACCTTCATCATACTCGCGCTCGCACGCTACATGCTGTTGCGCATCGATAGCCGCACGGGAGCCTGACCGATGTCGACAGCCGCATCGCTCCACCAGAGCCGCAAGCGCAAGAACGCCGTGATGATGGCGCTGTGCGTCGTCGCCGCGGGCATCGGTCTTGCCTGGCTGGCGCTGATCCTCGGCGCGCTGATCTACAAGGGCGTCTCCGGTGTCTCGCTGGCGGTCTTTACCGAGATGACGCCGCCGCCCGGCGACGCCGGCGGCCTGCTCAACGCCATCTACGGCAGCATCGTGATGACCATCATCGGCATCATCGTCGGCACGCCGATCGGCGTGCTGGCCGGCACCTACATGGCCGAGTACGGGCGCTTCTCGCGTCTCACCACGGTGGTGCGTTTCATCAACGACATCCTTTTGTCGGCGCCGTCGATCATCGTCGGCCTGTTCGTCTATGAGCTGATGGTGCGGCCGATGGGGCATTTCTCGGCGATCGCCGGCGCGGTGGCGCTGTCCATCTTGGTGATCCCCGTCGTGGTGCGCACCACCGAGGACATGCTCAACCTTGTGCCCAACGCGCTGCGCGAAGCCGGCACCGCCATCGGCGCGCCGCGCTGGGTGGTGATCCGCTCCGTCGCCTATCGTGCCGCGCTTTCCGGCATCGTCACCGGCATATTGCTGGCGATCGCCCGCATTTCAGGCGAGACGGCGCCGCTGCTGTTCACCGCGCTCAACAACCAGTTCTGGTCGAGCAATCTCAACGCGCCGATGGCCAGCCTGCCGGTGACCATCTTCCAGTTCGCGCTCAGCCCCTATGAGGAATGGCAGCAACTGGCCTGGACGGGCGCACTCATAATCACCCTGACGGTTCTCGGGCTGAGCATTTTCGCCCGCAGCCTTACCGGACGCAGAGAGGACAGATGAAACCGATGTTGTCCACCGACCTTAACGTAGCCGAGACGGCCGTCGAAAAGGCCAAGATCGAGGTCAAGAACCTCAACTTCTTCTATGGCCAGTCGAAGGCGCTGAAGGACATCAACCTGTCACTGCCGGAGCGCAGCGTCACCGCCTTCATCGGGCCGTCGGGCTGCGGGAAGTCGACGCTGCTGCGCGTGCTGAACCGAATCTACGAACTCTACCCGAAGCAGAGCGCCGAAGGCCAGGTGCTGCTCGACGGCAAGAACATCCTCGACCGCTCGCAGGACCTCAACCTGCTCAGGACCAAGATCGGCATGGTGTTCCAGAAGCCGACGCCGTTCCCGATGTCGATCTACGAGAACATCGCCTTCGGCGTCCGGCTGTATGAGAAGATCAGCAAGGCCGAGATGGACAACCGGGTCGAGTCGGCGCTGAAGCGGGCGGCGCTGTGGAACGAGGTCAAGGACAAGCTCAACGCCAGCGGCCAGAGCCTTTCGGGTGGCCAGCAGCAGCGGCTCTGCATCGCCCGCACGGTGGCGGTGAAGCCGGAGGTCATCCTGCTCGACGAGCCGGCATCGGCGCTCGATCCGCTGTCGACGGCCAAGATCGAGGAGCTGATCGACGAGCTGCAGGCCGACTACACGATCGTGATCGTCACCCACAACATGCAGCAGGCGGCGCGTGTGTCGCGGCAGACGGCGTTCATGTATCTCGGCGAGCTGGTCGAGTTCGACCGGACCGAGAAGATCTTCACCTCGCCTCGCGAGAAGCGCACCCAGGACTACATCACCGGCCGCTTCGGCTGAGTTCATACGAGGACATCATCATGGCCCATACGGTCGCTTCCTTCGACGAGGATCTGAGGCAGATCAGCCAGCTTATCCGTGACATGGGCGATCTTGCCGGGTCGATGGTCGGCGCGTCGACCAAGGCTCTGCTCAACTCCGACAACGCGATGGCGCAGCGCGTGGTCTCCGACGATGCCATCATGGACGCGCGGCAGCGCGAGCTCGACGACCGCGCCATCACGCTGATCGCCAAACGCCAGCCGATGGCCGACGACCTGCGCAGCGTGGTCGGCGCCATCCGCATGGCCGGCGACCTCGAGCGCATCGGCGACCTTGCCAAGAACATCGCCAAGCGCGTCGGCTCGGTCGGCGTCAGCGCCGCGCCGCGCGACCTGTCGCACTCCATCGATTCGATGGCGCAGCTGGTGCTGATCCAGGTCCAGGGCGTGATCGAGGAATATACGGCGGGCGACGCCACGGCGCTCGCCAAGCTGCGCAACGACGACGAGCGCATCGACGTCAAATACACCTCCGTCTTCCGCGAGCTCCTGACCTACATGATGGAAGACCCGCGCAACATCACGGCTTGCACGCATCTTTTGTTCTGCGCCAAGAATCTGGAGCGCATCGGCGACCATGTGACCAATATCGCCGAGAACGCCTATTATGTGCTGACCGGCACGCAATTGCCCGCGAACCGTCCGAAACAGGACGAGACGGCGATGTCGGCGCCGGCGGCCTGACAGCGAAGGTAGCTCTATATGATCGCGCCACGCATCATGGTGGTGGAGGATGAGGAGCCGCTGGGGGTGCTGCTCCGTTACAACCTCGAATCCGAAGGCTATCAGGTCGAGGTGGTGACCCGCGGCGACGAGGCCGAGATCCGCCTGCAGGAGAACGTGCCTGACCTTCTGGTGCTCGACTGGATGGTGCCGGCGGTTTCCGGCATCGAGCTTTGCCGGCGGCTCAGGATGCGGCCCGAGACCGAACGGCTGCCGATCATCATGCTGACGGCGCGCGGCGAGGAAAGCGATCGCGTGCGCGGCCTCTCGACGGGCGCCGACGACTACCTGGTCAAGCCGTTCTCGACGCCGGAATTCATGGCCCGGGTCAAGGCGCTGCTGCGTCGCGCCAAACCGGAGGTGCTGTCCAGCGTGCTCAAGGTCGGCGACATCGTGCTCGACCGCGAATCGCACCGCGTCTACCGCAAGAAGAGCGAGATCAGGCTCGGCCCGACCGAGTTCCGGCTTCTCGAATTCATGATGCGGCATCCCGGCCGGGTGTTCTCGCGCAGCCAGCTGCTCGACAATGTCTGGGGCGAGACGATCTATATCGACGAGCGCACGGTGGACGTGCATGTAGGACGCCTGCGCAAGGCGGTCAACAACGGCCGCATGCCGGATGTCATCCGCACCATCCGCGGGGCGGGTTACGCGATCCGCGAGGATTAGGGATATGCTGATATTCAGGTGAGGCCGGCCTGCGAATGGCGGCTTCCTGCGCTTCCGGTACTCACGTACCTAAAGTACGCTCCGTTCCGGTTCTCGGAATCCACCATTCTCGATTCGGCATATCCCGGCGCTTGAGCTTGTGGCTTATGCGACGTGCTTGCCCGTTCTTGCCTGAACGCCCGGCGCGAAGATCTCCTGGTCGACGAAGGTCAGCGCGCGCATGGCGCAGCCTTCGCGGATCAGCGGCAATTCGTTCGGCTCGGTATCGAAGGAGATCGACTGCGAATGCTGGCCGCCGGCGGTCTGGGCGATCGCCTCGCGCAGCGCCGGCTCGATCAGGTCGAAGGCGGCGGCGCTGACGCCGACCATGGCGACCGGCGCCGGGTCGATCAGCGCGAACAGGCTGCCGAGGCTGAAGCCCAGGGCCTCGCCCGCCCGGCGATAGGCCTCGCGCTCCGGACCATCCTTCTCGCGCGCCTTGGCGGCGAGCGCGCGCATGTCGGCATCGCCGACATCGACCGGCTCTGCATCCTCGCTCATCTTCATGGCGCTGCGCCAGATGGCGTAGTTGCCGGCATAGGCCTCGACGCAGCCGCGCCGTCCGCAGCGGCAGAGCGCGCCGCCCGGACGGTGGATCATGTGGCCGAACTCGCCGCCCGAGGAGTGCGTGCCGGTGAACAGCTCGCCCTTCAGCACCAGCCCCATGCCGATGCCGTGCGAGAGCAGGATGGCGATGAAATTGTCGCGATAGCGGTCGGGGTCGCGCCATTGCAGCGCCACCGCCATCATGTTGCAGTCGTTCTCCATGGTCGCCGGGATGCCGAATTCCTTTTCCAGGATGTCGGCGAAGGGAATGTCGGTCAGCGGCGTGATCGGCGACCACAGCATGGCACGGGCATGGGAATCGGTGATGCCCTGGATGCCCATGGCGAGGCGGGCGACGCTGCCGACATCGAGGTCCGGATCCTCCAGCCGGCGCCGCACGATCGCAATGCATTCGCCGATCAGCTCTTCGCGCGGCATGGTAAGGGTATCGAGGCGACGCTGCTCCTCGGCGATGACCTGGCCGGCATAGTCGATGACGGCGACAGAGAGGAAATTCAGCGACAGCACCACCGTCACCACCGCCGCCACCTCGGGATTGAGGGCGAGGCCGACCTGCGGCCGGCCGCGCTTCAGCGAAGCGGTCTCGCTCGGCCTGCTCTCGGCCAGGATGCCTTCCTGGATCAGGTCCGCGCTGATCGCCGAAATGGTCGAGTGGCTGAGTCCGGTGGTTGCGGCGATTTCCGTTCGCGACGGCTGGCCGGCCCGGCGCACGGCCGAAAGCACCATGGCGCGGTTGCGCCGGCGCAGGTCGTCGTGGCGGATTCCGACCGACATTTTCTCCTCCCGGTCAGCGCGGCCTCTTGATAATGCAGGCCGTCGGCGACGCGCCAGATCGGTTCAGTTCCGGACAGAGCCGTCGAACCGCCCTGGATTGTCTCGTTCAATTCCAGCGGAAAGCGTCGCGCTTCCTTGGAACTGTTTTGGGATAGTGGCAGAAGCGGCAGGGACTGTCATTATTTATTGCGGGCCTCGAAAAAAAGTCCGAGGCACCTCAAAAACCATCAGAATCGCAGTTGACAGCGCTTCGGCGTTGCATCACTATTTTTTCGAGGCTCGAAAAAAAGCCTCTGTGCCGGCCTTCGGGCCAGTCTGGGTCGCGCCGCAAGGGCGCAGGGAGGAAATCATGAAGAAATTCGCAACCGCCATGCTGGCGGGTGTCGCCTTGTCGTTGACGCTCGCGTCGGTCGCCGAGGCGAAGGACAAGGTGATCGGCGTTTCCTGGTCGAACTTCCAGGAAGAGCGCTGGAAAACCGATGAAGCGGCGATGAAGAAGGCCATCGAGGCGGCCGGCGACAAGTATATTTCCGCTGACGCGCAGTCCAATCCGGGCAAGCAGCTGACCGACGTCGAAAGCCTGATCTCGCAGGGCGCCAATGCCCTGATCGTGCTGGCGCAGGACGCTTCGGCCATCGGGCCGGCGGTGCAGAAGGCGCTGGACGAGGGCATTCCGGTCGTCGGCTACGACCGGCTGATCGAGAACAAGGACGTCTTCTACCTGACCTTCGACAACAAGGAAGTCGGCCGCATGCAGGCCCGCGAAGTGTTCAAGGTCAAGCCGGAAGGCAACTATGTCTTCATCAAGGGCTCGGGCGCCGACCCGAACGCCGATTTCCTCTTCGCCGGGTCCATGGAAGTGCTGAAGGAAGCCATCGACGGCGGCAAGATCAAGAATGTCGGCGAGGCCTATACCGACGGCTGGCTGCCCGCCAACGCGCAGAAGAACATGGAGCAGTTCCTGACCGCCAACGACAACAAGGTCGATGCGGTGGTGGCGGCCAATGACGGCACCGCCGGCGGCGTCGTCGCCGCGCTGACGGCGCAGGGCCTCGCCGGGACCGTTCCGGTGTCGGGCCAGGACGGCGACCACGCCGCGCTGAACCGCATCGCGCTCGGCACCCAGACCGTGTCGGTGTGGAAGGACGCGCGCGAACTCGGCAAGAACGCCGCCGAGATCGCCTCGCAGCTCGCCGACGGCAAGAAGATGGCCGACATCGCCGGCGCCAAGGATTTCACGACGCCCGGCGGCAACACCGTCAAGTCGCTGTTCCTGACCCCGGTGGCAATCACCAAGGACAATCTCAACGTCGTCATCGACGCCGGCTGGATCAAGAAGGACGAAGTCTGCGCGGGCGTTGCCGCCGGCAGCGTTGCGGTCTGCAACTGAAGCCAGGCCGACAGCGGTTCGAAAGATAGCGCCGCGGCCCCAAAGCCGCGGCGTTCGTCAAAGGGCTTCCCGCTTCAATTGGGCCGGGAAAGCAAATAAAATCGTGGTCCGGCAACCGCGCCAGACGGCAAACCGGTGGGAGGAAATCATGACCGATACGACCTCAAGTACGGTCGCCGCGGACCGGGCACGCGCAGCCGAACTCAGCGCCGCCGGCCGCTTCCTCAAGGCAACCGAACTCGACACGCGCATGCTCGGCATGGTCGGCGCGCTGCTGGTCATCTGGATCGGCATCCACGTCCTGTCGGGCGGGCTTTTCCTGACGCCGCGCAACCTGTGGAACCTGTCGGTGCAGACGTCCTCGGTAGCCATCATGGCGACCGGGATGGTGCTGGTCATCGTCATGCGCAATATCGATCTTTCCGTTGGCTCCGTCGAAGGCGTGGTCGGCATGATCATGGGCGTGGCGCAGGCCGAATTCCTGATCCGGGTCATCGGTCTCGATCTCGGAAATCCCTGGCTGTGGATCATCGCGCTCGCCGCCGGCGTGGTGCTTGGCCTGGCGATCGGCGCGTTCCAGGGCTTCATCATCGCCTATATGGAGGTGCCGGCCTTCATCGTCACGCTGGGCGGCCTGCTGGTCTGGCGCGGATTGGCCTGGATGATCACCAGCGGCCGCACGGTCGCGCCGCTCGACGCCACCTTCCAGTTGATGGGCGGCGGACCGCGCGGCTCGATCGGCGCCACGGCGAGCTGGGTCGTCGGCGTCGTCGCCTGCGCGGCGGTCGCCTTCGCGCTGCTCAACGGCCGCTCGCAGCGCAAGCGGTTCAATTTCCCGCTGCGTCCGGTGTGGGCGGAAGTCTTCCTCGGCGTCGTCGCCTGCGCCGCCATCCTCGGCGCGGTCTCAGTCGCCAATTCCTATCCGTGGCCGGTCGGCATCGTGCGCCAGTACGCCCAGCAGAACGGCGTCACCATTCCCGAAGGCGGTCTGTTCATCGCCCACGGCATCGCCATACCGGTGCTGATGGCGGTCGCGGTCGGCATTGTCATGACCTTCATCACCAGGCGAACCCGCTTCGGCCGCTATGTCTTCGCCATCGGCGGCAATCCGGAGGCGGCCTCGCTCGCCGGCATCAACACGCGCTGGGTGACGATGAAGGTGTTCATGATCATGGGCGTGCTGGCCTCGATCAGCGCCGCCATCTCGTCGGCGCGCCTCAACGCCGCCACCAACGCGCTGGGCACGCTGGACGAGCTCCTGGTCATCGCCGCCGCCGTCATCGGCGGCACGTCGCTCGCCGGCGGTTCGGGAACCGTGTTGGGGGCCATGCTCGGCGCGCTGCTGATGCAGTCGCTGCAGTCAGGCATGGTGCTGCTCGGCATCGACTCGCCGCTGCAAAGCATAGTCGTCGGCGCGGTTCTGGTCGTCGCCGTCTGGCTCGACACCGTCTACCGCAAGCGAGTCTGAGCAAGAACTTCAGGGAGGAGACGCGACCATGGAAAAGACAGCTCCCATCGGCACGCCGCTGATCGACATGCGCAACATCTCGATCGCCTTCGGCGGCATCCGCGCCGTCGACGATGCCTCGATCGATCTCTTTCCGGGCGAGGTGGTGGCGCTGCTCGGCCACAACGGCGCCGGCAAGTCGACGCTGATCAAGATCCTGTCCGGCGCCTACAAGCGCGACGCCGGCCAGATCTTCGTCAACGGCGAGGAGGCCTCGATCTCCAATCCGCGCGACGCCAAGAAATACGGCATCGAGACGATCTACCAGACGCTGGCGCTTGCCGACAATGTCGACGCCGCCGCCAATCTTTTCCTCGGCCGCGAGCTGATGACCGCCTGGGGCACGCTCGACGACGTCGCCATGGAGGCCGAGGCGCGCAAGGTGATGGGCCGGCTCAATCCGCGCTTCCAGCGCTTCAAGGAGCCGGTGATCAAGCTCTCCGGCGGCCAGCGGCAATCGGTGGCGATCGCCCGCGCGATCCTGTTCAATGCGCGCATCCTGATCATGGACGAGCCGACGGCGGCGCTCGGCCCGCAGGAGACGGCCCAGGTGGGCGAACTGGTGCGCCAGCTCAAGGCCGACGGCATAGGCATCTTCCTGATCAGCCACGACATCCATGACGTGTTCGAGCTGGCCGATCGTGTCTGCGTGATGAAGAACGGCCAGGTCGTCGGCACGGCGCGCACCGGCGACGTGACCCAGGACGAGGTGCTTGGTATGATCATTTTGGGCAAGTGCCCGCCGGGCGCCATCCCGGGTCCCGGAGCGCTGAAAATCGCGGCCTGAAGCGCGTTGCGCTGAACTGATTCAGCGCAACGCGCTTCAGTCCTTGTTCTTCTGCATCTCGTTTTCGCAAGAGCGCTGCGCACTTTTTGCGCGACATGTAAACGCATTAAGTTAGCCGGCTAATTTACGAATGATTGATGTGCCAGCCGCCGCGATGGTTTGGCCTCGCCATTGTGTTGGCGCGGAGACTTGCTCATAAAGGTGGTCAACCATCCATGGGCCGCACCCTGCGTTGAAAAAGCTCTTTCCGATCGTCGCTTTCATTGCCGTCGCGCTGATCAGCCTGACGATGGCGGGGTTTGCCTATTTCGCGACCCAGGAGGCGGCGCGCATCAAGTTCGAGGGAACGGCCGACGACGCGCTCAACCGCATCGAGAGCCGCATCGACCTGCATCTGTCGCTGCTGCGCTCGACGCAGGCGCTGTTCGATGCCCGCAACGGCGACATCACGCGCGGCGAATTCAACGCCTTCTTCACCGCGCTCGACATCGACGACAATTTCGCCGGCCTGCGCGGCATCGGCTTCCTGCGGCTGGCAAAGACCGGCGACGAGGCGGCGGTCGAGCGCGACATCCTGCACGATCACGGTTCGGCGCACCCGATCTATCCGGCCACCACGCAACAGCCGTGGCGAACGCCGATCGTGCTTTTCGAGCCACTCGACACGTCCAACCAGTCGATCATCGGCTTCGACATGTTCAGCGAGCCGATGCGGCGGGCGGCGATCGAGAAGGCCATGGCCGACGACCGGCAGCATGCGAGCGGACTCGTTCAACTTGGCCAGGGACAAGGGCAGGAGCAAACCTTCCCCGGTTTCCTGGTCTTCGTGCGGCTGAACGTGGAAACGGCTCCGGACGTCATCAATGCCAGCCGTTCCTCGACCGCGGGCCTCCTCTACGCCGCCTTCCGCGCGCGCGATTTGTTCCAGGTGGCGCTCAGCAAGGCTCCGCTGCTGCCGGTCAATGTCGAGATTTATGACGGCAAGCCGGGAGGCGACAATCTCCTGTTCCGCTCGGAGGCGCCGCCGGCCGAATCGCTTGGCGGAAGGCTTGTGGCGCGCCGGGATATCGTCGTGGCCGGCCGGCCCTGGACTGTCCTGTTTCGGCCGACGAGCGCTTTTTCGTTGCCTTCCTCGCGCGCCATTCCGGTGATGCTCGGGCTGTTCGGCCTGCTGCTGGCCGGGGCGATCGCCCTGGTGGCCCGCTATCAGGAACGCGCCTATGAGGCGAAGTCGCTGCTGCATGAGGCGACGGAGAAGAGCCTGCTGGAAAAGGAGCTGATCCTGCAGGAGATGAAGCACCGCATCAAGAATTCGATCACAAGGGTACTGGCGATCGCGCGGCAGACTGCTTCCCAGGCCACCGACGTGAAGGAGTTCTCCGCATCATTTTCGGCGCGGCTGCAGGCGATGGCCGCGTCGCAGGACATGCTGACACGCTCGCGCTGGCAGAAAGCGGATCTCGGCGATCTCCTGCGCATCGAACTCGGCCAGGTGTTCGGCAAGGAGCTTCCCGAAGGCATATTGTCGGGGCCAGAGGTGCTGCTCGACGAGACGACGACACAGGCGCTCGGCCTGACCTTCCACGAGCTTGCCACCAATGCGCTGAAATATGGCGAAGCCGGCAGCACGGCCAATGTTCTCAAGGGAGACTGGGCGCTGAAAGTCGACTGGATGGTGGAACGGCGCGGACGCGAGCGGACGCTGGTGCTCAACTGGCGCGAGACGGGGCAGGAAAAGCTGGAAGCACCGGCCAAGACCGGCTTCGGCACCAAGCTGATCGATCTCAATGTCACGCGCGAGCTGCACGGCACGATCAAGCGCGATTTTCAGGCCGACGGACTGAAAGTGGAGATAAGGCTTCCGCTGGCGGAGTGAGCGAGCCTTTCAGCGGGCAACCGCTCGTTCAAATACAAGAAATGGAGGCCGGCGAGCCGGCCCCCAGATTGGCATTTTACGCAATTCCGAACCTGGAATTGCTGATCAATTGCAGCGAGCGGTGTAGATCCGGCCGCGGTGATCGCGATACTGGCAATAGCCATTGCGCAGGTTGCGGACCAAGAGGCCGGACCCGGCGCCGACGGCCGCGCCGATCAGCGCGCCCTTGCCGCCGCCGACCAGGCCGCCCACACCGGCGCCGATCAGGCCGCCGCCGACCACATCCTGCTCGGTCGTGGTGCAGCCGCTGACAGCGACCACGGCAACCATGGCAATGATCATCTTCCGCATAAATTGCTCCTCACTTTTGTCCTCACTTTTGGCAGTACCAGCCGCCATTTAGCACGAAAAAACGGGGTTTGCCTGCCTGATCTTACTGTTGCTGAAGATAGTCTTTTTCGGGGCGCGCGCCGTTCGACGCGACAACCGTGCCGGAGACCTCCAGCGACGCGACGAGCGTGCCGTCGGGACGCACGGTCCAGAGGAGCTGATCGTAGTCGTCCTCGAGCGCCGGATCGACGGCAAGGCACTCGCCCATGATGTGCGGCGTCCGGCCCCGCAGGTCGCCCAGCGCAAAGGGCCGTTCGGCGATGCAACCCTCGAAGGTCTCGAAAACGCTGAGCGGCACCGGCAGCTCGCGGCAATCGGTCATGGTGTCCGAGCAGCCGATGACGAGGAGCAAAGCGGCGATGTGTTCCACGGGTGATCCTCCCGCCGCCAAGAACGATTCTCGCCGCTCAAAAGTTCCTGGCCAGCTACCCTTCCCGGCCACGATACTGCGAGCCCTTAAGCGGCTCGGCTTTTCGCAGAATCGCCGATCCGTTTCAGGCATCTGTTCTTGCGCATTTCCAGACGGAAACCGCTATGCACTTTCCCGGAATTGCTCCAGTGGCCCGGAATTGCTCCAGTGGCCCGGAATTGTTCCAGTGGCTATGCGGTTGCCGAGCGGGAAACCCATCGGATCAGGTCAGCCGCCAAGCCGCCGCCAGCACCAGCGCGGCAAGGAGCGCAACGGCGCCGAGGCGGAGCGACAGATGGGCGGAACGCGGCAAGGGCGGCGCCTCGGCATCCTGGAAGCCGCTCATCGAGACGCGGGCGGCCTGCTCCAGCCTGTTCATGTCGGCAACCATCATTCAGTCCTCCCGGATCGCGTGCCCAATCGTGTGCCAAATCATGTGATTGGGCGCGGTTGGGTTCCGGCGCACCCGCCCGGTTCAGCGTTCGATGGGACCGCCGACCCGCTCCAGGTGTCTGTTTCTGCACAACTCCAGACGAAAATCCGTCGAACGCTTTTCCTGGCGTTGCTTCCAGCCGGGAACAGAATCGGACTTTATGGTGAACAGCCGGTTAAGGCTCGCCGGCGAATGGCGACGCGGCGGTTCACTCTATCTCGAAATTGCCGCCCGGGATCGTGAGGCGGTATTCGAGACGATCCTCGTTGATATCGAGGGTGGCCGAGCCATTCAGCGACGTCGGCACAACGCGTTCGAGAGCGACGCTGCCAAAGCGTTTTTCGTCGCGCCGGCCGGCGCCGGTCTTTTCCGCCCATATCAGCAAAAGACCGGGCGAGGTCTCGCTGCCGGCGGCGATCCTGGCGCTTATCTTGATCCGGCCGTCGGGCCGCGACAGGGCGCCGTAACTTACCGAATTCACAGCCAGCTCATGCATGGCAAGCCCGATATGCAGGGCGGCGTTCGGATTGAGGTAGGGGTTCTCGCCATCGAAACGCAAGCTGCGACCTGGATCGGCGCTATAGCGGCCGACCTGGCCGGATACGAGCTCCCGAAGCGCAGCTCCCCGCCAGTTGGAGGATGTCACCAGATCCTGAGACGATGCGAGCGACTGGAGGCGTCCGCGAAAGCGCGTCAGGAAGTCGCCAAGCGTCTCGGAGTAGCGCCCGGTCTGGGTGGCTATGCTCTGGATGATGGCCAGAAGGTTCTTCGAGCGATGGCTGACCTCCCGCAGCAGCGTCTTCAGCGTCTGCTCGCGGCGTTTCTGCTCCGTCGTCTCGACCATGGTGGTGACGACGCCCTGGACTTCGCCGGTGTCGCTGCGATCGGCATCGATCCAGATATGGAACCAGCGCACGCCGTCATTGTCGGGAATGCCGAGCTCGAGGCGATCGGCGTTGCCGGTTTCAACCACCTTGCGTTTGGCCGCGCCTATGCGCTCGGCCTGTGCGGGGGAGAGCAAATCCTTGCCGTCGGCCGTCTCGGATGCCCACGGCGCGCGCATGTTGCGGGCCCAGACGGTTTTCATTTCACGATCCTGGTAGAGGACCGAAATTCCAGCATTGTGCAGCGCATGGAGCAGCGCTCGCCCGAGCTGCATCCCGCTTTCCGCCGGATGCATCGCGATCACTTCATCGCTGCGTCTCTCCGAGGCCTTGGAACGCATCCGATACTTCCCGCATCCAGGCTTGAACGGCTAAGTCGGGTTACCGCCCCCGGTTTTGACACGCCGAGGCTGCGCGTAGCCCCAAAAGCGGTCCGCCGGACGATGCCCTTTGGAGACACCGCCCGGCGGTAGCTGGAAACCGTTTGAGGGGTGCGGCTTCCAGTGTTCGGCGTTCTCGCGTCAGACCCGTCTGAACAGGCCGGCGATAAGCGAAATCACCAGGAAGGCAAGGAAGATGAAGAACAAGATCTGCGCGATGCCAGCCGATGTGCCGGCAACGCCGCCGAACCCAAGCGCGCCGGCGATAATCGCGACCACAAGAAAAACGAGCGCCCAGTACAGCATGATACATCTCCTTCTGATGACCTGAAAAACGTGGTTGGATAGCGTTTGTTCCACCATTTGCGGAAAAAGACGACCCCTGGAAGCAGTTGCCGATCAGGCACCGCCAGCCTCATGCGAGGCGGGACCCTCGCATGAGATATCGGTCGTCGGCACGGATGAGGTCAGGCTGCGGCTTTTGCCTGGCGGTCGAAGAAAAGCGCCTGGCTGATCAAGGCCTTGACCATCTCGGGATTGAAGGGCTTGGTCACCAGAAACGCCGGCTCGGGGCGCTCGCCCGTCAACAGGCGTTCGGGGAAAGCGGTAATGAAGATCACCGGCACCGGTGTCGAGGACAGGATCTCGTTCACCGCCTCGATGCCCGAGCTGCCGTCGGCGAGCTGGATGTCGGCCAGGACCATTTTCGGACGCGTCTTGCCGAAAATCGCCACCGCCTCGGCATGCGTGCGCGCGGTGCCGACAACGCGATGGCCGAGGCTTTCGACCATCTCCTCGATGTCCATGGCGATCAGCGGCTCGTCCTCGATGATCAGCACGTCGGTCGCGACCTGGCGGGAGATCTCGCTGCTTGCCTGGGCAAGCAATTCGGAGAATTCCTGTTCGTCGGCGTCGAGGATTTCCGCCGCCTCGTCCTCGCTGAAACCTTCCACGGCGACCAGCAGGAAGGCCTGCCGCGGCCGCGGCGCGATCGCGTTCAGATTGGCGGCCGCCCGCTGCTCCCAGGCGGTCTGCGCATGCTCCTGCGGCACGCGGATGGCAATCGAGGTGAAGAGCCTGGCGAAGACCTTGTACAGCGCGATGCGATCGCTCGATGCCTTGGGGAAGACGTCGGTGTCGGCGATAATGGCTTCCAGCAACGCGGCGACCAACGCGTCACCGCTTTCCTGGGATCCCGACACGGCGCGCGAGAAACGGCGAAGGAACGGCAGGTGAGGAGCGATGGTTGCGGATAGACTCATATTCGACGTCTCCCTCAGATGACGCTGTTGCATTTCCATTAGGCCAAACGGGTCGCAAACCCCGGCAAACCAACGTCGGCTTTCTGAAAAAGTTCCGCCGGGCGTGGAACTAAATTAGGAAGCGGACGTTTGGGGATTTCGGGATGGGCAACCAGACAAAGGTGCCGCTTGCGTTGTGGTCTGTGGTTCTAAAGCGGTTTCGGGTGCTGGGAATTAGGGCAAATATGAAAGAAATGTCAAAGAATTCAACGACTGGCGCCATGGGCAGGCACCGGAATGGGGGTGGCAATCCGCTCGGACCGAACTCCGAAATTGCCCGCAAGCTCAAACAATATTACGACGATCTGGTTTCCGATCAGGTGCCGGATCGATTCGCTCAGTTGCTCAGCCAGCTGGAAAAGGCCGAACCCGCCGAGAAAAAGGACTGAGGCATGGCGGCGGTCTCCCAGAGCTTCAAGACCGAGCTGCTCGGCGCGATCCCGAGCCTGCGCGCCTTTGCGGTATCGCTGACGCAGAATGCGGACAAGGCGGACGACCTTGTCCAGGAAACGCTGGTCAAGGCGTGGGACAAGCATGAGAGCTTCCAGCCGGGCACCAACCTCAAAGCCTGGCTGTTCACCATCCTGCGCAACGAATTCTATTCGCAGATGCGCAAGCGCGGCCGCGAGGTGCAGGACAGCGACGGCATCATGACCGCCAGGCTTGCCGTCCACCCTGCGCAGCATGGCCAGCTCGACCTCAAGGATTTTCGCGGCGCGCTGGAGCAGCTGCCGGAGGATCAGCGCGAAGCCATCATCCTGATCGGCGCGTCCGGCTTTTCCTACGAAGAGGCGGCCGAGATCTGCGGCTGCGCGGTCGGCACCATCAAGAGCCGGGTCAGCCGGGCGCGCGCCCGGCTGCAGGATATCCTCAAGATTTCCGGCGAGGACGAATACGGCCCCGATGCGATCTCGGCGCAGGTGACCGGTTCGAACGCGGCCTGACGTCGCGCCGCATCGAGTATCGTTCCTTGTGGCGAATCAACCCGTTCAGGCGGCCGCCGCGCGCCCGCAGGCGGCAGCCAGGGCCGTGACAAGGTCTTCGCCCGAAAAGGGCTTGCCGATCAGCCGTATCTCGGGAAAAGAGTCCCTGAGGTCGTCCGAGTCCGAATAGCCGGTGGCAAAGACGAACGGAACGCCCGTGTTGCGCAGTCGCCCGGCAAAATCGAGGGTCGAAACGCCGTCCAGCATCAGGTCGACGACGGCCGCGTCGAAGCGGGACGGCAGGTCCTGCTCGTCGATCTCGGTCAATCCGCGGGCGATGGCGACATCGGCGGCACCATGGTCCCGGCACAGCTGTTCGACATCCATGGCGATCAGGAATTCATCCTCTACAACCAGGATGCGCAATCCGTCCAGCAATGAGGGCACGTGTCGGCGACTCCTATAAGGCCCGCAGTCATGCGCGGTATTTGGGTCTCTGTCATTTAAAAAAGACATGACCGGGTGATGCATTGCCGTGAACGGCGGAACCTCGGTGCGCGTGGAGCGTTTCCATTCGCCCGATCGGGGGAGGGATTTCGAAGAGGGGTCGAAATGTCCGGCCAGAGCGCACCTTCCGTTTCCAGCCGCCAATACCCTTGCGAGAAATGTCCGCTGCGGCCGCTGCCGGCTTTTCGCGAGTTCGAAAGCCAGGAGCTGTCATTCATCAGCGGCTTCAAGAAGGGAGAGCTCGCGGTCGACAAGGGCGCGACGGTGCTGGTCGAAGGCAGCCACAGCGCTCATCTCTACACCGTGCTCTCGGGCTGGGCATTCCGCTACAAGCTGCTGCCCGACGGGCGGCGGCAAATCCTCAACTATTCCATGCCGGGCGATCTCATCGGCCTGCAGGGCAGCCTGATGGGCGAGATGCAGCATTCCGTCGAGGCCTTGTCGCCGATGCTGCTGTGTGTCTTCGAGCGCGACCAGTTGCACGAGCTCTACCGCAACTACCCGGGCCTGGCCTATGACATCACCTGGATGGCATCGCGCGAGGAACGCATGCTCGATGAAAACCTGCTGAGCATCGGCCGGCGCTCGGCGCTGGAGCGCACGGCCTATCTCGTCGCCTTCATCTCCAGCCGCGCCCGGGGCGCAAGCCTGGAAAGCAAGAAGCCGATGCAGATCCCGATCACGCAACAGCATATCGCCGATACGCTCGGCCTTTCGCTGGTGCACACCAACAAGACGATCCGCAAGCTGATCGACCGCAAGCTGATTGCGTGGCGCGACGGCGGTTGCGAGATCATCGACCAAGAAGGGTTGAAGGACCTCGCCGGTTGGGAAGGCCTGGGTGAGGAGCGCAGGCCGCTGATCTGAAGGATCCGGACTGCTAGGAACGGAACCCTGGTCTCAACCGGGCGTTGGAAGCGAAGCGAACTTAAGGAGTTAAGCAATGGCGACCGCCTCAGGCAGATCCGCAACGGATGCTCCCTCCAACACCGACCTCGAAGCCGACATCCGGCAGTTGAAGGCCGACATCGAAGAGCTCACCAGGCAATTGGCCAAGACCAGGGACGACGGCTACGGCGCGGCGCGGCGAGCGGCCACCGAGGGCGTCGAGCAGTTGCGCGCGCAAGGCGAGGCAGCGTTCGAAAGCGTGCGCGGAAGCGCCCAGGACCTGGAAGCGCAGTTGATAGCCAGCGTCCGCGAAAAGCCGGTGACATCGCTGGCGATCGCCGCGGGAGTGGGCTTCCTGTTCGCGCTGCTCTCGCGCCGCTAGCCCGCATATGGGGACGCTGGCTTCGCTGATCTCGGCCCTTGCTTCCGGCGAGGCCACGGCCGTTTTGCAAAGAGCGCGCGTGACGGCAATCCTCTACGGGCTTGCCGGCATTTTCGTCCTGTGCGGCGTCGGCTTCCTGGTCGGCGCCGCCTACATCTGGTTTGCCGCGCGCTACGGCGCGCTGGCGACTTCCCTGGGCTTTGGCGTAGGGTTCCTGGTGTTCGCGGCGCTCATTCTGGTGATCCACAAGCTGACCGCCGGCATGCGGGCGCGGCGACGCGCGCGAAGGCGAAAGGCCGACATGACGGCTATCGGCATTACCGCGGCGCTCGCGCTTCTTCCGGCGCTGGCCAAGAGCAGGGGTGGCCTGGGCGCGCTTCTCGCGCCCGCGATCGCGCTCGCCGCCTACGCCATCTACCGTGAGAATGTGAAGCCCGGGCCCGGCGATCCGGATTCCGGCAATGGATCTTAAGCGGCTCAGCGTCAGGCAGGAACGCTGGACCGCTTCAGCTTTCGTCACTTCAACAGCGGCTCGAGCGGCATCGCTATCTCGGCAAAGACGCCGCCGGGACGATATTCGTGGGTTACCTCGCTGTCGATGACCTTGGCCAGGCTGCGCCGGATCAGGATGGAGCCGAAGCCGTGGCGATCGGGCGGCTCGACCTTGGGGCCGCAGGTCTCGCGCCAGGTCAGCACCAGCCGTCTCGCGCCCTTTCGACCCTGTGTTTTCCATTCCAGATCGACTTTTCCGGACGGAACCGAGAGCGATCCGTATCTCAGCGCGTTGCTGGCGAGCTCATGCAGGATCAAGCCCAGCCCAACGGCCTGATCCGGCGAGAGCAGGAGATCGGGGCCGGAGATCCTTATGCGGGACCGGCCGCCGGCGTCGAAGGCCTTTGCCTCGATCCTTGCCAGCTCGGCGATCCCGATGCCGCGCCATTCGCGGTCCGAGAGCAAACCGTGGGCGGCGCCAAGCGCTTGCAGCCTGGCGCTGAAGGCTTCGAGAAACTCGCTCGGCTGGTGGGCATGGCGCACGGTCTGCGTCGCCAGGGCCTGGACCGTCGCCAGCGTGTTCTTGACGCGATGGTTCAGCTCGCGAAGCAACAGGCGCTGGCGCTCGTCGCCGAGCTTGCGCTCGGTGATGTCGTAGTTGACGCCGAAGATAAGCGTCGGCCTGCCGTCGCTGTCGCGCTCGACGACGCGTCCGCGCGTCGCGATCCAGCGGACCGGATGAAGCCCCTTGACGCGATATTCGCCAAAATAGTCGTCGCTGCCGCTCAGCGCGTCGCGGAAGCGTGTCTCGGTCTGATAGACGTCGCGGGGATCGATGGCGCGCAGGATGTCCTTTGCCTTGAGCCGGTTGGACGGCGGCAGGTTGAAAAGCTCCGCCAAAAGCGCGCCGCAGTCGATCATGTCGGTGCGGATGTCCCAGGCCCAGCTCGCCAGCGAGGCGGCGTCGAGCGCGATCGCGCGGCGCTTCTCCTCGCGTGCCAGCTCCGCCTGTGCGATGGCGCCGTTGCGCGTGGCGTCCTTGAGCACGAAGAGGCTGGCGGCAAGCTCGGCCAGCGTCTTCAACTGCGCGATCTTCTCGTCGGCCGGAAACGCCCTCGGCTTCCGGTCGAGCACGCAAAGCGTGCCGACCCTGACGCCGGCAACGATCACCGGCGCGCCGGCGTAGAAACGGATATGCTCTCTGCCGGTGACCAGCGGATTGCCGGCAAAGCGCGGATCGAGCGTGGCGTCGGTGACCACCATGGGATCGTCGCCGGCGGCAATGGCATGGGCGCAGAACGAGATGGCGGTCGGCGCCTGCCTCTCGTCGAAGCCCAGCCGCGACTTGAACCACTGGCGATCAGTGTCGACCAGCGTCACCAGCGCGACCGGCGTTTCGAGTATCGCGGCGGCGAGACCGCCGATGCGGTCAAAGTCGGGATCGCCGGCCGTGTCCACGGCCCTGAGGCCGCGGAGCACGGCAAGCCGGCCCGCATCCTCGACGAAGCGGCTGACATCGGCCGGCAAGCTGGCTGCCTTGCTACCCACCAATCCCCCATGCGCCACGCCCCGCTACAAGCGGCGGCCCGATCGCTGCCGAACCTCGCCCGCGGTTTCGGAACCTTCGCTGAAAGGACCCGTTACCCGACCATGCCGCGCCCGCCGCCACGCAACATGGAGGCCAATAATGACCAAGATCGTTCCTGAAGACAAAGCCCGCCAGGGGCACTGGGGCTGGCATGCGCTGAGAATCCTCGTCGCCGGGCTTTTGCTGGCCTTTATCGCCTGGGCGGCCGTCGAGATCTATGGCGAGGTGATCAAGAGCCCGACGAGCGACCAGAGCGTGCCTGAGGCGCCGGCTGCCGGGCAGAAATCCCCGCAAGGCGGCTGATCGCATCATCATGCCGCCTTGGCCTGCGTATTGCTTGCCGGAACCAGCACGTTCAGGGCGCGGGGATGAATTTCGATCACCGTCTCGCGTTCCAGCCTGACCAGCTCTCCATCCATGACCGCGCTGAATTTCCTCGTCGGTGAATGGATCCTGAGAACGGCCTTGTCGGCCTGATGGATCTCGACATGCTCGCTGTCGCGCCATCGGCCGCGCAGCATGTCGAGGAGCAGCTTCGCCAGGTGGTGACGTCTACGCGCGACGCTGACATAGATGCCCAGCACGCCACCCGCCGGATTGTCCGCGTAAGGCAGATGGCCTTCGCCGAACAGATTGTTGCTGATGCCGATGCCGGTCGTGCGGGTGACGATCTCGGCGTTGCCGATGCTCAAGGTGACCTTGAGGGTACGCGGGTTCTTGATCGTTGCCCATGCCGCGCGAACGGAAGCCCGCATCTTTCCCAGCCGCGAACCGAAATCCATATTCGCCCGAAGCTGCACCATCCTGGCATGCATGCCGATCGAAAACTGATGCACGAATGGCTGGCCGTTGGCGCTTGCCATGTCGACGGCCATCACCTCGCCCCCGGCGAAGGATTTCAGCGCCGCATCCAGCGTCTGCGGGATGCCGAGCCCGCGCGCAAAGAGATTCATCGTGCCCGCCGGCAATATGGCCAGGGCCTTTTTCTTGTTCATGAGAAGGGACGCCGCCGTCGAAATCGTGCCGTCACCGCCTCCAGCGATCACGACGTCGATGTTCCGCTTCGCTATGGCCGTTTCCAATGCCGTGGCGACTTCGCGGCCGGCAACGATGTCGACCTCAACCGAATGGCCTGCCGCTTCCAGCGTCTGGCGCAGACGATCGGCAAAGGCTGAGATGTCGATCGTGCGCAGCGTGCCGCCGTCCTGGTTCAGCACCGCCGCAAAACGCATGCCCCGCTCCGTTCCTTGCAATCCCTTGGCTGAATGACCCCTCAGCCGCAGGCTGAAACGAAAACCGCCGACGAAAGGTTCCTTGCCGGCCAGGAAACCCGGCAGGCCAGTGCCAGCCGCTGTTTTGGAACAAGCCTCCGCTCACGACGTTGTGAAATCGTGGAACAGTGCCGCATCGGGCCGGCGTAGCCAAAGGCCCGCAGTGCGGCGTGCACCAACCAGGCACGAGGAGGAACTATCATGATCCGCACCCTTTTTGCGACGACCGCGCTTGCAACGCTGGTTGCAACCGGGGCCTTCGCCCAGACGGCAACGCCGGCACAGCCGCCTGCCGCCGAAAACCCCGCGCCAGTGATCCGCGCGGATGGCGCCCTGATGACCAACATCATCGGCGAATCCGTCTATAACGGCACCGGCAAAGACGCCCAGGATATCGGCAAGGTCGACGATGTCGTCTTCGACGCAAGCGGCAAGGCCAAGTCCGCAATCATCGGCGTCGGCGGTTTTCTTGGCGTCGGCACGAAGGACGTTGCCTTTGACTATAGCAAGCTCGAGTGGGCCGAGAAGAACGGTGACCGTTGGCTGGTGGCCAAGACGACTAAGGACGAGCTGAATGCCCAGCCTGCGTTCGACCGCAAGCCATACGATCCGGCCCCGGCGCAATCGGCAGATGCTACCCAGCCTGCAACCACTGGAACGGCGCAGGCGCCCGCCCAGCCGGCTGAACCGGTGAAGAAGGCGGACGGCAATCTCGCCACCAACATCATGGGCGAGTCTGTCTACAATGGCACCGCCGATGACGCCCAAAAGATCGGCGATGTGAACGACATCGTGCTTGCCAAGGATGGCAAGGCCGAGTCGCTCGTCATCGGCGTCGGCGGCTTTCTAGGCATCGGTGAAAAGAGCGTCACCTATGACTTCGCCAAGGCAAAATGGGCGGAAAAGAACGGCGACCGCTGGCTGGTGGCCGAGACCACCAAGGAGCAGCTGCAGGCGCAACCGGACTTCAACCGCAAGGCTTACGATCCGGCGCCGGCCTCGACAAGCACTGCTGCGTCGAACGAGACGCCACCTACCACAACGCCCGCTGTGGCGTCGTCCGACACCACGGCCGGCAAGGAGGCTAAGCCAGCCCAAACTGCGCAGGCGACCACCGAGACCAAGCCTGCGGATTCCGGCACGTCAGCCACCGACACGACGCAGACAGCTTCGATCGACAAATCGACGCTGACCGAAATGCCGATGGACAATATCCGGGGCGACGATCTGAAGGGCGCCACCGTCTATGGCGCCAACGACGCCAAGATCGGCACAATCGGCGATGTCGTGCTGAAGGACAACAAGCCGGACGCCGTGATCGTCGACGTTGGCGGCTTCCTCGGCATCGGCGCCAAGGAAGTGGCGGTCGGCATGGATAAGCTCAAATTCATGACCGACAAGGACGGCAAGAAATATCTCTACACCAACTTCACCAAGGAAGAGCTGCAGGCGCAGGCGGCCTATGACAAAGGCACCTATGCCGAGAAGCGCGACCAGCAGCGGATGATTCTGAAGTAAGGGAGTAGGGCAGTAGGGCAGTAGGGCAGTAGGAGACACCGTCTCGACATACTGCCCTATTGCCTTACTGCCCTACTGCCTTGGCCAGGTGGCCGACCACCCCATTCTCCGTCAGCTCCGCCAGCGCCAGTGACTGGTCGAGATGCCTGGCGCGCCAGGCGAGCAGCTTTTCGGCAAATTCCAGACGAACAGGCAGATAAGCGGGGTCATGCGCGACGTTTCTCAGTTCGCCGGGATCCTTCGTGAGATCGAACAGCAGTGGCGGCAGGGCGCCGCCGAAATGGACATATTTGAAGTCGTCGGTGCGCAGGACAGCTAGGTTGCAGTCGCGCGAGCCGACGACGAAATGACGCTCGGCTTCGCCGTCGGCGATCGAGCGGAAATCGAATTCCCAATGCGCGGCCTCGCGCCAGTCGGTCGGCTGCTTGCCGTCGAGCCACGGCGCCAGCGATCTGCCGTCGAGATGTGGCTGCGGTGCGGCGCCGATCAGGTCGAGCAAAGTCGGAAAGATGTCGACGGCTTCGGTGAAGCGGTCAACCGATGCGCCGGCAGTTGTTCCGCGGCCGGGATCGCGGATGATCAGCGGAATGTGGTAGCTGGCGTCGAAGAAGCCGCCTTTGCCGAGCATGAAATGGTCGCCCATCATCTCGGCGTGGTCGGAGGTGAGCACGATCACAGTGTCGTCCCAGCTGCCGGCCGCCTTCAGCGCTTCCCAGATGCGGCCGAGCTGCGCGTCGAGCTCGGAGATCATACCGTAATAGATCGCGCGGATGCGGCGGAAGTTTTCCTCGCTCCAGTCCGGCACCTTGCCCTCGATGCCGGGGACGAACTTGGTCCGCTTCTGCAGGCCCAGATCGTAGGCGAGATAGGGATGGCTTTCGGCCTCGGCCTGCCAGGTCGCCGCGCGCCGGAAAGCGGGACCGTCGGCCGGATCGTACATGGCGTTGTAGGGCTCGGGCACGATGAACGGCGGGTGCGGGCTGATGAAGGAGATGTGCGCGAACCAGGGCGTACCCTGCTCGCCAAGCCAGCGAATGAATTCGCCGGCCAGGAAGGCGGTCGGCGTCTGGTCCTTCGAGTAGACGGGCGGCGCGTTGCTCACATCGCCTCCGGTCTTGCCTCGCTCGCCCGCCGGACGATGGATGCCGGGGCTGCCGGCGCTGGCGTCGATGCCCTGCATTCTCAGCCAGGACAGCCATTGCTTCTGATGCTCGGGCAAGGACTGCCGGACGCTGAAGCCGGGCAGCACGCCTTCATAGCTCCTCAGGCGCGGATCGCCGGCTGCGAGCCGGCGAGGGTCAGGCGCCACATCGGTGTAGCCGAACAGCGTCGGGTCATAACCCGCCGCGCGCGCCGAAAGCGCGATATTGCCGTGGCGGGCATCGAGCGGCGAGCCGTTGCGGCACACGCGGTTGTTCATCTGGTAGAGGCCGGTATAGAGGCAGGCGCGGGCCGGCGAGCAGGGCGCCGCTCCGCCATAGTGGCGCCGGAAGAGCACGCCTTCGGCGGCAAGCGCGTCGGTGTTTGGCGTCCTGACCACCGGATGGCCGGCGGCCGAAAGGCAATCGCCGCGCCACTGATCGCAAGTGATGAGAAGAACGTTCGGGCGGCTCACTCGGTTGTCCAAGGTCTTCTCCTCAAAACGGCGCGCCGCTCATGGAGCCGAAATTCCCGTTCATTGCAAGGAAGGCATCTTCCTCAATTTATGAACATGAACCATAGGTCCGTTCACTTTTATGAGACAGTCCATTCTGTGTTTGCCTGCTTTGCCGACGGCGGGGCTATCCTCATATTGGCGTGGACAGCGGCGAGGGCCGCAGCAACGACAAGGAAGGAGCAGCATCATGCTCAACCAGATCAAGGGCCTGCATCACGTCACCTCGATGGCGAGCGATGCGCGCCGCAACAATGAATTCTTCACCAAGAAGCTCGGCCTGCGCCGGGTCAAGAAAACCGTCAATTTCGACGCGCCGGACGTCTATCACCTCTATTATGCCGACGAATTCGGCACCCCGGGCTCGGTGATGACCTATTTTCCGTTCCCGGATATCGGCAAGGGTCGGCACGGGGTCGGCGAGGTCGGCACCACGGTCTTCTCGGTGCCGGAAGGCACGCTCGGCTATTGGGAAAAGCGCTTCGCCGACGACGGCGTGGGCAATGTTGCCCGTACGGAAAGCTTCGGCGAGAAGCGTCTTACCTTCACCGGTCCCGACGGCGACAGCTTTGCACTCGTCGAGGACAAGGCCGACAGCAGAGCGCCCTGGGTGAAGGGCGGAGTTCCGGCCGACGAAGCGATCCGCGGCTTCCACTCGGTTGCGCTGAGGCTGAAGGACGGCGGCGCCACCGAGGAGCTCTTGAAGTTCATGGGCTATGAGGAAGTCGACAAGTCCGGCAACATCCGCCGGCTGGCGATCAAGAACGGCAACGGCGCCGACGTCGTCGACATCGAATCGCTGCCCGGCGCGGGCTTCGCCAATCTCGGCGCCGGCTCGGTGCATCACGTCGCCTTCGCGGTCGAGGATCGCGCCAGGCAGCTCGAGGTGCGCAAGGCGCTGATCGACACAGGTTACGGCGTCACGCCGGTGATCGATCGCGACTATTTCTGGGCAATCTATTTCCGTACGCCGGGCGGCGTGCTGTTCGAGGTCGCTACCAACGAGCCGGGCTTCGACCGCGACGAGGACACCGCGCATCTCGGCGAGGCGCTGAAGCTGCCGATGCAGCATCAGCATCTGAGGCCCTATCTCGAAGAGCATCTGCAGAAGCTGGAAGACTGAGGCCATGAGCAAGGACGCTTACATCCACAAAATGCTGCCCGGTTCGCCGGGCAGCCCGCTGCTTTTCGTCTTCCACGGAACCGGTGCGGATGAGAACCAGCTTCTGTCCTTCGGTCGCGAGTTGCTGCCATCGGCGACCATCGTGTCGCCGCGCGGCGATGTCTCGGAACATGGCGCCGCCCGCTTCTTCCGCCGCACCGGCGAAGGCGTCTACGACATGGACGACCTTGCACGCGCGACGGGCAAGATGGCGGGCTTCGTCAAGGCGCATGTCGAGGCGGCAAAGCCTTCGGCGGTGTTCGGGCTCGGCTATTCCAACGGCGCCAACATCCTGGCCTCGCTGGTGTTCGCGGAGCCGACCTTGTTCGATGCCACGGCGCTCATGCATCCGCTGATCCCGTTCGAGCCGGACGTGCAGGGCAGCCTTGGCGGCCGCCGCATCCTGATCACGGCCGGCAGGCGCGATCCGATCTGCCCGCCGAACCTGACCACGCGGCTGGAAGCCCATTTGCGGGCCGACGGCGCGGATGTCACAGTGGAATGGCACGACGGCGGGCACGAGGTGCGGCCGAATGAAATCGAAGCGGCGCGGCGGCTCTTCGCTCTCGTGTCCGCTGCCGAAGGAGACAGGAACAATGGCTGACCAACTGCCCGAGATCGAACTGGAAGACCGCGGTTCGAAGGGGCGCTACGTGCTGCGCGGTTCCGGCGGCGCCGAGGCCGAGATGACCTTCACCAAGGTCGGCGAGCACCAGCTCATCATCGATCACACCGAGGTGCCGGATGTGTTCCGCGGCCAGGGCGCCGGGCTTCGCCTCGTCACCCGCGCGGTCGAGGACGCGCGCGCCGCCGGCAAGAAGATCATCCCGCTCTGCCCCTTCGCCAACGCCCAGTTCCGCCGCCATCCGGAATGGGCCGATGTGCTGAAGCGGTAGCAAGTTCCCCCTTCTCCCCTTGTGGGAGAAGGTGGATCGGGGCGCAGCGCCGAGACGGTTGAGGGGTGATCCAGCGGAGTGAGACGTCGCATTCCCTGGAACACCCCTCATCCGTCGCCTGCGGCGACACCTTCTCCCACAAGGGGAGAAGGGAAAGAGCCAGTCCTTGGCATTTGCGCGGCCCGGCCATCTTGCCTAAGTTGACAGTTCGCTCGGACGAAACCTGTCGTCCCGCCTGTCACTGATTTGAATGGCTTCCCCGATGACCGATACCGACCTGATCCCCGTTTTCGACGGACATAACGACACGCTGCTGAGGCTCTACCAGTCGAAGGAAGCGGATGTCGAAAAGCTGTTCATCGAGGGCACGCCGGGCGGGCATATCGACCTGCCGCGCGCGAGAAAAGGCGGCTTTGCCGGCGGCATGTTCGCGATCTTCCCGCCGCCCATCGAAAAGACCAAGCGCAGCGCCGTGCCGCCGGCGCCGAGCGACAACGAACCCCTGCCGCCGGAACTGCCGCGCGCCGAAGCGGTAACGTCGACCATCGGCATGGCCTCGATCCTGTTCAGGCTGGAGCGTGCCGGCGCGCTCACCATCTGCCGCAGCGCCGGCGAAGTGCGCGAGGCGATGGCGAAGGGCTCGGTCGCGGCGGTGTTCCATATCGAAGGCGTCGAGGCGATCGATCCCGAGCTTGCCATGCTCGATGTGCTGCACGCCGCCGGCCTGCGTTCGCTGGGCATCGTCTGGAGCCGGCCGAACGCCTTCGGCAACGGCGTGCCGTTCCGCTTTCCGTCCTCGCCGGACACCGGGCCCGGCCTCACCGACGCCGGCAAGGCGCTGGTCAAGGCGTGCAACCAGCTCAGGATCATGATCGACCTGTCGCATCTCAACGAGAAGGGTTTTCGCGACGTGGCGGAGTTGAGCGACGCGCCGCTGGTCGCGACGCATTCCAATGTGCATGCGATCTGCGGCCACTCGCGCAACCTGACCGACTGGCAGCTCGGCGCGATCCGCGAAACGGGCGGCATGGTGGGCCTGAACTTCGCCACCGGCTTCCTGCGCGAGGACGGCAAGATGAATGCCGACACCGGCCTCGACATCATGGTGCGCCACATCGACTCGCTCTTGCAGGCGCTGGGCGAGGACGGCGTCGGTCTGGGTTCGGACTTCGACGGCGCCATGATCCCGGCCGTCATCGGCGACGTCGCCGGCCTGCCGAAACTCATCGATGCGCTGGCCGCGCGTGGGTTTGGCCGCGCGCTGATCGAGAAGATCGCCTATCGCAACTGGCTGAATGTGCTGGAAAGAACCATAGGGTGAGCCACACTTACGGGCCTAAAGCGCGTCGCGCTGAAACGGATTCAGCCGGGCCGCTTTAGGTCTTTGTCTTTATGCATATCGTTCCGCTGATACCGCTGCACATTTCGCAGCGACATGCATTAGCCGATACGCTTCAGCCATCCTTTGGTCGGTACGGCCCATGTCGACATAACGTTCGAAGATGCTTGACGGGGTGAACGCCGCACCCTCATCTGCGCGGTTGGGAGCCGGTCGAACTGCCGGCAGATCAGGGCCGGCAATTGAGCAGCAAGATCGAAAGCACCGACGTTGCGATCATTGGAGCGGGGTTCACCGGCCTCTGCGCCGCGCTCGAACTCAAGCGCGCCGGGACCGATTTCCTGCTGTTCGAGGCGCGTGATCGCGTCGGCGGTCGCGTGGAGGCCATGCGAAACGGGCTGGGCGAACGGATCGACAGCGGCGGCCAGTTCCTGTGCCAGGACATGCCGGAGCTGATGGCGTTGGCGCAAGCGCGTGGCAAGACATTGGTCGCGACCCATTTCGATGGCAACTTCATCACGCATCCGCCAATGTCGGTCGATCAGGCGGGGCGGACCTACCATGCCGCGATGGCGATCCGCGAGCGGATGAACTGTATCGAGCCTGAGGATCCGGCGATCGCCGGTCTGACCGTCGCCGACTGGCTGGGCCGCCAGAAGGACGCGGCCGATGCCAAGTCCGCCTTCCGTTCGATGATCGAGGGGTTGTGGTGCCTGGCGATCGACAAGGTGCCGCTCTGGCACCTGATCGATAACGACCGTCGCATCACCAACGAGGCGCCGGAGCTACAGTATTCCCTGCACGAGACCATGCAGTCGCTCGCCGACGATCTGGCCGGCGATATCTTTGACCGGGTGCGGCTAAGCGAGCCGGTCACGCGCATAGAGCAGGGCCGCGAAGGCATCGGCGTCAGCACGGCGAGCGGTGTCATCGAAGCGCGCCAAGTCCTTGTCGCCCTGCCACCGGCGACGGCCGCGAAGCTCGAGTTCGCGCCCGCCTTGCCGGCCGCGCTGACCAGGGCGCTGGGCGCCTGGGAAAGCGGCGCGGTTATCAAGATCGTGGCGCGCTATGCCAGGCCCTTCTGGCGGGAGCGAGGATTGAGCGGCATGGTGATGTGGCGCGACCTGCCAGGCTTGTTTGCCTGTGACGCCAGCAGGGATGAGGAGCACGCCGCGCTCACCGTCTTCATCGGCGGGCCGCTGGCGTTGCGCTGGCGCAAGTTGGGCGAGATGGCCCTGCGTGCGGAAGTGGGGGCAAGACTTGCCGATGCGCTCGGTCCGAAGGCGGTCGACATGCTCGATTTCAACCAGCGCGATTGGACACATGACCGCTGGAGCGGTGGCGCCTATGGCGACCTCATCGTCGATGTGACGGCAATGGATGCGGAAAGTACCATCCTTGCCGGCGCGCCACCTGTCCATTTCGCTGCTTCGGAACTGTCGCCATCCTTTCCCGGCTATGTCGAAGGCGCGATCGTGGCGGGGCGTATCGCCGCCCGGAAGATCTCGGCCGCGACTCAATCGGTCAGGGCGACGAGCGCCTCGAGATCGTAAGCGGGGCGGACCGGCGCGCCGATCGGAATGTCTGCCGCGCCGACGTCGTCGGCCCCGGCCACTGAAATCGGTTTCCCCGGCTCAGCATCTCAAAGATCAGTGTCTGCGACGCCGATTCAGCGCGCAGTGTGAGTTCGCTTACAGTTCGCGAAATCCGGCTGTGCATGAGTTCACCAAACCGGAAGCGGCGCGCGCCGGGCGGTTGGCAGGGACGGGTGTCGCGGCGAAGGTCGCTGTTTCAATCCTGTTACACGGGTAATCGCGCCCTACCATTCGCTCGTTACGCAGCGCGCGTACGTTCGTTTCATAAGGAAAAGAAAAGATAACGAAGGGAACAGCCGATGTTTACGAAAGTCCGGATCGCCGACACCAGCCGCCGTGCCCATGGCCCCGAGCGCAATGACCGCCGGCCGAAGCTGGCGTTGCGCCAGCGCGCCAGCGACCATCCGATGGCGATGTTCATGCTGTTGGGCGCCACGGCCTTTACCAGCATGGTGCTCGCGCCTGCCGCCGGTCCCGCTTTCGCTTCGATCAATCCCCCGGCCAATGTCGTGGAAGGCGCGCCGACCACGCTCAAGACCGCGCGCCTGCCGCAGCCGCAGGTCGACTTCGTCTGCAAAGGCCAGAACTGGGGCGCCGAAAGCTCAGAGTGCCTGCGCGCAATCGCCGAGCAGTCCGGTCAGCACAGGACCCGCGCGGTGCGCATGATCGCCAACGCCGCGCCGCTCACCAACACCCCGAACGTTTTTTGAGGCTCCCCTGAGCGCACCCTCCGCGCTCCAGTCAGGCTCCCGCCGCAAAGTCGGTCGGGAGCCTCTTTTTTGGACCTGTCGATATTCGGGTGAGGTCGGCCTGACTGGAATCTCAACAGACCCTGGGGGTGCCGAATTTCAGCCTTCCACGGCCGCCTGATCGGCAATGGCGGAAAGGACGCCGCGAACGTCGAGCGTCGAGAAAGGCTTCTCCAGGATCTGCGGCCGCTGCTGCGGCGGCAGCGCGTCGATCTCCGCCTTGGCGCCGATAAGGTCGCCGGTGACCAGCACGAAACGCTGCGCCAGCTCCGGCTGTTCAGCAAGCAGCTCGCGATAGATCGATATGCCGCTGGTGCCCGGCATGCGCAGATCGGAAAAGACGATGTGCGGCGGTATCTGGCCGCTCAGCACCTCGCCGGCGGACGTCCAGCTCGGCACGATACGTGACTTGACCCCCATCAGCTCCAGTATATCCGAGAGCGAAGCGGCGACGTCGGGCTCGTCGTCGATGATCAGCGCGTGGCGCAGCCCGCTCGATCGGACCGGACTTTCGCCTGCCCTTGCCGCATCGCCGGCAATGGCCGGCAACTGGACGACGAAGCGCGCACCATGCGGGTCAACCTCTTCGAACCAGATGTTGCCGTTGTGGCGCTCGACGATCGATTTCGAGATCGACAGGCCGATGCCGGTGCCGACGCCGACCGGCTTGGTGGTGAAGTAGGATTCGAAGATGCGTGAGCGGATCGCCTGGGGAATGCCGGGTCCGTTGTCTTCGACGGAGAACCCGGGATTGCCGCGCTCGCTGCGAAAGGTCCGCACCTTGATGCGCCGTTCGCCGGTGATGCCAGCCAGCGCATGCTGGCTGTTGATGAGGAAGTTGGCCGCGACCTGCGTGACATGGTCGGCGTCCGCCATGGCGAGCAGCGGGCCGTTGGCGAAGTCGGTGTCGATGATGATGCCGGTGGAGCGCGCGCCGTAGGCGGTCACCTCGAGCGCCGAGCGCATCACCTGGTTGAGGTCGGTTTCGGCCTGCTCGGTCGGATGCAGACGCACCATCGAGAGGAAGCTCTTGACGATGCGCCCGCAGCGTTCGGCGGCCGCGCGCACCTTTTCGGCCCGCACCTTGGTCTGCGGGTCGGTCGCGAATTCATGCAGCAGGGTCGATTGCGCGACCACCACCGCCAGCGGGTTGTTGAGCTCATGCGAGACGCCGGCGAGCAGCGAGCCCATCGCCGCCATCTTTTCGTTCTGGTGCAGCTTCTCGCGCTGGCGGTTGATCTCTTCCTCGGCGTGCAGCTTCTCGCGCAGGTCGCGGATCGAGCCGAAGATCAGGCGGCGGTCGGCGACACGCATCTCGGTCGCCGTCAGTTCGATCGGAAAGACCTCGCCGGCGGCATTCTGGGTGACGGTCTCCATCCGCTGGCCGACCATCGGCGCGCCACGGCCCGACATGTATTCGGCCCCCGAGGCATAGCCCTTGCGGTAGTAGATCGGCACGATGGTGTCGAGCAGGTCCTTGCCGAGGATGTTGCTGCGCGGGAACCCGAACATCTTCTCGGCCGCGGGATTGAATTCGATGATCGAGCCCGCCTCGTCGATGACGATGATGGCGTCGAGCGAAGCCTGCAGCATGGTGCGGCGGATGACTTCGCTGGCATGCGCCTCGGAAGGGGAGTGTTCGATGGCGTCGCCGATGGCTAAAGCGATGATGTGGAGCGTCGCTTCTTCCTCGTCCGTCCATTCGCGCTCGGCCACGCAGTCGTTGACGGCCAGCGTGCCCCAGAGATGGCCGTGGGCGAAGACCGAGACCGACAGGAAGGACTTGATGTTCTGCTTCTCGAAATCCGTCCGCAGAAAACCGTCGAGGTTGCGCGTGTGGCCGGCAAAGACCTTGCCCTGGCGCTCGTCTTCCTGCAGCCGTTCCAGCAGCGGATCCGAGTTGATGATCGATTGCACGATCACGGTGGGCGATGCCAGCTCACCGCCGAACTCCGGGTCGATCCAGTAGGCCGAAACGGACTGGGCAAAGCCCTGGCCCGGCAGTTCGCGCAAACGGAAGAGAATGCCGCGCTGGCAGTCCATCGAGCGGCACAGCGTTTCTAGTATGCCCTCCATCTCGCGCTGCCAGTCGCCGGCCTCGCGAAGCCGGCGCACGACATGGACAGCCGCCATCGCGGCGCCCTGGCGGGAGCCGTGCATGTCCATCCGTGCGGCCTCAGCTGTCATCGTCGAACGTCATCCCCGGGGGCATATCGGTAAACCATGAAATCCAGCACACAAGCTCCGAAAATCGATCGCGGCTTTCGGGAGCCATGCGCTGGATCGGCATGCTACAGCGTCCGTCGCGTATCCGGAAGGATGCGCGGCGCCGGAGTCAGTTGCCGTCGCCGGTCGGCAGCGAGAAGATATAGCCTTCGCCGCGCACCGTACGCAGGAATTTCGGATTAGCGGGGTCCGCCTCGATCTTTTTCCTCAGGCGCATGATGCGGATGTCGACCGCGCGCGAAGACTCAGGGTCCTCGACAAAGCCGATCGCCTCCGAGATCGCGGCCCGCGTCAAAAGCCGGTTGGCGCGGGTGAGGAAGACTTCCAGCACGTCGAACTCGCTCTTGGCCATCTCGATGACCGCGCCATTGGCGCCGGTCACCAGCCTGCCGTCGAAATCGGCCTGGAAGCCGCCGAAATTCATGAAGCGGCGCGTGCCGGCCTCGGCCTTCGCGGCCTGCGGAGCGACCGGCTGCGGCACGCGGCGCAACACGCTGCGGACCCTCGCCAGCACTTCGCGCAACTCGTAGGGCTTGACGATGTAGTCGTCGGCGCCGAGCTCCAGGCCGACGATGCGGTCGAGCGCGGTGCCGGCGGCGGTGGCATAGATGATGCCGATCTGCGTCCTGGAGCGCAGCCAGCGGCCGAGCGACAGGCCGTCCTCGCCGGGCATGGCGATGTCGAGGATGGCGAGGTGGAAGGGCTGCGCCTCGAGCAGGCTGCGCGCCGCCGCGGCATTCTCGGCCGTGGCGACGTCATAGCCGCTGGCGCCGAGATACTCGGCAACCGCTTCCCTCAGGTCCGGCTCGTCCTCGACGACGATAACGCGCGCCTTCACAATGGTCTCGCTCCCGCTTTCAGCGGAAAGTAGATTGGGTATAAACATGATGTCCAGCGCTCATCTCGAGTTGTCTGTGGCGGGGTGGAGAAAAATGGCAGCACGATCCGTCGTCGCGCTTGTGTCCGTAGCCGAAGTGGTGGCCGGCGACCTGGCCGACCATCTCGAGCGGCGCGGGCACGACGTGCGCCAGGCGCGCCAGCCCTGGGAGGCCGAGTCGCTGCTTTCGGCAGGGGGCATCGACGTCGTGGTCGTCGGTGACGACGTGACCCAGGCGGAGGGGCGCGAACTGCTCAAGCGCTATAGTAGCCAAGGTGGGGGCGGCGAGGGTGGCTCCGACTTCATCCTGATCTGCCGGCCCGCCGATCTCGTCGACAAGGTGCTGGCGCTGGAGCTCGGCGCCGCCGACGTGATCGAAAGCCCGCTCAACGTGCGCGAGCTGGCGGCGCGTATCGGCGGCCTGCTGACGCGGCGGGGCCGCAACACCCAGGAACTGATTGTGCTGGAGAACGCCACCGTCGACTTGAGGTCGGCTATGGTCATGCATCGCTCCGGCGCCGAGGATCAGCTCTCGCCGGGGCAGGTGGCGCTGCTCAGGCTGTTTCTGGCGAGCCCGCGAAAGGTGCTGACGCGCGACGACATCATTGCCGCCGCGCCCGCCGAGAATGCCGATGCCTTCGACCGCTCGATCGATTCGCGCATCGTGAGGCTGCGCCGCAAGCTCGATACGGAGACCATCACCACCATTAGGGGCGCCGGCTACCGCTTCGATCCGCCGACGTCGCGCACCGACTGAACCGAGGGTGGCCAGGGTTCTTCCTTGATCCTGCATCGGATTGCCCCAAAACCGCTTCGCACTTTTTGGGTCCGATGCTCGCGCCTATCGCACCACCAGCACCGAGGGACCCGAGGGCAGCTCCGCGCTGGCGGTGATTTCGACATGGGCGCGCTCCTTGAGCAGCACCGTTGCGAGCGCGGCAAAGCCGAGCAGCCCTTGCGCGTAGAGCAGTGCCGAAAGCACGGAAGCTGCAAATCTGGTGTTCATGTCATTACCCCCTAAATCGATATGTATTGGTGCTTCAGGAAACTCCCGAAGCGCCCGCGCCGCTGACGGAGCCCCCCGCTGCGGCGCGGGCCTTCGGTCCTCTCGGCAGCAAGTAGCCGGAGGGGCCGCGAGTCCTCATCAACCGAAGGCCGACCCGCCAGAGGGCCTTCAGCCGGTGGACGCGCAGGCTGGAAACAATCCAGACCGTGGCGATGAACAGTGCAGCGTGCAGCGTCGAAACCTCGCCGGAATTCATGGCGCCAAAATTCAGGGCGCCAAAATTCAGGGTGCCAAAATTCAGGGTGCCAAGCGTCGTCACCGGGTTGCCGGCGACGGTGCCGGCGGCGCCACCGAGGATGATCGCCGCGACGCCGATCCTGAGAAGCCAGGTGCGTGGTTTCGATTTCCTGCCCATTTTCGTTTGCTGATGTCTGTTCCCGTTGCGTCGACATTGCCGCCGGCCTGTATCCGCATCATGCCGCGCGAGCCGCGCTTTGTTGCAACTCGGTTTCGAGATCGGCGAAACGACTTTCGTATCAAGGCCATACACGCTTTCGTTTGCCAGCTTCCCCCAATTTTTCGTTAATCATACCCGGACCCGCGAGCCGATTTCGTCAGCGGCGCCGTTAACCTCGAGAAACAGATTCGAAACAGAAGCGAGCATCAAGCGAAATAGCCTTGAAACAGGCGCCCACGATAAGACGGCCCATCGAAATTGAAGCCGGCCGGACCGGCATAAAGAGAGGGATCGTCATGCACACTGCCATTTCCGCCAAGCTCATCAACGTCTCGGCCGCCGCGCTCACCGGCGCGGCACTGCTCTTCGGCAGCAATGCCGCTCACGCCAACCAGATCGTCGCCCGGGTTTCGCTGTCGCAGCAGATCATGGAAGTCACGGTCGACGGCCGGCCGACGTTCACCTGGAAAGTGTCGACGGGCGACAGGGGGCACATCACGCCGACGGGGTCGTTCAAGCCGACCCGCCTGCATGAGATGTGGTATTCGAAGAAGTACGACAACGCGCCGATGCCGCATTCGGTGTTCTTCAGCGGCGGCTACGCGGTGCACGCAACCTACGCCATCAAGCGGCTCGGTAGTCCGGCCTCGCATGGCTGCGTGCGGCTGCATCCCGATGCCGCGGCCGATTTCTACCAGCTCGTCGAGGCTTTCGGCCCGGCCAATACCAGCATCGTGATCGTCAAGTAGCGGGCTGGGTCAAGTAGCAGGCTGGTTGCCGCCTTCAGCGGACACGTCGAAGCAGTGGGGCGACCGCCAAAAAAAGAGGCCGGAAATATTCCGGCCTCTTTTGTTTTTCGAACTCGTCTTGTCGTCAGGTCGGCAGCGCCGGCATCAGCTTCGGATCCGGCTTCTCGGCGAGATGCGGAAGATCCTTGCTGGCGATGAAGGTGTAGAACATGGGCACGACGAACAGGGTGAACATCGTGCCGACGAGGATACCGGTGAAGATCACCAGACCCATCGAGTAGCGGGCCGCGGCGCCGGCGCCGCTGGAGATGATCAGCGGCACGACGCCGAGCGCCATCGCCGCCGTCGTCATCAGGATCGGCCGCAGGCGCACCTTGGCCGAGGCGATGATGGCGTCACGGCGCCGCATGCCATGGACCTCGCGCTGCTGATTGGCGAACTCAACAAGCAGGATGCCGTGCTTGGTGATGAGGCCGATCAGCGTGATCAGTCCGACCTGCGTGTAGATGTTGAGCGTGCCGAGCCCGATGTTGAGCGGCACGATGGCGCCGAAGATCGAGAGCGGCACCGCCATCATGATGATCAGCGGGTCGCGGAAGCTCTCGAACTGCGCGGCCAGCACGAGGTAGATGACGATCACGGCGGCAATGAAGGCGATCAGGATGGTGTTGCCCTGCTCCTTTTCCTGCCGCGATTGGCCGGAATAGTCGATGAAGAAGGTGTCGGGCAGCGTCTCCCTGGCGAGATCCTCCAGCACCTTCAACCCGTCGCCGGTGGTGACGCCCGGGAGCGGCAGGGCCGAGATGGTCGAGGAATTCAGCTGGTTGAACTGCTCGATCGCTGCCGGAGAGGCGTTGGTCGAAATCTTCACCACCGCCGACAGCGGCACCATCTTGCCGTCCACGCTGCGCACGAAATATTCGCCGAGCTTCTCGGGGTTGTCGCGGAACTCCTGCGGCACCTGCGGGATGATGTCATAGCTGTTGGAGTCGCGGTCGAACTGCGCCACCTCCGCGCCGCCGACCAGAAGCGTCAACGTGTTGCCAATATCGGCGATCGGCAGGTTCAACGCCGCCGCGCGCTCGCGGTCGATGGTGACGGTTACCTGCGGCGCGTCATAAGCCATCGAGTTCTGCACGACGATGAAGCGGCCGGAAGCCTGCGCCTTGTTCTTGATCTTCTCAGCCTGGTCGAAGACCTCGGAGGGGTCGCCGGTCGAACGCACCACCATGGAGATGGGCAGCCCGCCGCCGGACCCGGGCAGCGTGGGCGGCGCGAAGACGAACGCCTCGACGCCCGCGACCTTGGCCAGGCGGCCGGTGATGTCGGCCTGGATTTCCTTCGAGCTGCGCTGGCGTTCGGCCCAGTCCTTGAAGGCGAAGCCGACAAAGGCGCTGTTGGTCGTGCCGCCGAAGGCGACTGCCGAGAATTGCGCCCGCGTTTCGGGGATGTCCCTGACAAGACCGAGGATCTGGTTGACGTAGGCCTCGGTATAGTCCGACGTCGCATAGCGCGGCGCGGTCACGATCGAGAGCAGGAAGCCCTGGTCTTCTTCCGGCGCTAGCTCGCTGGAGGTCTTGGTGAACATGAAGCCGGTAAGCGAGACCAGCGCGACGACGATGATCAGCGTCACCGGCCGGTTCCTGAGCGAGGCGGTGACCGCGCGCTCGTAGACGCGCTCGACGCGGCCGAAGGTGCCGTCGACGACGCGCTGGAAGCGGCCGTGCGCGCCTGCCTTGAGCAGGCGCGCCGACATCATCGGCGTGATGGTGACGGCGATCAGGCCGGACAGCACCACGGAGCCGGCCAAGGTCACCGCGAATTCGCGGAACAGCGCGCCGGTCAGGCCGCCGGTGAAGGCGAGCGGCGCGAACACGGCGGCCAGCGTGATGGTCATGGCGACGATGGCCGAGAAGATCTCGCGCATGCCGTTGAAGGCCGCCTGCATCGGCGACATGTGGTCTTCCTCCATGTGGCGGTGGATGTTTTCCACCACCACGATGGCGTCGTCGACGACGAGGCCGATGGCCAGCACCATGGCGAGCAGCGACAGGAGGTTGATCGAGTAGCCGACCGAAAACAGGATGAAGCAGACGCCGATCAGCGACAGCGGAATGGTCACGATCGGCATCATCACCGAGCGGAACGAACCGAGGAACAGAAGGATGACCACGATGACGATGGCAACCGCCTCGCCGATAGTCTTGAACACCTCCTCGATCGAGGCGCTGATCTGCTCGGTGGAATCGTAGACGACCTCGATCGTCATGCCCTTCGGCAGCGTCTCCTGAATCACCGGCACGAGCTTGGTGACTGCCGCCGCCGTCGTCAGCGGGTTGGCCGCCGGCGTCGGGAAGATGGCGAGGAAGGTGCCGGGCTTGCCGTTGAAGCTCACCCTGGTGTCGGTGCTTGCGGCGCCGAGCTCGACGCGCGCCACGTCGCGCAGGCGCACCACCTGCCCATCCGTCGAGCGGATCGGCAGTTGGGAGAAGGCCTCCGGCGTCTGCAGGGTTGAGTGAACCGTGATCGACGAGACCACATACTCGTTCTGGGTGTTGCCGGGCGCGGACAGGAAGTTGGAGTTGTTGATCGCGGTCAGCACGTCGGCGGCGGTAGCGCCGCGGGCGGCAAGCCTGACCGGATCGATCCAGACGCGCATGGAATATTCCTCGGCGCCGAAGATCTGAACGTCGGCTACACCTTCCACCGTCGAAATGCGGGGCCGAACGACGCGCTCGATATACTCGGTGAGCTGCTCCTTGGTCATGTTCGGATTCTGCATCGAGATGTACATCATCGCGAACTGCTGGCCGGTGCCCTTGATGATCACCGGGTCCTTGGAGGCATCCGGCAATGTGCCGCGCACGCCCTGAACCTTGGACAGCACCTCGGTCAGCGCGACGTCGGGATTGGAGCCGAGCTTCATCTGCACGGTCACGGTGCTCGAAGACGGGCGGCTCGACGAGGTCACGTAGTCGATGTTCTCGGTCGAGGCGACGGCGCGCGCGATCGGCGCGGAGATGAAACCCTGGATCAGGTCGGCGCTGGCGCCGGGATAGGCCGTGGTAATGGTGATCGCCGTCTCGTCAACCTTCGGATACTGGCGGATCGACAGGTTGAAGATGGCCTGGAAGCCCAGGAGCAGAATCATGCAGGCCAGCACCGTCGAGAGGACGGGCCGGCGAATGAAGATATCGGAAAAGCTCATTGCTGAACCTGCTTGTTCGCCGATTTGCTGGGATCGATCGTGTTGTCGACGGCTACCGACATGCCGTTGAAGAGCCTGTTCTGGCCGGCTGTGACGACCTGGTCGCCGGCCTTCAGGCCCTCGGCGATCTCGACCATGCCGTTGTTGCGGCGGCCCAGCTTGACGAACACCTGCGACAGCACGAGCGCCGGCTGCTGCCCGGCCTCGGCCGGCTTCTGGGCGTTGTCAGCAGGTTTCGCAGCGTTGTCGGCAGGCTTTGCCGCCTCGGAGGCCGGCTTCGAGGCGTCGGCCTGCGACTTGGCGGCATCGCCGGCCGGCTTCTCCGCGCCGGCCTTCTGGTCTTCCGGTTTCGCTGGCTGGCCAGCGCCGGCGTCAGCAGGCTTTGCCGGCACGACGACGAAAACATAGTCGCCGTAGAGGCTTGAGGTCACCGCCGTCTGCGGTACGGAGATGACATTGTTTTCTTCCGGCAGCTCGACGCGGATCTGCACGAACTGGCCGGGGGTGAGCTTGTTCTCCGGATTAGCGACCTCGCCGCGGATAGAAACCAGCCGGCTTGCCGGGTCGATCTTTGGATCGATGCCGCGAATGGAGCCGGCAAAGGGCATGTCGGCACCGTTGCTGCCGATCCGCACCGCCTGGCCGATCTTCAGCAGCGGCAGCTGCTGCTCGGGCACCGTGAAGTCGACCCGCATCGTGTCCAGGTCCTGGATCGTGACAACCGAGTTGCCGGGCGCCAGATACTGGCCGATGTCGATCTTCGGAATACCGACCGTGCCGGTGAAAGGGGCCGAGAGCTGCTTCTGGTCGAGCACGGCCTGCAGCTTGTTGACCTGCGCGGCCGAAGCGGTCGCCGCCGCGCGCGCCGCATCGAGCGTCGCGTCGGTGCCGACGCCGCGCCGCTGCAATTCCAGCGCGCGCGTGAGCGCCGCCTGGTCGGACGCGGCCTGCGCCTTCTGCGCCACCAGGTCGGCCTTCTCGACGGCATCGTCGAGCTGCAGGAGCACGGCGTCGGCCGCGACCTTCTGGTTGGCGTGGAAGAGGATGTCCTTGACGATGCCGGCCGTCTCGACGGTCAGGTCGACGCCGCGCACGGCGTTTACGGTGCCGATCGCCTCGACGCCGGGCGTCCAGTTCGCGGGCTTCGCGACAACGGTCGACACTGTCGCGGCCGGCGGCTTCATGGTGGCGAAAAACTGCTTGATCGCACTGTCGCGAAACAGGTTGAAGCCGACGATGCCGACGCAGACCACAGCGAGCAGCAGCAGAAATCCGGTAATGATGGCGAAGCGCTTCACGGACAGACCCCTCGAGCCGGCAACCGGTAAAACAATCGATGCCGGGACACATACCGGCGATGGGTCCCGATTTCAAATTTCGGGCGCTTTACTGTACCGTCTGGACGGTCTTGTCAATTCCGCATAGGCTAATGTAGGTGGAGGGGTGATGAAGGCTCGCAGGGCGAATTCGCGCGACAGGATATTGGCCGCCGCCGCCGACGTGGCGCGCGAGGCGGGTCCGGGAAGCCTGTCGCTCGACGCGGTTGCCAGCCGCGCCGGCGTCTCCAAGGGCGGCCTGCTTTACAACTTCCCGACCAAGGCCAAGCTGATGCAGGGGCTGGTCGAGAACTACCTCAATGCTTTTGAAAAGGCACTCGAGGAACGCACGGCCGAGGCCGGCGACGGAAGCGCGCTCGCGGCCTACATTCGGCTCTCGGCCGACGATTGCGAGAAGCCGAAACCTTCGGCCACCTGGATATTCTCCGCGATTGCCGAGGATCCGGAATTCCTGACGCCGATAAATGCCTTCAAGCGGCAGCTGTTCGAACGGCTGAAGGGGGAGACGGACGACCTCGGCTCGCTGCTGGTCTGCTTCCTCGCCATCGAAGGCCTGCGCAGCATGAACCTTTTCGATTCCGACGTGCTTTCGGAGGACGAGCGCAAGCTGCTGGTGGCCTCGCTCCTCAGGATAGCCGGATAGGTTGCAGGCGTCACACCAGCTTCATCCTGGGGACATAGCGTTCTTCCGGTTCTTTGCTGCAATGCAAAAGGAGTGGGACATGGTGGACGTTGTTTCCAGTGAGGCGGGGATTCCGAGACCGGATCACCCATTAGAGCAATCGAGCGGCGCCAAATGGTTCCTGCCGGCCTTCGGCGTGCTGGTTCTGGCCGGCCTGATCTATGTCGGCTATGCGCTGAGCCAGGATCTGGCGATCGCCAAGACGGTGCCCTGGATCCTGCTCGGCATCGCCCTGCTGATCGCGCTCGGCTTCGAGTTCGTCAATGGCTTCCACGACACCGCCAATGCGGTCGCCACCGTCATCTACACCCGTTCCCTGCCGGCGGAATTCGCCGTCATGTGGTCCGGCGTCTTCAACTTCCTCGGCGTGCTCACCTCCAGCGGCGCGGTGGCGTTCGGCATCCTGTCGCTGCTGCCGGTCGAGCTCATCCTGCAGGTCGGCTCCTCGTCAGGCTTCGCCATGGTGTTCGCGCTCTTGGTGGCGGCGATCCTGTGGAACCTGGGCACCTGGTTCCTCGGTCTGCCGGCGTCCAGCTCGCACACGATGGTCGGCTCGATCATCGGCGTCGGTCTCGCCAACCAGTTCATGGCGCCGGCCGGAAGCGCCACCAGCGGCGTCGAGTGGGGGCAGGCGAGCAATGTCGGCCTGTCGCTGCTTGTCTCGCCGCTTGTCGGCTTTTTCGCCGCCGCCATCCTGCTCTATGCGATGAAGCTTCTGGTGCGCAATCCGGCGCTCTACGAGGCCCCGAAGGGCAACACGCCGCCGCCGTGGTGGATCCGCGCCCTGCTGATCTTCACCTGCACTGGCGTTAGCTTCGCGCACGGCTCGAACGACGGCCAGAAGGGCATGGGCTTGATCATGCTGATCCTGATCGGCGTGGTGCCGACCGCCTATGCCCTCAACCGCACGCCGGACATCAACTATCTGGAAGCCTACAAGTCGGCTTCCGTCGCCGTCGAGCAGGCGCTGGGCAAGTACGCCAAGCCGGGCGTCACCGTCGCCGACGCCAAGGCCGCGGTTCAGGAGGCTGTGCGCAGCAAGACCTGGAACGATCAGACGACCGTGGCGCTGCAGACCTACATCCACAACACGACCGCCGGACTGCAGCCCTATGCCAGCATCGACAAGGTGCCGACCGACCTGGTCAGCAACGCCCGCAACGACATCTACCTGATCGGCGAAGCGCTGAAGCTGATCGACAAGAAGAAGCTGCTGCCGATGCAGGACGCGGACCTGAAGGCGGTGACCGACTATCACAAGGCAGTCGACAACGCGACGAAGTTCATCCCGCTGTGGGTGAAGATCGCCGTGGCACTGGCGCTCGGCCTGGGCACCATGGTCGGCTGGAAGCGCATCGTCGTCACCGTCGGCGAGAAGATCGGCAAGAGCCACCTGACCTATGGCCAGGGCGCCGCCGCCGAGCTGGTCGCGATGATCACGATCGGCGCTGCCGACCGTCTCGGCCTGCCGGTGTCGACCACCCACGTCCTGTCGTCCGGCGTTGCCGGCACGATGGCGGCGAACGGCTCCGGCCTGCAGTGGGCGACCGTGCGCAACCTTTTGCTCGCCTGGGTGCTCACGCTGCCCTGCTCGATCGCGCTGTCCTTCGTCCTCTTCGTGGTGTTCCGCCAGGTGTTCTAGCATTCGAAGCGGAAAACCAGAGGCGGCGCCGTTCGCGGCGCCGTTTCTTTTTGGCGGCCGGCCTATCGCCGCGAGACATCCGCCCTGCTTCGGCGGCGCAATTGGCGCAGAGACAACACATGTAGCAGGATTGAGCTTGGCACCACGAAAGCAGGGGTCAGTACACCCGGGTAATCGCCAGCACCGATGCTCTGCACATGCGGAACGATCAGCTGCCAGGGTCCGGGCGAGGTAATCATTCCCATGGTGATCGCGACTGCGAAGTCGGCCAGTCCGATGAAATTCCAGAAAGTTGCCGCCCTTCGGCCCCCGGCTGTGCCGGTCGCCACGGCGATCGCCACCGGCAACGCGAGCAGTCCGGTCAGCATGTCGCCGATGCCTGCCGGCGCTGCGAAGACGCCGGGCAGCCCACCATGCAGCCAGGCCGCGATCGCCCAACTGCCGAATATGCGGTAGAGCTGAAGCGTGACGAGCCAGTTCGCTGGTATCGCATCGAGCACCTGCCCAATCCGTTTTGAGAACAGCAGCAGGGGCGCGCCGATCACCACCGGCAAGAAGATCGCCGATGGCAACACCGGAAAAGACGCGGCGTCCGGGTGGAAGACGCCGTTGATAGCGGCGCTCCAGGCGACGGCGAGCCACAGGGTGTCCGGGATCATGATTGCCAGCCAGGTCGCGCGGCGTTGACCCAGCGTCAAGCTCGTGTGTTCGAGGCCGAGCCACAATCCCAGTGCGACGAGCCCGTGGGCGGCGAGTTGGTGAGCCGTGGTCGGAATGCCGCTGTCCGGTATCGCCGGCCAACTGTAGATCAGCAGTAGCCATAGCGCCGTGAGCGGCGCAAACCAGAGCAGGCTGCGCCAGGGATCATGCGACGGAACGATAGCAGAGGGAACAGCTTCGGCGGTCATCGGCGGCACTCCATCGAGCCTGGCGCATTTGCTTTCGCCCGGATGTACGCCAGCTTTCCGCAAGCGCCTATTCGCGGTAATGTTGATGGGCTATCAAGCAGAACTTCACAGTTCGAAGGCGTTACCAGGCGTTGCCCTGCACCGCGGTTTTCGCCGAGGCGCCGCAGAACTCAGGGTGTCTCTTGTCGGATAAGTCGGCGGTGCGCCTTTATGAGGCGCGTCGGGCCAACGCGCGATGCACACCCGACGCCCAGCGTCGGGCTCACCGAAGCCGGGGAAGGGTTCCTTCCGCGCGCAAAACCTGCCTTCGACAATATCAGGTCGGATCTTCCCGATGCAGGTCGTGGATGGCGACGCCTTCGACATTGGTCGGCAGCATCAGCCACTGCTTGTGGCGCAGCGTGCGCTCGGTGTCCTCGAGGCCCATCTCCCAGTGCTCGCGCATCGAGGTGCCCGAGAACTCATAGTCCTTGGCGTGGCCCTCATAGCCTTTGTGCTGGTAGATCAGGTGGACGATGTTGACCACGCCGGCGTCGGAATAGTCGGCGATCAGCTCCCTCTCGCCCTCCTTCAGCAGTTCCGGTGGAACGCGCTTGAGGGCATCGAGCAGCTTCATCTTCAGCGCATGGATGCGCTGGAAATTGTCGGTGTTCTGGCGCGTGCGGCTCGAGTACATGATATCCTTGTGGCGCGACAGCACCTCGGCCATGCCGCGCGGCAGCGCGCCGCGGGCGCTGAAAAGATCGACCTGGAACACCAGCGAGGAACGGTCCTCTTCCTGGTCGAGCAAGTACTGCAGCGGTGTGTTGGAGACGATGCCGCCGTCCCAGTAATACTCGCCCTCGATGCGGATCGACGGGAAGGCCGGCGGCAGCGCGCCGCTCGCCATGATGTGCTCCGGCCCGATGCGCACCTTGTCGGTGTCGAAATAGACGAAGTTGCCGGTCCTGACATTGACCGCGCCGACGCTCAGCCTTTTCCTGCCGTCGTTCAGCACATCGAAATCGATCAGGCTCTCCAGCGTCTCCTTCAGCTCGGCGGTGTCGTAGAAGCTGGTCGCGCCATCCGCGCCCGGCGGCTGGAACCATGGGTTGGGACTGCGCGGCTTGAAGAAGCCGGGCTGACCCATGGTCATCGTCATCCATGACGAGGTGCGGTTGCGGATGTCGCGGTAGACGTCGCCTTCGGGCGTGTAGGTCCAGATCTTGCGACCGGAGACCGTCTGCCAGAACTGCTCGAGACGCTGCAGCCGCCGGCTCGGCTCGTTGCCGGCGATGATTGAGGCGTTGATCGCGCCGATCGAAACGCCGGACAGCCAGGTCGGCTCGCAGCCGGCGTCGGAAAGCGCCTGGTAGACGCCGGCCTGATAGGCGCCCAGCGCGCCGCCGCCCTGGAAGACCAGAGCGACGCGGTCATATTGCTGCGAGATTTCCTGGATGGTGGCGGCGATAGCCTTGTTTCGGGTGCGTTCAAGCACGAGCCTTCTCCGGCTGGATTGCACTGGCGGCCGACTGTTCAGCGAGATAGTCGTGGACGACTTCGCCGAGCCCAAGCGTCAGGTCGGCGGTGAAGTGGACGGCCGACACCACCTCGAGCACCGGCAGCTTCGCCACATCGGCTATGACATGCGGCCGAAGGTCGAGCGCGGCTGGCGCCGTCCAGGCTTCCTTCAGCGTCACGTCGGTCAGGTAGTAGCGTACCAGCTCGCAGATGCGCGGGCTGCGGTCGACATGCGGGATGATCTTGATGAGGAAGTTGGGCGCGGCGAGCGAGGCGAGCACGGAATCATGGTCGGCTTCGCGGTGCTTGTAGCCCATGGTGCCGGTGGCGCACAGAACGCTGCCATAGTGCAGCGTGCCCACCACCACCTCGCCCTCATGCACGATCTTGGGGCTGGCGAGCTTCTTCGGGAAACCCCAGAGCTCGCGGCCGCCGGCGATCGGTGCGTCGTCGTCGAGATACATGGAATGGACGTAGCCGCCATGCTGGCCACCGAAGCGCACGGGGATCACCTGGCCGGTCTCGGTGTAGTCGCCGAAACCGGTCGAATCCGGCATGCGGATGAACTCATACTTGACCAGCGGCTCGTCGATCTCGAGCGGCTTCGGCACCACCGCTTCCAGCGCCTCGCGTGTCGTGCGGTAGGTGATGATGATGTATTCGCGGTCGAAGAAGCGGTACGGGCCGGGCGGGAAGGATGGGTTGGTGAGCGGCATGGCATAGGCGCGCTTCACGACATCGGCGATTTCCAAGCTATTCACCCATCGGCTCAGGAATGACACACGCGAGACGCGCAGGAGGATTATGTTGCACGGCACCATGACAGTGCCATGTCACCCTCTCGCCCGCCAGCTTCTCGGCTCCCGGAGTGCATCACAACATTGTAATCGCAACGACATATGGTCATGACATTGTTATGTTGCGGCGCACAAACTATGTGCCTTCGCAGTTCCACTCACCTGTCGCGAGATTTCCCATGGGCTCCCTGTCTTCGAAGAATGCGCTCGTCACCGGCTCGACCAGCGGCATCGGGCTGGCAATCGCCCGCGCCTTTGCCGCCGAGGGCGCCAACGTCACCATCAACGGCCTGGGCGATGCCGCGGCGATCGAAAAGGAACGTGCCGGCATCGAGAACGACTTCGGCGTCAAATGCCGCTACTCGGACGCCAACATGATGGACGGCGCGGCGGTGACCGCCATGATCCGCGAGGCCGAAGAGGCGTTCGGCAGCCTCGACATCCTGGTCAACAATGCCGGCATCCAGCATGTCGCGCCGATCGACGAGTTTCCCGACGACAAGTGGGAGGCGATCATCCGCATCAACCTGCTTGCCGCCTTCTATGCCATCAAGGCCGTGCTGCCCGGCATGAAGAGCCGCAAATGGGGCCGCATCATCAACACGGCGTCGGCGCACGCGCTGGTCGCCTCGCCGTTCAAGTCGGCTTATGTCTCGGCCAAGCACGGCATTGCCGGCCTGACCAAGACAGTGGCGCTGGAAGTGGCGCAGGATGGCATCACCGTCAACGCCATCGCGCCCGGCTATGTCTGGACGCCGCTCGTGGAGAAGCAGATCCCCGACACGATGAAGGCGCGCGGCATGACCGAGGAGCAGGTCAAGCACGACGTGCTGTTGGCCGCGCAGCCGACCAAGGAGTTCGTCAGCGTCGAGGAACTCGCGGCGCTGACGCTCTTCCTCTGCTCGGACGCCGCCAAGCAGATGACCGGCACGACCCTGCCGATGGATGGCGGCTGGACGGCGCAGTAGCCGAAACAGCGCTCGCGGAAAGGAAGGCGGGCGGGAACGCCTTCCCGGCAATTGGATTCTTGACAATCGCAGGCGAGCGTTCCAGCATTCCCGCAAGGGGTTCCCCGCGACGACCCCGTGAGGCGTCAGCCCAACGATCGCGTCCAGACTCTCTTTGTTCAGGAGGTGGACGCATGCCGTCAACAACCGCAATCACCGTTCCGCAGCTCGCCCGCCTCGTCGGCCTGCCGGACGCGCCGGTTCTCATCGATGTACGCATTGACGACGACTACCAAGCCGATCCGCGCCTGCTGCCGGCTTCTTACCGGCGCGATTTCAGAACCGTCTCGACCTGGGCGGCCGCGTTCTCCGGATCGAAAATCGCCGTCATCTGCCAGAAAGGGCAGAAGCTTTCGCAAGGCGTGGCGGCATGGCTGCGCCACGAAGGCATTGCGGCGGAGTCGCTCGAAGGCGGCTTCGAGGCGTGGGCCGAGGCCAAGGCGCCACTGGTCAGAGCCAGCGCCATCCCGGCCCGCGACGAGAAAGGCCGCACGGTCTGGGTCACCCGTTCCCGGCCGAAGGTCGACCGCATCGCCTGCCCCTGGTTGATCCGCCGCTTCGTCGATCCCGAGGCGGTGTTCCTGTTCGTCGACCCGGCCGAGGTGCCTCTGGTGGCCGACCGCTTCACCGCGGTCCCCTTCGACATCGAAGGCGTGTTCTGGAGCCATCGCGGCGACCGCTGCACCTTCGACACGATGATCGAGGAATTCGGCCTAAGCACCGAGGCGCTCGATCGACTGGCGCTGATCGTGCGCGGGGCGGACACGGCGCGCCTCGACCTCGTTCCGCAGGCGGCCGGGTTCCTCGCCGCCTCGCTCGGCCTGTCGCGCATGTTCCGCGACGACCTCGAGCAGCTCGAAGCCGGCATGCTCCTTTATGACGCCTTCTTCCGCTGGTGCCGCGACGCCACGGACGAGACGCACAACTGGCCGGCAGGGGGAAAGGCGCCGTGACCGTGCTTGCCAAGGACGGCGCCGCGCCGCCGGCCGAGGGCCCGGCCATGCCGACCTTTCGCGAGGCGACGCGGCTCTGGGCGAAGATCGGCCTGCTCTCCTTCGGCGGGCCGGCCGGGCAGATCGCCCTGATGCACAAGGAGCTGGTCGAGGAGCGCCGCTGGATCGGCGAGGAGCGCTTCCTGCATGCGCTCAACTACTGCATGTTGTTGCCGGGACCCGAGGCGCAGCAGCTTGCCGTCTATATCGGCTGGCTGCTGCACCGGACGGCCGGCGGCCTCGTCGCCGGAACATTGTTCGTGCTGCCCGGTGCGCTGGTCATGCTCGGCTTGAGCAGTTTCTACATGCTCTACAATGACGCGCCGGTCATCGAGGCGTTGTTCTTCGGCATCAAGGCAGCGGTGCTCGCCGTCGTCGTCGAAGCGGTGATCCGCATCGGCAAGCGGGCGCTGAAGAACCGGGTCATGGTGGCGATCGCTGTGGCGGCCTTCCTGGCCATCTATGTCGCCAGGCTGCCGTTCCCACTGATCGTGCTCGCGGCAGGCCTGATCGGCTGGATCGGCAGCCGCTTCACGCCGAGCCTGTTTTCGGGCGCGGCGCACGGCAAGGGCAGCGCCGCTGCCGACAGTCGCGGCGTGGTCGATCTAATGTTCGAGCGCGGCGAGCTCGGCCACACCGTGCCTGCCAGGTGGCATGCGGCCCGCACCATCGCGATATGGCTGCCGCTGTGGCTAGGGCCGGTGGCGCTGATCGCCGCGCTGGCAGGGCCGGGAAGCGTGTGGGCGCAGATCGGCGGCTTCTTCAGCCTGATGGCCGTCGTCACCTTCGGCGGCGCCTATGCGGTTCTGGCCTATGTCGCGCAAGCGGCGGTTACCTCGTTCGGCTGGCTTTCACCCGGCCAGATGGTCGACGGGCTGGGGCTCGCCGAAACGACGCCCGGGCCGCTGATCCTGGTACTGCAATTCGTCGGCTTCGCCGCCGCCTATCGCCATGCGGGGGCGGTCAGCCCATTGCTTGCGGGATCGCTGGGGGCGGCGCTGACGCTCTGGGCCACCTTCGTGCCCTGCTTCTTCTGGATATTCCTGGGCGCGCCCTACATCGAGCAGTTGCGGCAGAACAAGGCGCTGTCGGCGGCGCTCGGCGCGATCACGGCTGCCGTCGTCGGCGTCATCATGAACCTGGCGCTGTGGTTCGCGCTGCATGTCGTCTTCGGCAAGGTCGTGAGCGTCGGCTGGGGCGTCGAGGTTCCTGTTTTTTCCTCGCTCGACTGGCGGGCCGCGCTGCTGTCGGCGGCGGCGATGATCGCTATGCTCAGGCTGAAGGTCGGGATGCTGCCGACGCTGGCGGCATCGGCATTGGCGGGATTGGCTCTACAGGCATTGTGAATTTATTTCCGGCCGCCGCCGGCGTGATCAACGGACTGGTTTACAGCTAACATGTTAGTGTGGTAATGCTGCCTGCAGATTGATGAATTGGAGACTTTGCAGGTGGCTTCGCGCTTTGGTCTGTCGGTTGCGCTCACAACTCCCTTTGATGCCGCCGGGCGGATTGCCGTCCCGCTCATGACAGCCCATGCCAAGGCTTGTCTCGAAGCAGGTTGCAGCAGCGTGACGCTGTTCGGCACCACTGGTGAAGGTGCTTCGGTCGGCACGGCGGAGCGGCAGGCGGTCATCAATGCCATGCTTGCTGCAGGCATTCAGGCCGATCAGCTCGTTGCCGGCGTGCTGGTCGATGCGGCGGAAGACGCTGCGGCGCAGTGCCGCCAGGCCTTGCAGCGCGGCGCACGCAACATCCTGCTGGCGCCGCCGAGCTACTTCAAGAATGTCGGCGACGACGGGCTGTTCGGCTGGTTTGCCGCCGTATTCACGGCGCTCGGTCCGCTCGCCCGCGGCATGCTGCTCTACAACATCCCCTCGGTCACGACAGTGCAGCTGTCGCTCGACCTGATCGGCCGCCTGCGCAAGGCGTATCCGGACGTCATCGCCGGGGTCAAGGATTCCGGCGGCGATTGGGCCTACAGCGAAGCGCTGCTCAAGGCGCATGGCGACCTGATCATCCTGATCGGCGACGAACGGCATCTGGCGCCCGCGGTGCGGATCGGCGGTCAAGGCGCGATTTCCGGCATGGCCAATTTCGCCGGTCGCGAGCTTCGCGCCATTGTGGAGAGCGGGCGCGACGATCCCCGTGTGGAGGGCTTCGTCCTCGAGCTGCTCAGGCGTCCGGTCATTCCGGCGGTGAAGGCCATGGTGGCGCGACAGACCGGCGACGAGCGCTGGCTGACGGTTCGGCCGCCGCTCGAGCCGATGGCATTGCAGGAGCGGCAGCAGCTTGGCGCCGCTTACGACCGGCTGTTCGCGACGCAAGCGGCCTGAACGGCAAAGGACGCGGGATCGGCATGGACGATACGAGCGAACCGGCAACTCTGAGGGAAAAGGCCTATGCCAGCTTCACGCGGCATCTTTTGGCCCGCGACCTGAGACCCGGCCAGTTCGTGTCCCAGCGCGAGCTGGTCGCCTTCACCGGCCTGCCGCTCGGCGCCATCCGCGAGATCGTGCCGCGGCTCGAGGCCGAGGGGCTGCTGACCACCATACCGCAGCGTGGCATGCAGATCGCGCATATCGACATCAGCCTGATCCGCGAGGCTTTCCAGTTCCGCCTGTTCATGGAGCGTGAGGCAGTTGCGCTCTTTGCCGTCAACGCTTCCGACGCCGAGATTGCGCAGCTCAAGCGCGAGCACGAGGACATGCTCGCCCAGGCGCTGGCGCAAACCCCGACGCCGGAAATGGAAGCCCAGGCGCAGAGCATCGACTGGGCCATGCATGACACGTTCATCAGCGCGCTGGGCAACGAGATCATCGCCAAGGCCTATCTGGTGAATTCGGTGAAGATCCGGCTGATCCACCAGGAGCGGTTCCGTATCGACGGTCGCGTCGTGCCGGTCATGCGCGAGCATCTGGCGGTGATCGATGCGCTGGAGAAACGCGATCCGCAGAAGGCGGTCGAGGCGATCAGCCAGCACATCGACAATGCGCGCCGGCTGGCGCTGCAGATTTGAGGAAGCAGGACCGCGTCGCAATCGTCGCGGCGCAATCGACAACGACAACAACCGGGAGGAAGAGATGTCGTCCAATCCGTTCAATCCAACCAGGAGGCAGTTGCTCCGGGGAACCGCTGCACTGGCCGCCGCAGGTTTCGCCGGTCTTCGTCCGAGTTTCGCCGCGGGCGTCGACTGGAAGCGCTTTTCCGGCACGACGCTCGACGTCAATCTGGTCAAGAGCCCGCGCAGCGAGAACATTCTGAAGAACCTCGCCGAGTTCGAGGAACTGACCGGCATCAAGGTCAATGCGGAGGCGACACCCGAACAGCAGCAGCGCCAGAAGACGGTGATCGAGCTCAGCTCCGGCAAGCCGAGCTTCGACGTGGTGCATCTCAGCTACCACGTGCAGAAGCGACAGTTCGAGAAGGGCGGCTGGCTGGCCGACATTTCCGGGTATCTTGCCGATCCGGGCCTCACCGATCCGGGGCTGGTCGAAAGCGACTTCGCCGAGGCCGGCATTCAGTTCGCCAAGGACAGCCAGGGCGTGCTGCGCTCACTGCCGTTCTCCGTCGACTACTGGATCCTCTACTGGAACAAGGAGCTGTTCGACGCCAAGGGGCTGAAATATCCCGAAACCTTCGAGCAGCTGGTGGCTGCCGCCGAAGCGCTGACGGATCCGTCCAGCAACACCTTCGGCTTCGTCGCACGCGGTCTCAAGAACGCCAACACGCCGGTCTGGACGTCGCTGATGCTCGGCTACGACATGACGCCGCTCGGCAGCGACGGCAAGCTGCGCACCACTTCGCCGGAAGCAATCGAAGCCGCCAGCCTCTATCAGCGGCTGATGACCAAGGCTGCGCCTCCGGGCGTCGCCGGCTTTAACTGGGCCGAGGCGCAGTCCGCCTTCCTGCAGGGCAAGATCGGCATGTGGTTCGACGGCGTGGGCTTCGCGCCGCCCATGGAAAATCCGGAGAAGTCGCGGGTGGTCGGCAAGGTCGGCTACGGCGTTGTGCCCAAGGGTCCCAAGGCGCATGCCGCGGGCACTTTCGGCGACGGCATCGGCGTGGTTTCCGCCAGCACGAAGAAGGAAGCGGCCTATCTGTTCTGCCAGTGGGCGGTATCGCCTGCCATGGGCGCGCGGCTGCTGCAGGCCGGCGCCGGCGTGCCGTTCCGCAAGTCCGTGCTGGAAGACCCCAAGGTGCGCGAGGGCGTCACCATGCCGCCGAGCTGGCTGGATGCCGTGGTCGGCTCCGGCAACATCAGCCGGCTGGCGCTGCCGGTCATCATCCCGGTCACCGAGTTCCGCGACATTTATGGCGTTGCGCTGACCAACATGATTGCCGGTGCCGACCCGGCGGACGAGCTGAAGAAGGCCACGGAGCAATTCCAGCCGGTTCTCGACAGGAGCGAGCAAGGCTGATGTCCGCCATCGCCCCAGAACGCACGGGGGTGACGACGCAAGCCATCGAAGAGAGCCAGCCGCTTCGGCTGGCTCCCAACTACTGGCCTTTCGTCGTCCCGGCGCTCGTCGTCGTCGGCGCCGTGATTGTCTTTCCCTGGGCCTTCACGCTGTGGATGAGCGTCAACAGCTGGACGCTCGGCCAGTCGCGAAGCTTTGCCGGCATGGAAAACTATCTGCGCCTGGCGACCGATCCGCGCTTCTGGGAATCGCTCTGGCATACCTTGATCTACACCTTCCTGTCGGTCGTCGCGCCAATGTTCCTGGGCACCGTCGCCGCCTTGATCTTCGACGCGAAATTTCCGTTGCGCGGTCTGCTGCGCGGACTTTTCGTGATGCCGATGATGGCCACACCGGTTGCAGTGGCGCTGGTCTGGACGATGATGTTCCACCCGCAGCTCGGCGTGCTGAATTACCTTTTGTCGCTGGTCGGCATTCCGGCGCAGGAGTGGATCTTCAACCCCAACACGGTCATTCCTTCGCTGGTCGCGGTCGAGACCTGGCAGTGGACGCCGCTGGTGATGCTGATCGTGCTTGGCGGGCTGGCATCCGTGCCGCGCGAGCCGTTCGAGAGCGCCGAGATCGACGGCGCCAACGCCTGGCAGCAGTTCCGCTATCTCACCTTACCGATGATCGCGCCGTTCCTGATGATCGCGGTGATCATCCGCACGATCGATGCGTTGAAGAGCTTCGACATCATCTACGCGATGACCCAGGGCGGGCCGGGCACCGCCTCAGAGACGATCAACATCTACCTCTACAACACCGCCTTCTCCTACTACGACATGGGATACGGCTCGGCCATGGCCGTGGTCTTCTTCATCGTCATCGTGGCGCTGTCCTTCATCCTGTTGATGCTGCGCCAGCGCTCGCAATGGATCGACGCGGAGGGCAAATAGATGGGCTCGCGGCTGCTCAACAAGATAGGCCTGTTCTTCGCGGCGCTGGTGCTGGTCTCGCCGGCGATCCTGTTCTTCCTCTGGATGGTGTCGCTTTCGCTGAAGTTCGAGATCGACAACGGCGCCTACCCGCCGATCCTGATCCCTGAGCGCTTCGCCTGGTCGAACTATGCGAAGGTGTTCGAGGAGAACAATTTCCTGCTCTATATGTGGAATTCGGTTCTGGTGACCGGCACGGCAACCCTGCTCGCTCTCTTGATCGGCGTGCCGGCTGGCTACGGCATCGCCCGGCTCAAGGCGGAGCGCTCGGCGATCGTCATCATGATCGCGCGCATGACGCCGGGGCTCTCCTATCTCATCCCGCTGTTCCTGTTGTTCCAGTGGTTGGGGATCCTCGGCACGCTCTGGCCGCAGATCATCATCCATCTGGTTGTGACGGTGCCGATCGTGGTCTGGGTGATGATCGGCTATTTCGAGACGACGCCGATGGAACTGGAAGAGGCGGCCAATATCGACGGCGCCTCGTCCTGGCAGGTGTTCCGGCTGGTGGCGCTGCCGATCGCCAAGCCTGGCATCGTCGTGGCCTTCATCCTGTCGATCATCTTCTCGTGGAACAACTTCGTCTTCGGCGTTGTGCTCGCCAGCCGCGAGACGCGGACCTTGCCGGTCGCCGTCTACAACATGCTGTCCTACGAGCAGGTGAGCTGGGGGCCGCTCGCCGCGGCGGCGCTGGTGGTGACGCTGCCGGTGCTGGTGCTGACCATGTTCGCGCAACGGCAGATCGTCGCCGGGCTGACCGCCGGCGCGGTCAAGGGCGGCTGAGCGCCTGATCCGCCGCCACTTTTTGGAGACACGCAATGGCATCGGTAACCATCAACAACGTGCAGAAGGCCTTCGGCAACGCCAAGATCATCCACGACGTCAGCGTCGATATCGCCGATGGCGAGTTCGTCATCCTTGTCGGACCTTCGGGCTGCGGGAAGTCGACCCTGCTGCGCATGATCGCGGGGCTGGAAACGATCTCGGCCGGCAAGATCGCGATCGGCGAGCGAACCGTGAACAATCTCAGGGCGCGCGACCGCAATATCGCCATGGTGTTCCAGAACTACGCGCTCTACCCGCATATGACGGTGGCCGACAATATGGGCTTCGCGCTGATGATCAAGAAAGCCGATCCGGCCGACACGGCGAGCCGGGTCAAGCGGGCGGCGAGCATCCTCGGCCTCGAAAAGCTGCTCGACCGCTATCCGCGTCAGCTCTCCGGCGGTCAGCGCCAGCGCGTCGCCATGGGCCGCGCCATCGTGCGCGATCCGCAGGTCTTCCTGTTCGACGAGCCGCTCTCCAATCTCGACGCCAAACTGCGCGTCCAGATGCGCGGCGAGATCAAGGCGCTGCATCAGCGGCTCGGCACCACCACCATCTATGTCACGCACGACCAGATCGAGGCCATGACCATGGCCGACAAGATCGTCGTGCTGCATGACGGGCTTGTCGAGCAGATCGGCGCGCCGCTCGATCTCTATGACCGCCCGGCCAATCTGTTCGTCGCCGGCTTCATCGGCTCGCCCGCCATGAACTTCATCCGCGGCCGTATCGAGGAAGGGATCTTCCGCAGCGCCGGCGGGCTGACGCTGCCGCTGCCGGAAGGCATCCAGCCAACCGAGGCCGCGGGAAGGGAACTCGTCTACGGCATTCGTCCCGAACACATCCGGGCGTCCGGCCAGGGTCTTTCCGGCACCGTCACGCTGATGGAGGCGACCGGTTCGGAGATCTTCGCCACGGTCGACTGCGGCGGGGAGGTGATCTCCTGCCTTTTCCGCGAGCGGCTTGCGTTGAAGCAAGGCGAGGCCGTGCGGATCGAGGTCGACCGCGCCTCGGCGCATCTGTTCGACGCCAAGACCGGCCAGCGCATCTGATCGCGGCTGTCCGTGCTGACCGCCCGGAACGACCGCGCCCTGCCGTTCGAACCGTTCGGCAAGGCCGGGGTTGCCGGATCTCCGGGTAGCCTTGGCGACATCGATCACGTCAGCGTGATCGAAAAAAAGCCGGCCATCCGGGAATAAACCATCGGAAATGCCGGTCTTTCGGGCATGCGCCGTTCACCGCGTGCTGGAGACCGAGATGACCTACGATGCCGTTGAGAACGCCGAGAGGCAGCCCGCGGGCGCCCGCCTTTGGCGCACATGGGCTGGAGCAGGGCGCTCCAGCCATCGTCGTTCCTCCGCCGGCCGCGACCGTGCGAGCCGCAACAAAAGTGATCCACGACAATGACGGCGGCATTCTCTTCGCGGTCAGCGATGCGACGTTCCGCTCTGAGGCGCTTGACTCCGGTGACACCTATGCCTTCACCTCCCCCGAAGCAGGCGCCTTCGCCTGCAATCGCGATCTTCACCCGCAGGAGCAGGGACGGATCGCTGCCGCCCGCTGAAGGTGGCCGCAAAGCCCAGGCGGAGGCGCCTGACGGTGGGACTGTGTTGAGCGAAAGAATGCTGGCCGCGCGTTTTGCCGAAGTGGTGCTGCCGCATCTCGGCGACGCGCTGTCGCTCGCCCGCTGGCTGACCGGCAACGCCGCCGACGCCGAGGATGTCGTGCAGGAGGCCTGTCTCAAGGCGCATGCCGGTATTGCCGGTTTTGCCGGCGGCAATCCGCGCGCCTGGCTGCTCACCATCGTGCGCAACGCCTCCTACACCTGGCTGGCGCGCAACCGTCCGCGCAGCGTGGTCGCCGTTGGCGACCTCGCCGATCTCGATGACGTGTCGCCGCCACCTGACAAGGACGCGGACAGCCCGGAGGCGGCGCTGATCGCCAAGGCCAACTCGGCGGCGGTGGAAGCAGCGATCGCGAGGCTGCCGGACGCGTTTCGCGAAACGCTGGTGCTGCGCGACATGAACGGCCTCAGCTATCGCGAGATCGCGGCGATGCTCGGCGTGCCGCAAGGCACGGTGATGTCGCGGCTGGCGCGGGCCCGCAGCCTGCTGATGACGGAACTTGGAGGTCGCCCATGAGCCCGCGTGAGAATGGCCCGCGTGAGGACGGATTGCCGGAAGACCCGCAGGATATGAAGCTGATGATCCATGCACTTGTCGATGGCGAGCTCGATGCAGCGGCGGCGCTTGCCGTCGAGCGCCGCATCGCCGCCGATCCGGAGCTTGCCGCCGAACATGCGCGCCTCCTCGCGCTGCGCACGGCTGTCGCCGGCGTGCCGCGGCCGGCGGTCAGCGACGACTTCCTGGCGCGCATCGCGGCCATCGCCGAGGCGAAAGGTTCCGACGAAGCCGAGGCAGCGCAGGCCGGCGCCGTGACGGCGCAGCCGCAACAGCAGGACAAGGTCATCGAGATGCGGCCGCGCGCTTCGGCACGCTGGTTCAACGCTTTCGACTGGCGCCAGATGGCGGCTTCGATCGTGCTGACGGCGTTTCTCGCCAGCGGCGCGACGCAGTGGCTGATGGTGGAGAATACGCCGGACAGTTTCGCGGTCGCCGTCGCCAACGGCCATCGCCGCAGCCTGCTCGCGGCGAGCCCGGTCGACATCGTCTCGTCCGACCGGCACACGGTGAAGCCGTGGCTCGACGGCCGGATCGGCGTGTCGCCGCCGGCGCCAGACATGGCCAAGGACGGCTACGCGCTGCTAGGCGGCCGCGTCGAGGTCATCGGCGACAGGCCGGTGCCGGCGCTGGTTTACCGCCACCACGAGCATCTCATCACGCTGGTGGCGGCGCCGCGGCAGAACGAGGCCAAATCGGTGCCGGTGGCGGACGATCTCTCGGCGGGCGGGTTCCTGCTGGTCCACTGGACCGACGGCGCCTTCTCCTACTGGGCGATCTCGGACGCCGAACGGCAGGCACTCGACGATTTCGTCGCCCGCTTCCGGGCGGCCGCCATCGCCAATCCGGCGGCGGGCAGCCCGGGTTAATACCTTGCCGGCAAGCTAGAGCGTTTCAGCGATTCATAGAATCGCCGAACCGCCCTAAGTATTTGTTTTTACGCAATTCCCGACGGAAAACCGTTACACACTTTTCCTGGAATTGCTCTAGGCATCGACGATATAAAATTGGTGAGCCCGACTGGGAATCGGACCGGTGACCGCCATCGCACCAGCGTCTGGATCCTCGGCGGGCTTGGGTGGCCAGAACGACGCGACTGATGATGGTGCGTTTACGCGCTCGTCCCCCGGTTCGCCTCGGCCAACTCGCCGAGCGCCCGCTCGATCCTGGCGATAGATTCATCAATCCGGCCGAGGAGAACCAATGCCTGATAGGTCAAGGCGACCTTGGCCTGTGGGTGCAGATCGCTGGCCTTCGCGGCCGCCATGTCAAATCTTGGATTCGGGATCATTGGACAGCCTTAGTGCGCGGCGGGGTGAACTTCGGGCACCAGGAACAATTGGCGGGCGTTTTTGGTTCCGACACAGTTCGAGACAGGCTGTCACACAGCGTCAAACAACAGGCCTTTGCGGCAGTGGCAGCTTGAGGCTAGTGCTGCACGAAGGCGGAACTGCCCGGCTGGCCGCAACAGACATTGCGGTGATCACAGACGAGGGCTTGTCGTGGACATGCTGGCAACGCGACAGCCGCGGAGCAAAGGTGGCGATGGTGTGTGTAGGGGACGTGGCGGTGGGCGTCGGGCTGGACTCTAGTCTCAAAACGCTAGCATGGTGATCCCGACAGGAATCGAACCTGTGACCTACAGATTAGGAATTTGTCCGATGGCCTATCCTGTTGTTTCTCGATGCACGTCATTGTGCGATCGAACTCCCCATAATGCATTCAACTTGTTGCATTTTTCGTGCTTCGTGGCTATCGTAGCGTAGACATACCAACAGATCGAATTCAGCGCAATCGCCGTACTAATGCCGTACTAGCTGCCATGACTGACCTTCGAATCTCCCTCAACGACCGCACAGTCGCGAGCCTCGAGTTGGCGACGTCAGGCCAATATTTTGCCCGGGACACCGATCTGCCGGGCTTCATGGTGCTTGTGGGCAAACGGCGAAAGACATTCGTTGTCCAAGGTGAGCGGAGGAAGGCTGGGCAGCGGCTGTCCGTCCGCATGAAGGTTGCCGAAGTCGGAGACCTTACGACACGCAAAGCGCGGGCGAAGGCCAGGGACATTCTGGGAAAGATCGCCAGCGGGGTTGATCCTCGCCCATCGAGGCAAGAGCCGGAGGCCGATGCGGCCACCTTGGATCTGCCATCGATCGGTGCCCCCACGCTGCGCATTGCCTGGGAACGCTATCGTGACGGGCACATGAAGAAGAAGGGCAGGAGCGATGGGACGATCAACAACTATCGCGACCACGTCGAGCGGCTGCTGGTCGACTGGCTCGATGAGCCGCTTGCCAAACTGGGCAACGATCCTTCCTTGGTGACGGCACGGCATGAAAAGCTGACCAAGGAAAACGGCGCCTACATCGCCAATGGCTGCATGCGAACATTGCGCGCCGTCTACAATCATGCTCGCAAGGCCGCTCGCACACTGCCCGCGGACAACCCAGTCTCAGCAATAGACTGGAATGCCGAACACCGCCGCAACTCCGCGCTTGGACTGTCAGACTTGGAAGGATGGTTCACCCAACTCGCGGCATTGAAGAACCCCATCCGGCGGGAGTTCCATCTGTTCATGCTTCTCTCAGGCCATCGCCCTGAAGCGATCAGGAAGGCACGGGTCGAGCATGTCGATTTTCGCGCGCGTGTCCTGCACATACCCAGGCCGAAGGGTGGTGAGGTCAAGGCTTTTGACATACCGCTCTCGAACGCCATGATCCGCTGTCTGGTTCGCGTGATACGCATTGGCCGAGCCCTCTATGAAGAGCAATCGCGCGACTGGCTCTTCCCGGCCGACAGCGGAAGCGGTCACATGGCCGAGCACAAGGAGAAACGCGACGACCTGTCGAAATGGGGCAATGACCTGCGGCAGACTTTCCGCACAGTCGCCCAAGCCACCGGCATTGCGGAACTGGACGTTCACCTTTTGATGAACCACTCGATCCCGGGCGTTAATGCAGGATACATCACACGCAACAAGCTGCTGAGTGATCACCTGCGTCATCAGCAGGAGGCCATTTCACGTCGGATACTCGAAGCGGGGCGTTCGCGAGAGAACGAACCGGAGCCCCGCACTTCTGCCTGGCCCGCGCTCCCGGCCAGACGCATCCTTGATGAACTGATAGCGGCAAGGATTAGCACAGTGCCACATTCCACCGGACGTAGCGCGAGTTGATGGCAGCTTTGCGCCGATCTCGGTCGTGGAGATCGACTTCGCAAGTTCCTGAAAGCAGACCTTGGCGGCGAAAACGCTGCGTGTCGCGGCTGCGCTAAAATAGCCGAACTCCCGGCGCAGTGGTCAGGTTTCGGCCCCAACGCGCCGCTCGCCTCTGTTAACGGGGATCGATTTCGCAGCTCGGCTGCGACTGTGCCGCAAGCGCCGACTCGCCTCACGCGATGATGACAGGCCCCTTCGGCGCCTGGCTCGCGCCGCCTCCGTGTGCCGCGACCCGCTGAAACTGCAATCCAGTCGCCGATGATCTACGGGCTCCCCGCCGTCGCTGTGGCGAGCGGTCCGCTCGGTACCCCTTATCGGAGTCATCAATACCGACATTCTTACAATGAATTGGCCGCGTATGGAAAGACAACGAAAATAAACGAAACAGAATGACGACTGCGAGGAATGAATGGCGGCGGGAACGACAACAACGGACATGCAATGGATACAGGCGATCCGCGTTGACAGCCTGCCCGTCGGCGACGCCACGCGCGTAGAGCACGCCGGGGCGTGCATCGCAATCTTCAATCTCGGCGGCAGATTTTACGCGACGGCCGGCGTCTGCACCCATGCACACGCATTTCTTTCCGAGGGCTACATCGATGGCCAGACGATTGAATGCCCGCTGCATCAGGGACTGTTCCATATCCCGACCGGCATGCCGCTTTCGCCGCCGGTCACCGAGCGGCTGAAGACTTACGAAACCAAGGTGGCGGACGGCTACGTCCACATCCTGGTGGGAGGAGGAGACTAGCACTGACTTCTTCGGGACATATCCCGGGCTGAAACCAAAATATGGGAGGAAACCTAATGCTGAAACTATCACGCCGTCATCTCTTGAAGACGGCTGCGACACTGACCGTGCTTGCTGCCGCCCCGCTGGCAATCGCTCCAGCAGCCGCTGAGGAGTCGGTCCATTCCGTCATCAACGCGCTCATCAAGAAGTATTCCGACGAAGCGAAGGCTGGAATGTCGAATGGGGACGTGAGCGCGCTGTTCGAGAAAGACGGCTTTCGTGACTACCTTGACGTCTACCCCGTGGGCGAACTCGCCGGCGGGTTCGTATGGAAGCCGGGCATGGGTGCGAGTTTCGCCGGCCCCTACAGCAAGCTTCAGATCAAGTCGCCTTTCACCGACTACCTGCCGCTGGCGGAAGGTCCGGTGCTGGATCACAACAAGAATTACCGCATAGGGCTGGTCTTTCATGGCTTCAACCACCCTTGGCTGATCAGCCTCGCGGACACCGCCGCCTGGGAGGCCAAACGCCATCCCAACATCGAGCTCGAGGTGATCGACGCCGAGTTCGACGACAACAAGATGGGCCAGGTCATCGATACCTGGATCGCCAAGCAGTATGACGGCATCGTGCTTTGGCCTAACCGCGAAGCGCCGATGGGGCCACCGGTCGATCGCGCCATCGCGGCCGGCATCCCGGTGGTGAGCCTCGATCGCCGCACTTCATCCGAGCAGATCAGCTCGGAGGTGCTTGGCAACTTCTATGCCAACGGTCTGCAGCAAGGCCTCTATCTCAAGCATGCCGCGCCCGAGGGCAACATCATCTTCAATCGCAAAGATCTCGGCAGCACGGCAGACTCGATCCGCACCGGCGCCTTCCTGGAGGCGATCGGCAATACACCTGGCTACAAGGTGCTGGCCAACTATCACACCAACAGCCAGCGCACGCTGGCCTTCAAGTCGACGGCGGATGCGCTGCAAGCCTTCCAGGACATCTCGGTGTCGTTCAACACCGGCGGAGAGGAAGCCATGGGTGCACTCGACGCGATCCGCGAGGCAAACCGGCTGAACAGCGCTCCGGGCGGGAAGAAGATCATGATCCTCGCCAATGACGATGCCCGCGAGGTGCTGAAGGAAATCAAGACCGGCAACATCGAGATGGTGTCGCCCTACACGCCGCTGATCGGCGACATCGGCATCCGCGCCGTTGTCATGCATATCGGCGCCAAGGCAGGCCTCAACGAAGCGCCGCCGAAGCTCATCATGACGCCCAACCTGCCGATGATCACCAAGGAGAAGATGAACATCGAGGGCATCGAGACGCTGACGCCGGACGAGTGGCCCTACGCCTACGGTCCGGAAGTCGCGGGCTGATCGCCAGCTCCCATGCGCCTGCCGGATTCTCTGGTGAGGACCGGCAGGCGCTGACCGAACAGGCAGGCGAGCACATCATGACCATGAGTACTCTTGAAACCAAGGTCGCCTCACAGGCGCGGCCTTCCGACGCCTTGCGGCACCTCGGCGTCGGCGACATGAGCCGCGTCGCGGTGTTGATCGCGCTGCTTATTGCGGGGCAGGCGATCACACCGTCCTTTCTGTCCCTCGCCAACATCCATGTCATACTTCTCGCCGTGGCTGCGATTGGCATCATGGCCTACGGAATGACACTGGTGGTGATCACCGGTGAGATCGACTTGTCGATCGCCGGGGTCGCGATCCTATCCTGCATAGCCGGCGGGCTGTTGATCCCGACAGGCTCCGCGGCGCTCGTCATCGGCGCCACCTTGCTCACGGGCCTTGCCATCGGCCTGATCAACGGCATTCTCGTCGCCGCGCTGGGTATTCCCTCGCTGATAACCACGCTCGGCATGCTCGGCATAAGCCGCGCGCTAGCCAACATCTTCTCGGGTGGCCAGGCGCTTTATCCCGAACCGATCGCCGCCTACCTCTGGCTCGGCCGCGGCGACCTCGCAGGCATCCCGCTGCCGGTCGTGCTGCTCGTCGTGCTGGGCGCAGCCGCGATCGCGCTCACCAAATACTCGATCTTCGGGCGTGCACTCTACGCGACCGGCGGCAACGTCAAGGCGGCCGCATTGTCCGGCATCAATGTCGTCGGCGTCCGCGCCGCTGTGTTCGCGATTTCCGGCGCCTGCGCGGCGCTTGCCGGCATGCTTGAAAGCGCCAGGCTGTCCTACATCAATCCAGCGGGCTTCGAAGGCATGGAGCTTTCTGTTCTGGCGGTCACCGTGCTGGGAGGCGCAGCGCTTTCCGGGGGCTCGGGCTCGATCATCGGTACGGTTGTGGCTGCCCTGATCATCGGCATCGTCAACAACCTTCTCAATCAGCTCGGTGTCAGCATCTATCTGCAGCAGGTCGTGACCGCGGCAGTCATCCTTGCCGTCGTGATGCCCGGCATGTGGCAGCGGGGGATTGCCAAATGAGCGTCCTGGAGCTCTCCACCCCGCGCGTCGCGCCTTTCCTGCAGGGGCTGCTGCGTGATCCCATCATCTGGCTGATCCTGCTGATCTTCGCGGTCGGTGCGCTGACGTCGGAGTATTACCTCACGGCGCTCAACATCGAGAACCTCATGCGCAGCATCGCCGTCATCGGCCTGTTGTCGCTCGGCATGACGGTGGTGCTGCTTACCGGCCGCATCGATCTGTCGGTCGCGGCGCTGATGATCTTCTCGGTCATTGTCGGCGTGGTCGTCATGGCCGAGATCGGCCCAATGCTGGGAAGCCGTTGGCTGGTGCGCGGCAACACCTATGCCGGTCCGATCGTCCCGGTCATTCTGATCGCGCTGGCGACCGGTATCGCGGTCGGCGCGCTCAACGGCATCGGCGTGGCGTATTTGAAGGTCGCGTCCTTCATCATGACTCTGGTGTCGCTGACGGCCTTGCGCGGCTTCAATTATATGCTCACCAATGGCCACCCCTATTATCTCAAGGCGCCGTTCTACAGCTGGACCGGCGATGGCAAGATAGTCGGCATCCCGGTCAGTTTCGTGGTCTTCGTTTTCGTCCTTCTTGCTCTCATTGGCTTCGTAAATGGCAGCATGCGAGGGGGCCGCTTCTACGCCATAGGCGGCAACGAAAAAGCTGCGCTCTATGCCGGCATCAAGACGCAGCGCTACGTGGTGCTGGCCTATGCCATCAGCGGATTGTGCGCCGCTCTTGCCGGCATCATCTTCACCGCGCGGCTGAAGTCGGTCGATGCGCCGCTCGCTGCCGGTTATGAATTGACCGCCATTGCCATTGCTGTCATCGGCGGCACGGCGCTGGCTGGAGGCATCGGATCGCCGTGGCGTACGCTGCTGGGCAGCATTGCGTTTGCCGCCGGCCTCAACCTGCTCGCCATCTGGGGCGTCGGGACCTGGTATCAGAACCTCGCCATCGGCGTTGTTCTCATCATATCGGTCGGCTTGTCGAAGATGAGCCGCAAGAAAACACAAGCGTAGGCACTCTGGGAGGAGCGATTTATGAGCGGACATCTTACGCTCGGCATCGATATCGGCACGACCAATGTGAAGGCGGCGATCCTCGACACCAACACCGGCAAGGTGATGGCGTCCGGCTCGCAGGAGCATCCGCTGTTTCACCCGTTTCCCGGCTGGGCCGAACAGGATGCGTCGAACTACTGGAGCGCAGTGGTCTCGTCCGTGAGGCAATGCCTGGAACAGGGCCGCTTCGCCGACGACATCGCGGCTGTGGCGCTTTCGGGCCTTGTCGGCGTAACGCTGCCCGTCAACGATCAGGGTAAGCCGTTGCGGCAGGCCATGATCTGGATGGACTCCCGCTCCGAGGAAGAGTGCGAAGACATCCGCCGCAGCGTCGGCGAGGCGACCATCAACAAAAACAACGGCAACCGTGTAGCGCCCTGGTTCATCGACCCTAAGGCGCTGTGGATCAAGAAGCACGAGCCGCACGTCTTCAACGCCACGCACAAGTTCCTGTCGCCTTCGGGCTATTGCACCTACCGGATGTGCGGCAACTTCACGATGAACACCGGCGATGCCGGGCTCGCTTACGCCTACGAATATCGCGAGGAGCGCTGGAACGAGTCTGTCGCCAAGGCGATCGGCATTCCGATGGAGAAGCTCCCGCGGCTCTACCAATCCCATGAAGTGGTGGGCGAGGTGACCAGGCAGGCGGCCGAGGAGACGGGGCTACGTCCCGGCACCATAGTCGCCGCTGGCGGCACAGACATCAGTTCGGCAGCGCTTGGCGTCGGCGTCACCAAAGCCGGCGAGGCCTACTACTCCATGGGCACCGGTTCCAACCTCGGCATCATGATCCCGACCGAGCAAAGCGTCGAGGAATACCGCATCCTGAAATGGCCGCATGTGCTGCCCGGCCTGACGATGTTCGATGGCCCGATGGCTTTCACCGGTGCGTCGCTGAAATGGTTCCGCGACCAGTTCGGCGATGCCGAATTCCGCCTGGCCGAGCGCATGGGTCACAATGTCTTCGATCTGTTCACCGAGCAGGCGAAGCGCGTGCCGGCATGTTCCGACGGTCTGCTTTACTTGCCGTATCTCGGCAACACGCTGTCGCCCAACTGGAACAGCAATGCGTGCGGCAACTTCTTCGGCGTGCGCCCAACGACGACACGGGCGCATTTCATCCGCGCGCTGATCGAGGGCGTCGCCTTCGACCTTTACTCCAACGTCCGCATTGCCAATGCGGCCGGCGTCAAAGTCGACGGTTTGATCCTGAACGGCGGCCCGACGAAGAGCCGGTTCTGGAACCAGATCACCGCCAGCGTGGTGAACCTGCCGTTGAAGACGCCCGACATCGGCGAGGCTGCCCCGATCGGCGACGCCATTCTCGCGGGCGTCGCCGCCGGGATCTACAAATCGCCGACCGAGCCTCTTGCGAGCATCGTTCGCATCAAGGAGACGGTCGATCCCGATCCGAAACTGCACGAGCGTTACCGGGATTTCTTCGAAGTCTGGTCGTCGGTCTATCAGAACCTGCGCGGCGACATGGATCGCCACCGTGCGCTCCTCAACAAATACCATTCGGCGTGATCGCCATGAGCGCCCCGCTGCTCGAGGTCGAAGCGATCCGCAAGACATATCCTGGTGTCATTGCACTCTCGGACGTGACCTTCGATCTGAAGGCCGGCGAAGTGCATGCTTTGGTCGGCGAGAACGGTGCCGGCAAGTCGACGCTGCTGTCGGTCATGAATGGCCTCGTCGCGCCCGACAGCGGCGAGATCAGGATCGACGGCCAGCCGGTGGTCCTCAACGATCCCACGGTGGCGCTCGCCAACCGGCTGGCACTGGTCCACCAGGAACTGGTGCTATGTCCGAACCTCAGCGTCGCCGAGAATATCTTTCTCGGCCGCGAACCGGCCGGCCGGCTTGGCAAGACGCGCGCTACGCTCAACCGCATGGCGAAGGAGCTGCTCGATGAGATTCATGTCAGCCTTGATCCCTCGCGGGCGGTCCGCGAACTCAGCCTCAACGAGCAGCAGGTCGTCGAGATATGCCGCGCCTTGGCGAGCCGTCCGCGTGTCCTCGTCTTCGACGAGCCGACAGCGTCGCTGAACGACGACCAGGTCGTGCATCTCATCGCCATCATCCGCAAGCTGAAGGCGAACGGTCTCGGCATCGTCTACGTCTCGCACCGGTTGAGCGAGGTAATGCAGATTTCGGATCGCGTTACCGTGCTGCGCGACGGCCATGTCGTCGCCACCAGGGACATCGCCGGCTTGAACGAGGCTGCTCTTGTCGCGTTGATGGTCGGGCGTGAACACAAGCTGGGCCAGTCCGCCTACAAGGAGAGGCGCTGTGGCGACATCGCGCTCGAGGCGAAGGGGCTCGGCAAGGCCGAGGTCTTCGACGATATTTCCCTGCAGGTGCGGGCGGGCGAGATCGTCGGCATCGCCGGATTGCTTGGCTGCCAGCGTGAGGCAGTCGTGCGCGCGATCTTCGGCGACCAGTCTATCGATCGCGGCGAGATCCGCGTTCAGGGACGCGAGGTGCGGCTGCGTTCTCCGCGGGACGCCATTGCCTTCGGCATCGGCTTCATGCCTGCCGATCGCAAACGTGAGGGCCTCGTCCTGCCGATGAGTGTCGGCGACAATATCGGCATGACGATCCTGCGCCGCTTCGGTCGCCTCGGCTTCATGAAGCGCCGGCAAAGAAACGCGACGGCCAACGGCCTGGTGCGCACATTGGCAATCAAGACCAACGGCCTGTCGCAGCTGGCGTCACAACTGTCCGGCGGGAACCAGCAGAAGATCGTCATCGGCAAATGGATCGCACGCGGCGGCGACATCGTGATCGCCGAGGACCCGACCCGCGGCGTCGATGTGGGCGCCAAGTTCGAGATATGGCGCGCCATCCAGGACCTGGCGGAACAGGGCAAGGCAATCCTGCTGCTGACCACGGAACTGCAGGAGATGATGGATGCCTGCGACCGCATCCTCGTCATGAGCCGCGGTCGGGTGACCGGACATTTTCACCGCAAGGACTTCTCCGCGGAAGCAATCGCGCATTGCTTCGTGGCCTGACGTCGAAGCGATAACGCCATGGGAACAATGAATTTTTCTTCGATATGGCGACCCGTTAGACCTGTCGCGACAATGCGCAATCTGAAGGAGGATCGGCATGCAAGGCGATAATTCCGCGAGCTATGCTGGGATCGGTGGCATCGGCAGCAAGATATGGCCGCTGACGGGACCGGAGATGATTTCACGCGACAAGCTGAAGACGCTTCGCACGCGGTCCAACGGACCGGGGCTGATCAGATTGGCGGTCCATCTTACGGCCCTGGTTCTCGGCGTGCTTGCCGTCTACCTCTCCGGTGGAACGCCTTGGCTGCTGATACCTTCGATGCTCGCTTACGGCATCGTCATCGTGCTGCTGTTCGCGCCCTTGCATGAATGCTCGCACGGCACCGCTTTCCATTCGCGATGGATCAACCACGCCGTCGGTTTTGCGGCCGCTGCCTTTACCTTCCGCCCGTTTTTCTACTTCAAATACCGGCACGCCGCGCACCATACGTTCACGCAACACGAGGACCATGATCCGGATATCGTGCCGTTCCCGACGTCGCTTCGCGACTATTTCGGGCAGATAATCGGCCTTTCCTTCTGGCCGAAGCTGGTCGGCACGCTGTGGCGCGGCACGACTGGGCGCTTCACCGAGGAAGAGCGTGAGTTCCTGCCGGAATCGGTCTGGAAACAGGTGATGCTAGAAATCCGGCTGCTCGTCCTCTTCTATGTCGCCGTCGCCGCCGTCTCGATCTATTTCGGCAGCACGATCGCGCTGGTCTATTGGCTGCTGCCCCGGGTGATGGGCGAGCCGGTGCTGCGCGCCATCCGCATGGCCGAGCACACCGGCGCCGAGGAAAGTCCGAACCTGCTCGCCAACACCCGGACCACGCTCGCGAACCCGTTGCTCAGGATGCTCTACTGGAACATGCCGTACCATGCGGAGCACCACCTCGCTTCCTCGGTGCCGTTTCATGCGCTGGGCCGGCTTCACGACGAGGTCTCGCCGCATCTTCAATGCGTCAGCAAGAGTTACTTCCATGTGCATCGCGAGATCATTCGCGAGGTGCTGCGCAATGGCCGCGCCGGCGCCACGCCTGCCGGGCAGGGGGCTTGAACGGCGTGGCGGGTCCAGGGAGGACGGCCGGGGTTGTGATCGTCGGCGGAGGACACGCCGGCGGCCGCGTCGCGGAAAGGTTGCGGCACGGCGGCTTTGTCGGGCCGATCGACGTGGCCGGAATCGAAACGGAGGTGCCTTACGAGCGGCCGCCTTTGTCCAAGGGTGTGCTGACATCGGCGGGCGTGCCGGCAAATGCCTATCTGCTATCACCGGCACGGTGGAACGAGATCGGCGTGCGGTTCCATCTGGGTGTCGAGGCGGTCGGCATAGACCGGCGAGAGAAGATCGTGGCTCTCTCTAACGGCGCCAGCCTCTCCTACCGGAAGCTGGTTTTGGCGACGGGATTGTCGCCCCGCCGGATCCGATCACTTGAGCCCTTCGCGGCACACACCTTCTATCTTCGCTCGTTCTCGGATGCGCTCGCGCTGCGCGAGCGCGTCGTGGCTGGCGCGCGGTTGGTGCTTGTCGGAGCGGGGCTGATCGGCCTGGAGGTCGCTGCAAGCGCGGTCAAGCTCGGTGCGGCGGTGACGGTTCTGGAAGCCGCCGAGCGGCCGTTGAGCCGACTGCTTCCGCCTTATCTTTCACAATGGCTCGCCGATCTCCATGAACGGGCAGGCGTACGCATTCTCTGTGGTCGCCAAGTCGTTTCCTCCGAGACGCTGGATGCCGCTGGACGCCTCCATCTCGATGACGGGTCGCTGCTGGAGGCCGACCTTGTTCTGGTCGGCATCGGCGGGACGCCGAACGACCGGATCGCCGGCGAAGCCGGCCTGCATATCGACAACGGCATCGTCGTCAATGAGTTCGGGAAGACCAGCGATCCCGATATCTTCGCCGCCGGCGATGTCGCGGCGCATGAGAATCGCGTCTTCGGCCAGCGCTGGCGGTTGGAGTCGTGGAAGAATGCGGAAGACCAGGCGGCCGTCGTTGCGTCCTATCTGTGCGGCAATCCATCCCCTTACAGCGAAGTGCCCTGGTTCTGGACGGATCAATATGACCTCAATGTTCAAGTGGCGGGGATGCCGGGTGCAGGAGAGCCGGCATTTGAGCGCGGCAAGCCAGGCGAGCGCGCCTATCTGGCGTATTTCACGACTGGTGGCCGGCTGATTGGTGCAATCGGCGTCGGCTGCGGCCGCGACATCCGCATCGCGCGCGAGATGATCAAGGCAGGCGCAAGGCCGGACGGCGCCGAACTCGTTCGTAGGGGCTTCACGCGCTTCGGCGATGAACTCGGCAGGCAGGCGTCATGATCCGTTCACGCGCCGCGATCTGCTTCGAAGCTCACAAGCCGCTCGCGATAGAAGAAGTACAGGTCGCGCCGCCCGGTCATGGTGAAGCGCTCGTCGAGATCGTCGCGTCCGGCCTTTGCCACACGGATCTCACCGCGCTCGACGGCGTCAACGCGACCAGCGTCTATCCTCTCATTCCCGGGCATGAGGGCGCAGGGCGAGTGGTCGAGGTGGGCGAGGGAGTCTACGACCTCCAACCGGGCGATCATGTCATTCCGCTCTATGGTCCCGAATGCCGGCATTGCCGCATGTGCAGGAGCGGGCGGACCAATCTTTGCTGGACCATCAAGCCGACACGCGACCAGGGCGTCATGCCGGATGGGACTTCGCGCTTCTCGATCGGATCGCAGCCGGTGCACCATTTCATGGGCACCTCGACGCTTTCCCGCTATACGGTCGTCCCTGAAATTGCGCTGGCGAAGATCCGCAAGGATGCGCCGCTGGACAAGGTCTGCCTGTTCGGCTGCGGTGTCACGACTGGCGTCGGCGCGGCGCTGGCCGAGATCCGGGAGGGTGACGCCGTTGCCGTCTTCGGGCTCGGCGGTATTGGCATCAATGTTGTGCAGGGAGCGCGGCTTGCCGGCGCCGCAACCATCATCGGCATCGATCTGACCGACAGCAAATCCGAACTCGCCCGCTCCTATGGCATGACCGCTTTTGTCGACGCGTCGCGCGAGGGCGGCAAGGTCGTCCAGGCGGTTCGCGATCTTACCGATGGCGGCGTCGACGTCGCCTTCGAATGTACCGGCATCGTGCCGGTCATGCGGCAGGCCTTCGACTGCTGCCAGCCGGCCTGGGGCACCGCCGTATTGCTCGGCGTCGAGCCGCCAGGCGCCGAAATGGGATTCCCACCGGTAGGCGTCCGCTACGGCCGCACGATCCGCGGCAGCTATTTCGGCGGCGTCAAAGGACGCGGCGGGTTGGGCAGGCTGATCGACTATTACATGGACGGCAGGCTCGATCTTGACCGTCAAATCACACACAGCCTGGCGCTCAGTGAGGTCAATCGCGGCTTCGACCTGATGCGAGCGGGAGAGTCGGTGCGCAGTGTCGTTCTCTTCGAATGAATGGCGCGAATTCCAGCAAGGAATACGGCTACGTCTTCCGTGACCGTCATCCGGAAAGAGCGGACGTCTATAGACGTTTCGATGAGGCGAGCGCCGCTGCCCGCAGTTCACTGACATGCCGACGCAACGTTGCCTACGGCGCGCATCCGCGTGAAGTGTTCGACTTGTTTGCGGCCGGCGCGGGTGCGCCGCTGGTGCTTTTCGTACACGGCGGCTACTGGCAGAGCCTCGACAAGGACCGTTACTCCTTCGTCGCTTCGTCGCTCGTTGGCCGCGGCTTCTCCGTGGCGCTGCCAAACTATCCGCTGGCGCCGGAGACGCGCATCGAAGCAATCGTTGCACGCATCGGGACCTGCGTGCCGGCGATTTTGCGAACCCTTGCAGCGCCTCCGGCTTTCTGGATCGCGAGCGGCCATTCCGCCGGCGGTCATCTTGCTGCCACACTCGCGATGAGAAGCCTGACGGCAGGCGCGCCGCTGGCGGGCTGCGTTCCGATCAGCGGCATCTTCGATGTCGAGCCGCTGGCAGAGACGTCACTCAACGCGGCGCTTGGGCTCGATCGCGAGCGGGCCGCAAGGATCAGCCCGATCCGCTGGCCAGTGCCGCGCTGTCGGCTCGCGGCCATCGTCGGCACAGACGAGAGCCAAGAGTTCCTCGAGCAGTCCAGGGGGTTCTCTACATACTGGAGCGGCTCGGGCCAGCACGCCGAACTGGTTCCGATGCACGGAAAAAACCACTATACGATATTGTGCGATCTGTTGGAGGAACGCTCGGAAATTGCTGGAGAAATCATGCGGTTGGCTGACGCCTTTCGCAGGGAGACAGGCCGTGGGCGGGATTAACAAGCTTCATTTCGTCAATTTCAGCCAGCTGCGTTCCTTTTACGCGGTGGGTCGCGAGCTTAGCTTCACAAAGGCGGCCGATCTGCTCTGCATCGGCCAGCCGACCGTGACCACCCAGGTCAAAGCGCTTGAAGAGACTTATGATGTTCAGCTCTTCTTGCGATCGCCGCGGGGCTTGAAACTGACGGACGCGGGAGAAGCGCTTCTGACCGTGGCGCGCCAGATCTTCTCGCTGGAGGAGCAGGCGGTCGGCATATTGCGCGCCGAGGGCAATCAGATTTCGGGCAAGCTGCGCGTCGGCACGGTGGGTCCGTTCTTCGTCATGGAACTTCTCTCCGCGTTTCATGCTCAATATCCCCTGGTGCAGGTCTCGCTCGAAAGCGGCAATTCCGACGTCGTCTACAACAAGCTCATGAACTACGAGGTGGATGTCGCCATCCTCGGCCGGAACTACGACGACCCGCGTCTCGATCTCATTCAACTCGGCCGCCATGAGGTCATCATCTTCGTCCACCGCAATCATCCGTGGGCGGGCCGGCAGCAAATCGATCTCGAGGAGCTCGACGGACAGCGGATGATTTTTCGCGAACCGGGTTCGATGACTCGTCGGGCGCTGGAGGAGATGCTGGAACTGCATCGGGTCCGACCGAACGTGGTCATGGAGATCCCGCGCGATGGTGTCCGCGAAGCGGTCGCGGCGGGCTTGGGTGCCGGCATTGTGTCAAAGACCGAGTTCCAGCTCGACGACCGGCTGACGCCCTTGTCGATCGCAGACCACAAGCCGTTCACCGAGTCTTTCGCAACGTGCCTGAAGGCACGTCAAGAACTTCGTCCAATCGGGGCCTTCATGAAACTTGTGACGGAAGTTTCAAATCTAAAGTTCAACCAAATGGCTGCCGCCGTCCTCTGAAAGGAATGAACCTCAATCAGAGGCACTAGGCTGGAGGGCCCAAGTCTGCCCGCCAGACGAAGCGGAAGGGCATCGCGGCGACCGGCGGCCGAGCGCGACGTCTTGCGACACGCCGTCCACATTGATTGTCGTTTCTAGAACTGCCGATACAAATTCCAGCGATGCAGTCTGCGACGGGCACTTACGCTCACTCCAATTCAATCGTCCTCTTCAATGCCTGGCCTCTTCGCAGGGAAGGAACCTTTGATCCAATCCGCGAAGGCCTGGGCGGCAGCGGACGGGATCGATAGCCGGGGAAGTAAGAGGTGGAAGGCATGGCGGACGATGGGCCTGGCGTTGACGGGTTGAATGAGCGTCCCGTTCGAGAGGAATCTCTGAACCAGCGGCGGGCCGATCAAGGCAAACCCCTGACCTTCAAGCGCGGCCTGAACCAGGTTCGTATAGGAATTGACGGTTATTCCGGCCTTCGCTCTTGCCAGATCGAGTCCGTGAACACGCAGCCAGGTCGACCACCTGGTATGTTCGTCATATGGACCTTCCAGGTGAATGAGCGGATAGGTCAGGAGTTCGGACGGTTCGAGCAGCGTGCCCGCGGGCAGAAATGTATTCGCGCAGGTAGGACTTATCTCTTGCCGAACAAGGAATGTCGTCTCGGCATCATCAAACGGCGGGGAACCGTATCGGATCGCGAGGTCCATATTATCCTCGAACTGCAAGTTGCTGTCGGAGACGATAAACCTCAGTTCGATGTCGGGGTGGATCGCCCTGAACTCGCCGAGTCTCGGTGACAGCCAATAGGTCATGAAACCCGGCGTGGCGCCAACATTGACGACGTTGGTGTCGGAGCGCCGGCTGATTTCGAGCGTCGCGCGAAGCGCTCGTTCAAGGGCCTCGGAGATGGCGCGGTGATACCTCTCTCCTGTCCGTGTCAACCGAACCGAGCGTTGCAGCCGTTCGAACAGCGGCACACCGAGAAATCGCTCCAGGGCATGAATCTGCTGGCTGACCGCGACACGCGAAACGTTCAGCTCCGACGCCGCTTTGGTAAAGCTAAGCTGACGTCCGGCAGCCTCGAAGGTGATAAGAAGATTGGGCGGCGGCAGCTTGTGGCGAAGTTTTTGCATAAAGCTCAGCTTACCCATTGCGTAGGAATTAAGCAACTTGCCAACCGGCTGCCGGGCCGTAATCTGCATCCTGCTTAACAAGCCGAAAAAACACCTGATCGCGCGCCGCGGGGACGCAGCAGCAATCAAGCGCGCCGCCGCGATTGATCAGGCATAACTTCGCCAAAGGGGAATGACATGAAATCTCTTATTGCAGCAGTCGGCATGATCGGCGCGAGCTTTCTGGCAGGCGCATCGCCCGCCAGCGCCGCGTGCGGCACGGTGACGATCACAGAAATGAACTGGGCCTCGGCCGCCGTGGTCACCGCCGTTTCGAGCTTCCTGATGGAGCAGGGCTACGGCTGCACGGTTAAGAAGGTGCCGACCTCGACGGTCCCGGCGCTCACTTCGCTTGCCGAAACAGGACAGCCCGACATTCTGACCGAAGTCTGGCCAGGCGTCGCGGATATCTATTACAAGCTCGAGAAGGAGGGCAAGATCGTCAAGGTCGGCGACGTTCTCTCCGACGGTGGCGTCGATGCGTGGCTGATTCCAGATTATCTCGCCGAAGCCCATCCCGAACTGAAGACGCTCGACGGCATCCTGGCCAACCCAAAGCTCGTAGGCGGCAAGTTCAACAATTGCCCAGTCGGCTGGGGCTGCCGCACCTCGAATGACAACCTGATCAAGGCCTTCGAAATCGAGAAACACGGGATCGAGGTTTTCAACCATGGTTCCGGCGAGACGCTGGCGGCCTCGATAGCGGCGGCCTATACGGCGAAGGAGCCATGGTTTGGCTACTACTGGGCGCCCACGGGGGTTCTCGGAAAGTACAAGATGGTGGAGGTCGACATGGGGCCGGTCGACAAGGACAAGGCAAAGTGCAACGCCACGGCCAATTGCCCGACCCCAGGCAAGACCGGTTGGCCGAAGGCCACGGTTTTGACCACGATGTCGAAGCCTTTCTACGACAAGAACCCAGAACTGGTCGCGCTCATGAGCAAGGTGAGCTTCACCAACCAGATCATGAACGAGCTTCTTGCCTGGCAGGAGGACAAGAAAGCAACCGCCGACGAGACGGCCGTGTATTTTCTGACGAAATACAAGGATGTCTGGCCGAACTGGCTGTCCGATGACGCCAAGGCGAAGGTCACCGCCATCGTGAAGTAACGCCTATGGGTTCGCGGACCGACACCGTCCGCGAACCCATTGCCGTTGTTGTGGATCCTGGCTTTCGAGATGGCGTTGCTTTGCGCCGATCCGATGCCGGACTGAAGGCGCCCCATGGCTTATTACGACGGACTATTCGATCAGCTCGGACTTCGCGGGTGGTGCGATGCCTCGGACTCCACGGGTCCGATGAGCATGGCCGAATTGCTCAAGAAGAGCAAAGAAGCCGCGGAAGGGCAGGCCCCAGAGAGCGTTCCGTTCCCATCGCTCGACGCGCTGCATGATGCCTGTCGCGCCGTGCCGCGCACCAGGGACTTCACTGCCGGCATCGAGAACAGCTTCCTCCACGTGCGGGTGGCGTTGAAGACGGTGCTCGATCCGCTGACGCAGCCGCTGTCATGGCTTCTGGATTTCTCGCTCAGGGTGGTTGAGGTCATCCCGTGGTGGGCGCTGGTGATCGCGCTTCTGCTGTTGGTTTATTTCGTGTCTCGGTCCTGGTCCATCCTGGTCCTGGTCGCAGCAACTTTGTTGCTCTTTGGCTTCATCGACCATCTTCATTACGCGCTGCAGACGATGGCAATCGTCTTCACCTGCACGTTCATCTGCATCCTGATTGGCATACCGATCGGCATACTCATGGCGAAGAGCAACCGGTTCGAGAGGCTTTCGCTGCCTGTCCTCGACATGCTGCAGACGCTTCCGTCCTTCGTTTACCTCATTCCTTTGATCTTCCTCTTCTCGGTCACCGAGTCGAAGCTCTACGGGATCGCGATCATCCTTTATGCCGTCGTTCCGGTGATCCGGCTCACGAACCTCGGCATCCGTATGGTCGACGGCAATGTCGGCGAAGCCGCGGATGCGTTTGGCATGGACCGCTGGCAGAAACTGGCGAAGGTGGAGATGCCGCTGGCGCTTCCCAGCATAATGGCGGGCGTCAACCAGACAATCATGATGGCGCTTTCGATGGTCGTCATCGCATCTCTGGTGTCGGCTCCGGGGCTCGGCGTCCTCGTGCTGCGCGGCATCAACAACCTCGAGCTCGGCGTCGGACTGGTCGCGGGCCTCGGCATCGTGCTCCTGGCCATCAATTTCGACAGGGTGAGCAAGGCCTCGATGGCGCGGGTCAACGGAACGCTCCAGCCACGCGGAGAAAGCCGTTGACCGAGCAACCGAAGATTTCCATCCGGAACCTGTACAAGATCTTTGGCCCCGACCCGCGATCCATGGTGCCCAAAATCCAGGGCGGCATGAGCAAGGCCGAGCTGCTGGGCAAGCACAACCATGTCATCGGGCTCCAGGACATTAACGTCGACATGCGCAGCGGTGACATCACCGTGATCATGGGCCTTTCGGGTTCGGGAAAGTCGACGTTGATCCGCCATCTGAACGGCCTCATCAGGCCCACAGCCGGCGAAATCCTCCTCGACGGCGTCAATGTGGCGGGCCTCGCCGGTGCGGCGCTCCGGGAGCTGCGCCGGTTTCGGATGTCGATGGTGTTCCAGAGCTTCGCCCTGATGCCGCATATGCGCGTTCTGCAGAACGTCGAGATGGCGCAACGGGTCAGAGGCGACAGCGAAGCGGATGCTTGTAACAACGCGATCAGATGGCTGGAGCGGCTCGGCCTCAAGGGGTTCGAGAACCACTATCCGCACCAGCTCTCCGGCGGCATGCAGCAGCGCGTCGGCATCGCGAGAGCGCTGGCCTCCAATTCCGATGTCATGCTGATGGACGAGGCGTTTTCGGCGCTTGATCCGCTGATGCGGACGGACATGCAGAGCCTTCTGCTCGAACTTCAGGAGGAGCTTTCCAAGACGATCGTCTTCATCACCCACGACCTGGATGAAGCGCTCAGGATCGCGGATCACCTGGTAATCCTGAAAGATGGCGTGGTCGTCCAGCAAGGCGAGCCGCAGAGCATCATCCTCAATCCGGCCGACGCTTACATCGAGAAATTCGTGAACGACATAAATCGCGCTCGCGTGCTCCGCGCCGAGTCCGTCATGGTGCCGGGTATCATCGTCGAATCCGGCACGTCGGGGCAGGTCGATGTGGACGATAATCTCGAAACGGTGATGGCGCGTTCGCAGGGCGATCTCACACGCACCTTCGTGGTCGTCAGGGGCGGCATTCCGGCCGGGTTGATAAAAATGCAGGACGTCTTCACGGCACTCGTCCCTCGGCATGCCGTGCCGCCGGCGGCCGCGGGGGCTATCAAAGAGGCACGCACATCTTGAAATATCTCGACCACTTCTACATCGACGGCCGCTTCGTTCCGGCGAGAGACAGACCACAGAGGGTCGTCATCAACCCGGCGACCGAAGAACCGGCCGGAAGTATCGCGATGGGCACCGCGCAGGACGTGGACGTGGCGGTTGCGGCTGCCCGGAAAGCCTTCGGCACTTATGGTTGTTCGACGCGCGAGGAGCGCCTGGAGATGCTTCGGCGCGTGCTTGCGCAGTTCGATGAGCGAGCGGAGGAGTTTGCGCGACTGACGACGCTCGAGATGGGCGCGCCGATCACATTTGCGCGGCAGGCCCAGATCGCCGGATCGAGGGCGCACATCGCCGACACCATTCGCATTCTCCAATACTATGAATTCGAGCGGCTGGCCGGCCGGACGATGTTGGCGTTTGAACCGGTCGGCGTCTGCGCCCTCATCACGCCGTGGAACTTCCCGGTGCTCCAGATCGTCACGAAAGTCATGCCGGCGCTGGCGAGCGGGTGCACGGTCGTGCTGAAGCCCAGCGAATACGCACCGATCAGCCCCATGCTGTTCGCCGAAGTGCTCCACGATGCCGGCGTTCCGCCCGGCGTCTTCAATCTGATCAACGGTGATGGGGCAACGGTCGGAGAAGCGTTGTCGAGTCATCCTGATGTCGACATGGTGTCATTCACCGGGTCCACCCGTGCAGGCGTTCAAGTCGCTAAGAACGCAGCCGATACCGTCAAGCGCGTCCATCAGGAACTTGGCGGAAATTCCGCCAACATCCTGATGCCGGATGTCGAGCTGGAGCCAGCCGTTACCAGGGGAGTTCTCGGCGCCTACCGCAACGCGGGCCAGTCGTGCACCGCGCCGACACGGATGCTCGTGCCTCGGCAACTGCACGCGGAGGCGATCGGGATCGCCAAACAGGCGGCCGAATCCGTGGTTATCGGTGACGTGAATGACGAAGCTACCATGCTCGGCCCGGTGATGAATGAACGGCAGTTCGAGCGCGTCAATTCGCTGATCGAATCGGCAGTCCGAGAAGGTGCAAGCCTCGTCACAGGCGGGTCCGGCCGACCGTCGTCGCTGAACCGGGGATTTTTCGTGAAACCGACGGTGTTCGGCCATGTGACGAAGGATATGACCGTGGCTCGGGAGGAGATGTTCGGCCCGGTCGTCAGCCTCATCCCGTATGACAGCGTCGATGAGGCGATCGAGATCGCCAACGACACGCCCTATGGCCTCGCCGCTTATCTGCAGTCGAAGGATCTGGGCGCGGCCAAACGCGTCGCCTCGAAACTCCGCGCCGGACAGGTGATGATCAACCACCCTGCCTGGGATGCGTCCGCGCCGTTCGGAGGCTTCAAGCAGTCGGGGAACGGTCGCGAATGCGGGGAGTTCGGTTTCGAGGCATTCCTCGAGGTCAAGGCGATCGGCGGACTCCATGGAGGCTAGTGCGTTTCGCCGTTTCACGGAAACGGCGAAACGCCCTATCGCTTTGTTTTTACGCAATTCCGAACGGAAAACCGCTCACACTTTTCCTGGAATTGCTCTAAGCCAAGCCGCACCCGCATTCAAACTCAGCGCACCGCGGCGACAAGCGTTCCCGCGGCCGTTGCGATCCGCTGACGCAGTCCCTCCGTCGGCTCGTTTTCCGGCCCGAAATCGTGGTCGAGGGCATAAACGGACCCGGCCACCACGTTCGCCCGAAAGAAGGCAAACAGCGGTCGAAACTGGTGGTCGATCATCAATTCGTGGCTCGGCGCCTTGGCTGTCGCCGCGACGAGGACCGGGCGCCCGCGAAGCGCGTTCATATCCAGCACATCGAACAGATGCTTCAGCAGGCCAGTGTAGGATGCCTTGTAGACCGGTGAGCCGACCACGAGCGCATCACATGTTTCGATGGCCGTCCAAATTTCGTCGATCTCGGGCGGCGCCTGTTTCCTTCCGAAGGTGGCGCCAAGGGAAGGTCCGGCGTCCACCAGATCGAAGACCCGGGAATCCCAATTCAGTTCTCTCGCGGCCGTGCCGACGATCGTTTCCACCAGGCTGCGGGTCTTCGAAGGACGGCTGAAATTGCCGCTGATGCCGACTATGGTTGCCATGGAGCCAGCCTCCTTTCCAGTTGTGTTTCGCGTCCGTCATAAATCGTTCGCGGTTGACGACGCGATTGACGTCAGCCGAGCAGACAACGACCATCGCTGCTCTATTGCTGTAGGCCGGTGCGCTCCGCGGCAATGAAGCGGCCGACGCATGTTCAGTCATACCATGCGTCCCGAAGATGCGCGCGATCCAGCCCGTCCGAGAGAAGGAACGCAGGCACTTCGAGGACGCTGCGTTCGCATCCGCTGCGGGGAGACGCCATGGAATGCTTTGTAGCACTTGGCGAAATGGGACCCCGAGACAAAGCCGCACGCTATGGCCACGTCGAGGATGGCCATGCTTGACTGCAGGAGCATCAGCCGTGCCCGATCCAGCCGAAGCTCGAGCAAGTAGCGTGAGGGGGATGTCGCGAGCTCTCTGGCGAACAAACGCTCCATCTGCCTGCGGGAAAGCTTGATGTGCCTCGCCACCGCCGCGACATCCGTCTGATCCGCGATACGGTCTTCCATGAACTGAACGGCCGATAGCACAAGCGGGTTGACGCTGCCCAACGTTCTCAACGGACTGGGCTGCCGTTCAAACGGCTCCCTTATGCGATCGACAATTGCCTGTTCGCATATCGCCAACGCCACCCGCCGGCCGCAATCCTTTTCAATAAAATGGAGCATCATGTCGAAGGAGGCCGTCCCGCCGACGCAGGTATGGATGTCGTCGTCGCTTTCGATGAGGCCACTGCCGACAATGACGGACGGAAACGTCTCTCTGAAGGCTGGAAGGTTCTCCCAGTGGATGGTGCAACGCCTCCCAGCCAACATTCCCGCATTCGCGAGGATGTACGCACCCGTGCAGATTCCCGCCACGGAGATGCCGAAATTGCGGCTTTGGCGCAGCCATCCAGCGATAGATTTGTCCACCGCATGTTCGACGTGCCAGCCAGCGCAGACCACGATCATATTCGGCCGCTCCGCTCGTGGGCTCGAGCGCTCTGCGGCAACGGAGCGATCGGGCGAGACCGACAGTCCGCAACTGGATCGCACGGTGTCACCGTCCACGCTGACGATCCGCCATCGATAGACGTCTTCCCCCATGACCGCATTCGCCAAACGCAACGCTTCGATGGCGGACGTAAACGCAAGCATGGTGAATTCGGGCACGATGTAGAAAACGAAGGTCTTTGACACGGGCTCTTTGGTCATTGTCGGATCACTCGAAACTGCAGCGGCGGTCATGCTTCCGCGCCCAATCACCCGTCAAATCATGCCGTCGCGTAGGCGGCTTGTTTCTTAAGGATCAGATCGGCGCCCTTCTCTCCGATCGCCATGCTGATGGCATTGAGATTGCAGCTCGGTATCTGCGGGATGATGGAGGAATCGACCACGCGCAGGCCCTCCACGCCGATGACCTTGAGATCCGGCGTCACGACGGCCATGGGATCGATGCCCATCTTGCAAGTGCCGCACGGATGGTAGCTGCCGCTCGCGTTCTCGCGCATATAGGCGATCCATTCGTCGTCCGTCTGGACGTCCTTGCCGGGCTTCATCTCGCCCGTGACATAGGGAGCGAAAGCCCTCGTTTGCAGCGCTGCCCGTGCAATCCTGCCGCCCGCCATCAGTGTTTCGATGTCGTAGCGATCGCTCAGAAGGTTCAGCTGAATCTTCGGTTGTTCATTCGGATCGGCCGAGCGAAGTTCCAGATAGCCGCGACTGCGTGAAGCGTTGACATTGGGCTGGAGGTTGATCGCAGCCTCCTTCTGCATCTCGATGCCTTCGTCAGTGTAGTTCGCGGAGAAGGCACCGAAATGGTACTGGATGTCCGGATACTCGAGATCGGGCCGCGTGCGCACCATTCCCATGCCGGTATAGGTGTAGGTCGCATAACCCGAGCGGCTAAGCAGGAATTGCGCTCCATACTTCAGGATGCCCAAGAGATTGAACTCCTGGTTCGGCGTCTTCACGTTGACATAAGCCTTTACCTGGGTACTGGCATGCTCCTGAAGATTGCGGCCGACGCCTGGGCTGTCTTTCAACACCGGAATGCCATGTGCCTCAAGCTGCTCGGCCGGACCGATGCCTGACAGCATGAGCAGTTTCGGAGAGTTTATGGCGCTGGCAGCGATGATCACTTCGCCGGAGCAATGCTCCGTCCGGGTCCTGCCCTCTATTTCCAGTTCTACACCGGCCGCGCGCCGTCCTTCAAAGATGACCTTTCGCGCGACGGCGCCGGTGATGATCTTGAGGTTTGGCCGTGACTTGATGGGGTCGAGATAGCCCCTCGCGGCGCTGAAGCGCGTCCCCATATGCTGGGTTACGTGGCTCAAGGCCACGCCCTCGGTCGGTTCCGCGTTGTAACTGGGGTTATGCGGGTAACCGAGTTCCTGCATGGCCTCGATGAATACCTGGGCCAGTTTCGGCGGCCTGCGGACGACACTGACGACGATCGGCCCGTCCTTGCCGTAGATATCCGTTACACCGTCCCGGTTGCCCTCGAGCTTCTTGAAGTAGGGCAGAATATCGTCGTAGGACCAGCCCCTGTTGCCGAGTTGCGCCCAATGGTCATAGTCGCCGCGATTGCCACGCACGTAGAACATCGCATTGATCGAACTGGAGCCTCCGAGAACCTTGCCACGCGGGACCATATCCCGACGGTTATTCCGCGTCGGATCCGGCTCGGCCATGAATTTCCAGTTAGTGCGCTTGTCGGCCATCGCCTTGAAGGCCAGCGACGGCATCATGATGTTGAACTTCTTGTCGCTGCCACCCGCTTCGAGCAGCAGAACCTTCGTCGATGGATCGGCGCTCAGGCGGTTGGCAAGCACGCAACCGGCAGAACCCGCGCCAACGATAATATAGTCCCAACTCATCAGTTTGGGGCCCGGTTCTGCGAAATAAGCTTGGACAGCGTCTTCTGCGTGGTACGAAGGTCCGCCTCCGGTATGCCCGCCATCTGGTCTCGCTGGAAGTTCCGCCAGCGGGTCTGGATCGCTTCGCGCAGGCGCTTTCCGGCCTCGGTGAGTGTCAGTTCTCCAGCCGTGCCGCTCACAAGCATCCCGCGCTCGGCAAGCGTCGCGAGGGCGTCCTCTGTGTCGCGCTGTCCGAGATAGGTGACGCGCGCCACTTGTTCCGCCTTCAGGCCTGGAATGTCATAGACGCAGGCGATGACGCGGGCCACCGGGATATCAAGGCCTTCCGCGTGTCTGTGCTCGTCGAACACCGCCGACAGCAGATGATGCGCCTCGAAAATCTGCGGGATAATCCCTGCCTGCGAAGGCATTTCAGGCTTGGGACCACTGACTTCGGGCGCTGCAGATACCTCCGGATGGGCGTAGGCGACCGAGTATTGGCCCTGCGCGAACAGAAGCGGCTCCCCCTCGAACCGGCTGGCCCGGCGTACCAGCCCTATTAGGACGGTGTGGTCGCCACCTTCCACCTGCGCGTAGGTCTCGCACTCGAAGTGAGCGAGGCAGCCATGAAGCAGCGGTGAGCCATGCTGGCCCGGACTCCAGTCCGCATCTGCAAACTTGTCCTCGATCTTGCTGGAAAAGTGCCGCGATACCCCCATCTGGGTGGAGGCGAGGATATTCACGGCGAACGGACCGCCAGCCTTGAACAACGGATAGCTGCGGGACGCGTGGCTGATCGACCAGAGCACAAGAGGCGGATCGAGTGAAACGGACGCGAAGGAGTTCACCGTAACCGCCGCCCGCTGACCAGCGTTCTCCATTGTGATGATGGCAATACCTGTTCCGTAGAGACCGAGGCATCTGCGAAACAGCCTGCTGTCCTCCGCGGGATCGGCCGACTCAATCGGTAGACGAGTAGCACTTTCGGACATCGTGGGTTCTCGACTGACGTTCGCCTGCATGTCGTGGACTCGTTCGATCGTGATCAGCTGGCGAGACGCGCAACTGCTGAAGCATCAGCGTCGTAGCGGCTCTTTGGCAACGGTAGTCCGAGGTTCTCGCGCAGCGTGCGGCCCTCATATTCGTCGCGGAACAGGCCGCGCCGGCGCAGTTCCGGCAAAACCAGTTCGACAAAATCATCAATGCCCTGCGGCAGGTGCGTCGGCGTGATGTTGAAGCCGTCCGCAGCACCGGCCTCGAACCAGCTTTCCATCTCGTCGGCGACGTCCTTCGCGGTGCCGACAACCGTCTTGTGTTCCTGCGCCATGCCAAGCTTTTTATAAAGCTGGCGGATGGTCAGGTTCTGCTTCTGGGCCAGTTCGTAATACATCTGCGCGCTGCTCTTGAGGCCGACCTTGTCGAGATCCGGTTTCGGTACCGGACCATCAAGCGGCAAGTGCGAGAGGTCGCCGAACGACCGATAGAGCAGCTGCAGGCCGACGACCGGATCGATCAGCGATTCCAGTTCTTCATACTTTTCCTGCGCCTCCTCGCGGGTGCGGCCGACGATCGGTGTCAGGCCGAGCATCATCAGGAGATCGGTCTTTTTCCTGCCGAAGCCGTCGAGCCGATTCTTGACCGACGAATAATAGTCTTGGGCGGACTTCAGGTCGTTCTTGGCCATGAAGACCATATCACAATACTCGGCCGCGATCTGCTGCCCTGGCTCCGATACGCCTGCCTGCACAAGGATCGGCCGACCCTGGGGCGAACGGCGGACGCTGAGCGGTCCGCGGACGGAGAAATGCTTTCCGACATGGTTGAGCACATGCATCTTGCGGTCGTCGAAAAAGATGCCGGACTCCTTGTCGATCACAAATGCGTCCTCGTCCCAACTATCCCAGAGACCGGTAACGACATCGACGAATTCCGCGGCCCGCTCATAGCGGGTGTCGTAATCGAGCTGCTTGCTCATCGAAAAGTTCCAGGCCTCCTGATCCGACCAGGAGGTCACGACATTCCATGCCGCCCGGCCATCGCTGATCTGGTCCAGCGAACCGTACTTGCGCGCAATGTGGAAGGGCTCGTTATAGGTAGTTGATGCCGTGGCGACGAGGCCGATGTTTCGCGTAAGCGCGGCCAACGCCGAAAGCAACGTCAGCGGCTCCAGCTCGACGTTGTGATGCGAGCGGCAGAGCGAGCCTTTCGGCTTGTCATCCAGCCGCACACCAATTCCGTCCGCGAGGAACAGCATGTCGAACTTGGCACGCTCCGCCGTCTGAGCGACGCCGAGGAAGGACTGAAGCATAGAATTTCCGCCCTTGACGGTATCCGGATGCCGCCATGCGCCCACGTGGTATCCCATGTAGCGCATGGAGAGCCCCAGCTTCATCTGCTTCTTGCTCATAAGGAAAACCCTCCGTTGGCATCCGTGGCTGCGGCGATCTGGTTACCGCACGACCCGCCCGGACATGCTCTTGTTGAGGGGAACGTCCGACTTCGGCCGGACATTGTAAACGCCGAAAAAACTGCCGTTGTTGTTAAGCGGAGCTTACGCTAGCGATGCGCAGATGTGGAAAATCCTGAGGCCAAATTTGGCGACCATGCACAAAGTCAATTGGGCGCCAGAACAAGAGGTCGCGCCTTGCGGCGTCCATCCTGCCCGCCTGAAATGTCGCCTTTCGACATATCACTACGGAAGACCGACAGACCGCTTTCGGTCCCATTTCACCGTTCACCGACAGCTATAAGGGAGGTCGCTCATGGCCCAAAGTTTGAAGGTCTGCAAAATTTGCCGTACTTTTTGGGCAAAAATAGTACGGCGATTTCCGAGCCAAACCATTGAAAACTATGGTGATCCCGACAATCGAACCTGTGACCTACAGATTAGGAATTTGTTAGACGATCTTTCCCTTTGTTTCCCAATGCCGATCGCTGTACGATTGATCCTATTCTAACTTACTAAAATTGTTGCATTTTTCGTACTGCGCGGATATGATGGCGTAAATAAACCGACAGATCGAGCGAGATCGACAATCGCGCAATTGCCGTACTAAATGCCGTACTAATTTCATGACAGACCTTCGGATCCCTCTCACCGACCGCGCCGTCGCGAGCCTTAGGCCGGCGAAATTCAGGTCAATATTTTGCCCGGGATACCGAGCTCCAGGGCTTCATGGTGCTTGTGGGCAAACGGCGAAAGACATTCGTTGTCCAGGGTGAGCGGAGGAAGGCGGGACATCGGCTGTCCGTCCGAATGAAGGTTGCTGAGGTCGGAGAACTCACGACGCGAGCGGCGCGGGCGAAGGCCAAGAACATTCTCGGGAAGATCGCCAGTGGAATTGACCCTCGCACGTCGACCCGTAAGCGAGGCCCTGCCGAGGTTGATCTGTCATCGATCGGGAACCCTACGCTGCGCATTGCCTGGGAACGCTACCGAGACGGGCATATGAAGAAGAAGGGCCGAAGCGAAGGAACGATCAACAACTATCGCGATCACGCCGAGCGTCTACTGGCCGACTGGCTTGATGAACCCCTTTCCAAGCTCGGCAATGATCCCGCCCTGGTAACGGCACGGCACGAGAAGTTGACCAAGGAAAACGGCGCCTACATCGCCAATGGTTGCATGCGAACGTTGCGCGCCATCTACAACCATGCCCGCAAAGTCGCCCGCACGTTGCCCGCGGATAACCCGGTCTCAGCCATAGATTGGAATGCCGAACACCGACGCAATAGCGCGCTTGGGCTATCGGATCTCGAAGGGTGGTTCACCCAGCTCGCGGCTCTGAAGAACCCCGTCCGGCGGGAGTTTCATCTGTTCATGCTGCTTTCGGGCCACCGCCCTGAAGCGATTCAGGAAAGCGCGGGTAGAGCATGTCGATTTTCGCGCCCGTGTCCTGCACATACCCAGGCCGAAGGGCGGCGAGGTCAAGGCTTTCGACATACCGCTGTCGAAGCCCATGATCCGCTGTCTGGTTCGAGTGATGCGCATTGGCCGCGCCCTCTATGCAGAGCAATCGCGTGAATGGCTCTTCCCGGCGGACAGCAGAAGCGGTCACATGATTGAACACAAGGAAAAGCGCGACGATTTGTCGAAATGGGGCAATGACCTGCGGCAGACGTTCCGCACAATCGCTCAAGCCGCGGGTGTGGCGGAGCTCGATGTTCACCTTCTGATGAACCACTCGATCCCAGGCGTAAATGCGGGCTACATTACCCGCAACAAGCTTCTGAGTGATCACCTGCGTCATCAGCAGGAGGCCATTTCACGTCGGATACTCGAAGCGGGGCGTTCGCGACAGAACGGACCGCAGCCTCGCACTTCTGCCTGGCCGGCGCTCCCGGCCAGGTGCATCCTTGATGAACTGATGGGCGGCAAGGATTAGTGGCCGCACACTCGCCACATTCCGCCGGACATAGCGCGGGCTGAAGGCTGCTTTGCGCCCATGTCAGCCGTTCGGAGCTTTGTTCGCATTGCCCGGAAGCAGACGATTCGGCACTTGAGGAAGGACGCAGGAAGACGGCTGGCAGCCTTGCAGTATGCAAATCCGTCGGCTCGGTTGCTCCGGATTCAATTTCGCAGACTAGGAGGCAGTTATCGATTACTGTGCCAGGTAGCCACCATCTATATTCAGCTCTAAGCCTGTCACGAAAGAGGATTCGTCGCTCGCCAGATAGAGCACGCCAAATGCGATCTCCTCGGGCTCGCCCGCGCGACCCATCGGCGTCACGGCGATGATGCTGTCGTTCATCTCCTTGCTCTGGCCTTCGATCAGCGGCGTCCAAATGATGCCTGGATGGACCGAGTTTACTCGGATGTTGTCCTTGGCGTAGCTGATGGCCGCATTCTTTGTCATCGTGCGCACTGCACCTTTCGCGGCTTGGTAAGGTGCTGCTCCAGCAGCGCCCGTGGTGCCCCAGATCGACGAAAAATTCACGATAGACCCTCCGCCGTTGCGCTTCATGACCGGGACAATCTCGCGCATGCCGAAGAAGGTTCCCGTTTGGTTGACTGAGATGACGCGGTGCCAGGCCTCGGTGCTGGTGGCGTCTATCTGGCCATAGTGCTCGACAATGCCGGCATTGTTCACGAGGACATCCAGACGACCGTGACGCTCGACGATCTCCGTGACGATGGAGCGCCAGTCATCTTCTTTCGAAACGTCCAGCCGACGATACTGCGTGCCGGGCTGAAGCTCGCCTTTCGGTGACGGCTGGACGTCGGTCAGGTAAAGCACGGCACCCTCGGCGGCGAATAGCTTTCCGATCGCCGCGCCGATCCCTTGTGCTGCACCGGTCACAAGCACCACTTTGCCCTCGAGACGGCCCATTGTTCTTCCTCCTTCTGTCTATGAAAGTCGTGACGCTGCAGGGTCTAAGCACCGACCGCGATGAGAATCTTCAGATGGTCCTGGTCCGGCTGTGCAAGCGTATCGAAGCCTCGGACGATGGCGTCAGCCATCGTCACCCGACCCGTTATGATTTTTTCAGGCTGGACCTGTCTAACGGCGATCATCTGGACGACGCGGGGGCCGATGGTGATCGGAAAGCCCCAACTCGTTGTCAGCGTCACGGCCTTGGAAACAAGCAAGCGCATGTCCACGCGGGGAGGATCAACGAAGATGCCCACCTGAACCACTGTTCCGCCGCGCCGCACAAGCCGGATACAGTCGGCCAAGGCACGCTCGTTGCCCGCGCATTCAACCGCCACGTCGACACCCAGGCCTTCCTCGGTCGGCCCCATTACGGCATCGCCAAAATTCGCCGAAGTGGGGTCGACGATCTCGTAGCCGAGTTGGAGAGATTCCAGCCTGCGGCGGCGTGCGGGATTGGCTTCGGACACCACCACCCTCGATGCGCCGGCAGCTTTCGCGGCCATTGCCACAAGGACGCCGATCGGACCCGCGCCGGTCACCAAAACGGTGCTGCCGGCATCGACGCCGCCCCGATCGATCGCGTTGATGGCCACGGCCATCGGCTCGAAAAGCGCGCCTTGCTCGTCGCTCACGCTATCCGGCAATTTGACGATGTTGTCCTGCGGAAGGACCGCATATTCCCCCATGCCGCCATAAGCCGAAGAGAGGCCCACCAAAGCCGTCGTATCGCTGATGTGGCCGATCCCGCGGCGCACGAAATAGTCTCCCGGCTTGTTGAGATGGGGGAGGATCGCAACCCGGTCGCCGTCAGAGAAGCGGCTGACACCGCGACCGACCGCGGCGATTCTGCCTGAGAATTCGTGGCCAAGCACGAGCGGTGCCGTCGCACCGGTGAGAGGGTGCGGCCGCGTCGACACGAATATCGGCCCGTCCAGATATTCGTGAATGTCGGTCCCGCAAATCCCGCAGTGGCTGACCGCAACGATGACCTCGTTCGGCTCCGGGGCGGCGGGCGGGTCTATATCCTCCAGCCGCAGATCGCGCGCGGCGTGAAAACGAAGGGCCTTCATGATCCATCCTCCCTGGCTGTCTTTTTTGGCGCCATGCAGCCGACAGCAGGCATGACGGCGCAAGCTGGCTCCTCCACCAACCCGCTCGATATGACTACTATCCATGCGTTGATCAGATGGTCAACGGAAAAATAGATTTTTTGTTGACATATCTTATTTTTTGGAAAATCCTTGCCTCAACAAGCAGCACACTGTGAGCGAGGAAACGCATGCGCTTTGTAAGGTTCGAATTGGGGGGTCAACGAGGCTTGGCCGTGGAAAGGGCGGGTCGGCTGCGCGGCTCGATTGCTGCCGGCTCGGATCGCACGCTCGACCTGGAGCATCTGATAGCCGAAGGTCCGGAGGAATTGTTGCGCGTGGGCCATAAGCTCGCCGAGGGCGCGGAATTTGATCCCGATGCCGTCACTTTTCTTCCGCCTTTGGCGCGGCCGCCGAAGATCATTTGCGTTGGGCTGAACTATGCCGACCATACCAAGGAGTCGCCATACGAACAGCCGAATTACCCGACGCTGTTTGCTCGCTTCGCCACCACGCTGGTGGGTCACAACCAGCCGATCGTGCGGCCGCTTGCCTCGACCAGCCTCGATTTCGAAGGCGAGATGGTGGTTGTGATAGGGCGGGGCGGTCGCCACATCCCGAAGTCGCGCGCCCATGACCACGTGATCGGCTATTCGATCTTCAACGAAGGATCGGTCCGTGAATACCAGTTCAAGTCACCGCAATGGACAGTGGGCAAGAATTTCGATTCCACAGGCGGCTTCGGCCCCGCGCTGGTGACTGCCGATGAAGTGCCGGCCGGCGGCAAGGGGCTGAGGCTCGAGACGCGGCTCAACGATGTGGTCGTCCAATCGGCGACCACGGACGACATGCTCTTCGATGTCGCCACCCTCATCGAGACGATCAGCGAGGCGATCACGCTCGAAGCCGGCGACCTGATCGTCAGCGGCACCCCCGCCGGCATCGGATGGGCCCGCAATCCGCGACTGTTGATGAAGGACGGCGACAAGTGCGAAGTCTCGATCGAGGGGCTTGGAAAGCTGGTCAATCCGATCCGCGACGAAGTTCGCCGTGAGGACATGGCCGGTAAGGCCGCCTGATCGAAAGCCGGAAGCAACGCTCCGGAAAACTGCACAACCAGCGTTGCTGCGCCTGCGTGGCGCACGGGCGCGAAGCAACCACTGCCTGAGGGATCGATGGACACCGGATTGAAGGGAAAGACCGTGCTCATAACGGGCGCGGCAAGCGGCATAGGCAGGGCGACGGCGCTCGCGTTTGCCAGGGAGGGGGCGGACCTGCGGCTCATCGATATGGACGCGGCGGGCCTGGAGAAGACGGCTGCATCAGCCTCAGCGACGGGCGTGGGCATCACGCTTGCGGTCGCCGATCTATCGTCGGCGCAAGGCGTTGGACAGGGGATTGCCGACGTGTTCCCGGCCGGGAACGGCAAACTGGATGTCCTGGTCAACAATGTCGGCATTGTCGACGCGCAGCCGTTCGATCTGCTGACCGACGCACACTGGCAACGCACATTCGATGTCAATTTCCTCAGCAATATCCGCATGACGCGCGCCCTGCTGCCTCGGCTGCGTGAAAGCCGCGGCGCGATCGTCAACAACACGTCCGATCTCGCCCGCCAGCCTGAGACCATTCCAGCCGACTATGCCGCCTTAAAGACCGCTCTGGTGAGCATCACCAAAAGCCTGGCACGCGCCGAGGCCCCCCACGTGCGGGTGAATGCGGTCGCGCCTGGGCCGGTCTGGAGCCCTCTGTGGTCCCGGCCGGGAGGGTTTGCGGACAAGCTTGCGGAGGTTCATGGCATGCCGCCGCGCCAGGCGGTCGACCATGAAATGAAACTTCGGCAACTGCCGCTTGAGCGCATGGGCGAACCTGAGGAGGTTGCCGACATCATCGTCTTCCTCGCCTCGGAGCGGGCATCCTTCGTCACATCATCGGTTTGGGGCGTCGATGGCGGCTCGATCCGCAATCTGTTCTAGGAGCAGCCGGATGAAGGCAGTCGGATTCACCAAGGCCGGGCCCGTCGACGCGCCGGATGCGCTTATCGATGTCGAACTGTCCCGACCGAGCGAATTGCAGGATCGCGACCTTCTGGTCGAAGTAAGGGCCATTTCGGTCAATCCGCTCGACGCCAAGCTCAGGCGCATAGCCGACCCGGGCGGTGCGCTCAAAGTACCCGGCTACGACGCCGCCGGGGTCGTTGTGGCGGGGGGCTCGAAGGTGGCGAACTTCAAGACAGGCGATGCCGTGTTTTACGCCGGCTCGGTCGTTCGCCAGGGCAGCTATGCAGAATACCAGCTTGTGGATGAGCGGATCGTCGCGGCGATGCCGAGGAGTCTCGATTTTGCGCAGGCGGCGGCCTTGCCGCTGACCACGCTGGCAAGCTGGGAGCTTCTGTTCGACAGGCTTGGCGCCCGTCCCAAACCGGCCTCTGATGGACGTACCCTGCTGATTGTCGGCGGCGCCGGTGGGACCGGTTCCATGGCGATCCAGCTCGCGCGCGCCTTGACCGATTTGACGGTGATCGCGACGGCGTCCCGGCCGGAGACGGCAGACTGGTGCCGGGAACTCGGCGCCGCCCATGTGATCGACCACCGGCAGCCGCTGAAACCACAGGTGGAGGCGCTGGGCTTCAAGGGCGTGGATCTCGTCATGGCCCTGGCCCAGACGCCTCGCCATCAGAGCCAGTTCGTGGATCTGGTTCAGCCGTTCGGGTCGATCGGCGTTCTCGATGATCCCGATCCGTTTCCGCTCGCTACGTTGAAAACAAAGTGCATCACTGTGCATATGCATTCAATGATGGCGCGGCCGGTCTTTCAGCGCCCGGACATGGCCGAGCAGGGCGCAATTCTGCGCAAGCTGGCGCAGCTCGTCGATGCAGGGCAGGTGCGAACCACGCTGGCGCGGCGCCTGGGGCCGGCCTCGGCGAACGCGCTGATCCAGGCCCACCGGGATATCGAGGCCGGTTCCGTGAACGGCAAGATTGTATTCGAAGGTTTTTGAGGCGCCATTGCTTCGCGCCTGGCTGCGACAAGGAGGAGAGTATGGACAAGTCGTCGACGATCATGTGGGTGGGAACGGTGCGGTCGCTGCCGCTGAAGGAGCAGCTGCGCGCCTCGCGGCTGGCAGGCTGCGATGCCATCTCCATCACGCCATGGCATTATTGCCGCTGGCTTGCTGACGGCATCACGACGAAGGACATGCTGCTCATGGCGGATGACGAGGGGGTGAAGCTCACCCAGCTCGATCCCTATTCGCGCTGGGCAACGCACTGGCTGCCCGACAATCTCGATCCGGCCGCGTTTTCGCTCGGCTTTTTCGGCTTTGACGAAGACGACTTCTTTCGTATCGGCGAGGCGCTTCGTGTCGACTCCATGAGCTGCATCATCACCTGTCCGGAAAGCCAGGTCTCGATCGATCAGCTCGTCGAAGGCTTTATCAGGACCTGTGACCGGGCAGCCGGCCTGGGCTGGCGCTGCGACCTCGAATTCATCCCGTTCTGGGGCCTTCCCGACCTTGAGACAGCCTGGAAGATCATCAAGACCGCGGATCGCGACAACAGCGGCCTTGTATTCGACTTCTGGCACTATCTGCGCGGAAAGCCTGACCCGGCGCTGCTCGACACGATCCCCGGCGACAAGATCTCCACCGTGCAGATCGCCGATGCCGATGCAAAGCTGAGGCCGGGCCTGTCGCTGCTGAACGACTGCATCTTCCATCGCGTGGACGCCGGCACTGGCGGCTTCCCGGTGGTCGAGCTGCTCCAGCAACTTCACCGCATCGGCGGGCTCAACCGTTACGGACCTGAGACCTTCTCCGGACTCTACGACACGCTGTCGGCCGAGGAGATCGGCAACCGGAGCCGGGTCGCGCTCGCCAATGTCTTCGACAAGGCGGGTATTCCGCATCGTTTCGGCACGGCCGAAGCCGCCTGACATCGGCTGCAAGTTGACCGACGGCGTTGCGGTCCACTCATCGGGTGATGAAGAGGCTGCCCCCGTCACGGCGTCGACCGGCGCGGCATTCCGCCGTGGCTGGCGGGAATCTGCGACGCCAGGAAAAGACAAGCGAGGGATTGTGATGACTGCACCTGTCGATTTCGTCTTCTGGCCCGCCTCCGCGCGCGCACATGGGTTTCGGGGGCATGTGGAAGCCGCGAGGGCAGGCGGCTTTACCGCTCTTGCCATCGCGCCCGAAACCTACCTCGATGCACTGGAGTCGGGGCTTACTCCATCGGACATGAAGGCGATGGCCGCCGATGTCGGCGCTCCGTTGCGCTACCTGGATTCGCTCACCGACTGGGCGCCCATCCGAGTCCCTGCCGAATGTTCGCCGGAGCTGCGCGCCCGCTTCGACGTCAGCACCGATCACTCTTTTCGCATGTGTGAGAAACTCGGTTTGACGTCGATCCTGGCGGTTGCCGGTTATGACAAGGGAACGGTTGAGCTCTCCCGGCTGATCGATGGGTTCGGGCGGCTCTGCGAGCGCGCCAAGGCGCAGGGTTACTGGATCGATCTTGAATTCATGCCGTTCTGGGGAATGCCCAATCTTTCCGATGCCTGGGCGATCGTCAGCGGCGTTAATCCATCCAATGCCGGCATCCTTGTCGACGTATGGCACTTTTCCAAGGGCGCATACGAGCTCGACCTGCTCAAGAGCCTGCCGGCCAGGCACCTGGCTGGAATGCAGATCGATGACGGCGTGCGGCGGCAGGTGGGCAATTCGCTCTTCGACGATACGATCAACTATCGGAATTTCCCGGGAGAGGGTGAATTCGACGTCGTGGAGATCATCAAGATCGTCGCGGGCAAAGGCAACCTCCGCCATGTCGGCCCCGAAGTCTTCTCGCTGGAAGCCGACGCGCTGTCGGCGACAGAGGCTGGAGAGCGTTCGGGAGATACCTCCCGCAAGGTACTGGCCGAGGCCGGCGTGAGGCTGGCAACAGCCTGACACCTGGGCCGGACAAAACGGTCCGGACGCTCGCATGCTATCCTGTCTTTCGTTCCGCCGCGAAGCGGCGGGCGAAATCCTCGAAGGCGGCGGGCTCGCGGCCGAGGATCATCGATGCCGCCGCCGGATTGCCACCCGGCAGACCGAAGCGGTCATAATGCCGGCACATCGCCGCATAGATCCGAAGGTAGTCCTCCGGAAAGCGGCCGCGGTTGCGGCGTCGCCATTCCGCCGGTGCATAGCGCGACGCCCGAACCGGCTTGCCCAAAAGTCCGGTCAGCACCTTCGCCATGCCGGCGTGTGAAAGCGGCTCGCCGCCAACCAGTTCATACGTGCCCCCGATGTAGCGCTCTGTCGTGAGCACGACCGCCGCCGCCTCGGCCAGATCGGCGAGATCCACCATCGCCATGGGAAGGTCTGTCCGGTAGGGGCGTTCATAGATGCCCTCGGTTTCGATCTTCGGCCATTCGAGCGCGATGTTCTGCATGTACATCGCCGGCTGGAGGATGGTGTAGGGCAGGCCGGATTCGATCAGCATCTCCTCCAGCCGAAGCTTCTGCCGGTGGTGGATCATGGTTCGGCATTGCGAATGGAAGACCGAATGAAGGACGAAATGCCTTAGACCGGCGGCGCGGGCGGCCGCGATGATGTTGGCTCCCAACGCTATCTCGCGGTCATTGAAACGCGGTCCGATATGGTAGAGCCGCGCAACTCTCGATACTGCGCTATCGAGCGACGAGCGATCCCCGAGATCGGCAACTGCGACCTCATGCGCGCCTGCAGCGCGAAGGCTGTCTTCTCCCGCCAGCGTGCGGGTCATGGCGCGAACGCGCGCTCCGCGCGCGGCAAGCGCGGCGATCACCGCTTTGCCTGTCCGCCCCGTGGCGCCTGTGACAAGCACGGTTTCTCCTGTTCCCATGGCCGAATCCTCCTATCGGTTGCGCAGGTATCGATTATCACTTTTCCTTTTAGATAATTTATTAGTCTTTACAAAATAGATTTTTTGAGGAAATGTATCCTCTGCAGGGCCGTAGAGGACGGCCCGTCGCATGAACACGATCATCGGGAGGATGAAGTGAAACTGCTGAAAAGGATTTCAGCCGCGGTAGTGGCGGCTGTGGCAATCGCCGTTGGCCCTATGGCCGGCCACGGCGCAATGGCCCAAGAAAAACCAAAGACCATCTATCTGGCCGTCGGGACGACCAGCAGCGAGTATTGGCAGGAAGTCATCTGGGGCGCGGAGCAGGTGGCAAACTCCGTCGGCGCCAAGCTCGAGGTCTACGAGAGCGGGTTCGACGGCCAGAAGCACATGCAGCAATTGGGGGCGATACTTGCAGCCGGCTGCGAAGGCTGCGCATTCGCCTGGTTCCCGGACTCGACCGCTTTCACCAAGGCATTCGTCGAGCGGGCGGAAGCCGGCGGCGCTTTCATGACGACGATGTGGAATCGTCCTGAGGAGATCCATCCCTGGGATACGGCTTCCGATGCATGGATCGCCAACATTTCCTTCGACGGTGTCGATTCCGGCTATCAGAACGGCATGGCGCTGTGCAAGGCGATTGGCGGCAAGGGCGGCATCGCGGTCCTCAAAGGGACGCCGGACAATCCGCCGTCGAAGCAGCGGGAGATCGGCCTCCTGAAGGCGGTCTCGGAATGCCCCGGCATGACGATCCTCGACACCCAGATCGGCAATTGGGGGCAGACGGAAGGTCAAAACATCACCCGTACATGGATTGCGCGCTACGGGGACCAGTTGAAGGGTGTCTTCGCGCAAAATGACGGCATGGCGCTCGGCGCGGTCGCGGCGCTGCGCGAGAAGGGCCTGGTGGGCAAGGTCCCTGTCACCGGCTCCGACGGATCCAGCGACGTGCTGAAGCTGATCAAATCCGGCGAGATGCTGTCCAGCATGCGGATCAGCTCGCAATTGCACGGAGCCGTGGCGGCAGCTCTTGCCTACGCGGTGGCCTCGGGAGACCTCAAGATCGGCGACCTGGCGCAGGCTCAGCGCGACTTCTACCTGGTGCAAACGCTTGCGACCAAGGACAATGTCGATGCGATGCTCTCGGCCCAGCCGAATCCGGCCGACTTCTCCTATGACGCGTTGAAGAAGAATTTCTGGGCCCGGTCAAAGGGTCAGATCCCGGTCGGCGTGAACTGAGCCGCACCATGACCCAGGCGCAATTGCACGCCCACGACACCAGCGCAATGGCTTCCCCGCGACGCGGGGAAGCCGGAATGCAACGGCGATCTGGGCACACCGGACTCGGTGTCTTGAAATCGGCCGGCCCCATAGTGTCGCTGCTTGCAATGGTTCTGGTGTTCGCCAGCCTGACCCCGAATTTCGTTTCGGCAGCCAATTTGCAGGCGATCCTGGAGTCGGCGGCGGTTCCCGCCGTGGTCGCAATCGGGATGACTTTCGTGCTGGTGCAAGGTTCGATCGACCTGTCGGGCGAGGGAGTGGCTCCGCTCGCCAACATCCTGCTTTCAATCCTAATCGCGAACAGCGTCACGGCACATGACCTTGGCGCGGGTGCGATCGCGGTCGCTCTGGCCGCGGGCCTGGCCGTCGGTGCTCTCAACGGGATCCTGTATGCCCATCTGCGGATGCCGTCGCTCATCGTCACGCTTGCGATGTGGTTGATCACGCTCGGCCTGGCGGCTTTGCTCTTTCCCTCGAGGCAGCCGCAAATCCTCGACGGCGGCTTTGTCGGATTGGCCCTGCACAAACATCTAGGCCTAAGCGCGCTGGTGTACCTGGCCATGGCGCTCGCTCTCGTCGCCTTCATTGTCGAGCGGCGCACCAAGCTTGGCCGTATCGGCTTTGCCATCGGCGCCGACGAGGCGCTTGTCCGTTTGGCCGGCGTGAACGTGAACGTCTACAAGGTCGGCGCCTTTGCCATCTGCGGATGCCTGACCGGATTGGCCGGCATCTTGACCGCGGCGCAGATCGGCGTCGGCAATCCCCTGGCGGGAGAGGGGCTGCTCTTCCCCGGAATTGCCGCTTGCGTGATCGGCGGCACGTTGCTGTCCGGCGGCCGGGGCGGCGTGCTGCATTCGCTCGTCGGCGTCCTTGTTCTCGTCACGCTGCGCAACGGGCTCGTGCAGACGGGAGCCAACCCTCTGCTGCAGAAAGCCATCGAAGGGGTGGTGATCGTCGTCGCGGTCGCCGCGTCCACCTGGCACCTGCGGCGCAAGACCAGAGTGGTAAAATGACCGTACTCCTGTCACTGCAAAATATCTCCAAGCGCTTCCCCGGCGTGCTCGCTGTCGATGAGATAGACATGGAGCTGCGTCAGCACGAGGTTCTCGGCCTGATCGGCCAGAACGGATCGGGCAAGTCGACATTGATGAAGATCATAGGCGGCCTCCATCAACCAAGCGCCGGGGAAATGCGTCTGCGGGGTTCGCCCGTGCGCTTCGGCTCTCCCCTGGAGGCCGCGCGAGCGGGCATTGGTCTTGTCCATCAGGAGCAGTCGCTCATCGGCAATCTCACCGTTGCCGAGAACCTTTTCATCGACAAGCCGACCGACTTCAGCCGCTTCGGATTCTATCGGCGCGGCCGGATGAACGATGCGGCCCGCATCCAACTGGACAAGGTCGAACTCGATGTCGCGCCGGATACGCCCGTCGACCAGCTGACCTTCGCGCAGCGCCAGATGGCCGAACTGGCCAAAGTGCTGTCGCTTGAGGAACTGGTGGAGGGCCATCTCGTCGTCCTGTTCGACGAGCCGACATCGGTCCTGACGCCGACCGAGATCCAGGCGCTGTTCAGGCAGGTGCGGCGACTGAAGATGCGCTCATCGGTCGTCTTCATCTCGCATCGCATGGACGAGGTGCTGGCGATCTCCGACCGGGTCTATGTGCTTTCCGACGGACGCAATGTCGCCGAAAGAGTGAAGGGCGAGACCGACCCCGACGAGTTGTACGAGCTGATGGTCGGACGCCAGCGCGCGGGCTCGGTGCTGCCGCGGAGCAACCCGCCGGGCAAGGACGCGCCGAAGCGACTGGCAGTGCGCGACCTGACGGTACCGGGCAAAGTCGAGGATGTGACCTTCGATGTCGCGTCCGGGGAGATCGTCGGCTTGATCGGCGTCCAGGGATCCGGCGCCGAGGCGGTCTGCCGCGCGATTTTCGGCGTCGAGGACAGCCATAGCGGCCACATCGAATATGAGGGTCGGCCGGTGCGTGTCAGCTGTCCAAGCGGCGCCGTCGGTCTCGGCATAGGCTATGTCCCGGCCGAGCGTAAGGCGGAAGCGATGATGAAAGGGATGAGTGTCTGCCAGAACATGACCGTAACCTTCGGGTCCGACTATGGCTATGGCGGGCTCTTGCTGTCGAAGCGGCGCGAACGGCGCGAGGCGGCGAACTGGGTTGAGCGGCTCAAGATCAAAACGCCGTCGCTCGACCACCGCATCGACCAGCTTTCCGGCGGAAATCAGCAGAAGGCCGTGCTCAGCAAATGGCTTCTGGGCCGCTCGCTGCGGCTGCTGGTGCTCGATCATCCAACCCGCGGTCTCGATCCCGGAGCGCGCGCCGATCTTTTCAACGCGATCCGTCAATTGGCCGAAGACGGCCTGTCGATCGTCTTCGTCGGCGACACGCTGGATGAGATGGTGACCCTCTCGGACACGATCCTGGTGTTGCGGGACGGGAGGCTCAGCCAGCGCTTCGATGACGTGCAAACCAAACGGCCGTCGGAAGAAGACATCGTGAGGGCGATGGTATGAGCACGCGCCGCGACCCTCTCGATCGAGACTGCACCTCCCATCGGAGCCGTTCATGACCCCCACACTCGCCCGAATGTTCCCATCCATCCGATCCGCCGGCGACCTGCTGCGCGCTTGCGGGCCGGCCATTGTCCTCGTGCTGGTGTTTGCGGCTGTGATCTGGATCGCGCCGGGTATTCTCAAATGGCGCGCGATCAATGCGCTGCTCTTCGATGCAGCGCCGCTGCTGATCCTGGTTATCGGCAGCACCCTTCCGGTGCTGCTCGGCTGCATCGACCTGTCGGCAGCTGCCATGGCGTCGTTTTCAGCGGTGGTCGTGGCGCTGCTTGTCCCCGAATTCGGTTCGGCCGCCGTGCCGATGGTGCTTGTTGGAGCGGCAGGGATCGGGGCCGCCCAGGGGTGGCTGATCGGGCGGCTTCAGATTCCTTCCTTCGTGATGACCCTTGGGACGCTTGGCCTGTTTTCGGGCCTGGCCCTTTATCTCAGCAACGCCTCGACCGTCGGCCTCAGTCCTGGAGTTGCGCCGCTCGACTTTCTCGGCGGCAGGACGCATGGCGTGCCCAACGCGTTCCTCGCGGTGGTCGCGGTGTGGGCATTCCTGTCCCTTTTGCTGCGCTTCACGCGTGTCGGCCGGGATATCTACGCCTTCGGGGCGAGCGAGCTGGCTGCCTATATGTCCGGCGTCCGGCGCGATCTGATCCGAAGCTGCGCGTTCGCGATCTCGTCGGTCTGCGCCGCTCTCGGAGGGATGATGCTTCTGTCGCAGACCCTCTACAGCGCGCCGACGATGGCGAGCAACCTGCTCTTGCCTGCGCTGGTCGGCGTGGTGGCGGGCGGAACCGCGATCTCGGGCGGGGTAGGCGGCCTGTCGGCAAGCCTGATAGGCGGGCTCACGGCGGTCATGGTCCGTGTCGGCGCCACGATTGCGGGCCTGCCGGGGGCGGCGCAGGACGTCGCCTTCGGCATCATCATTCTGGTTGCGGTCGCCGTTACGACAGACAGGACCAAGATCGGCATCGTCAAGTGATCCGGGCGGCGGCCGGAAAATCATATCTCGGGAGGATTTGATGAGACCGATGGTTCAGCGGCTGGGTTATGTCGCCCTCAACGTGGCGGATATAGATACCGCGATAGAAGACGCTTGCACGATAGCAGGCGCCCGCGTCGTCGAGCGGGAGCGAGGTCGAGCGTTGCTGACCTCGAACCAGCGTCATGCCGAACTCGTCCTGCATGCCGGCGATGGCGACAGCGTTCGAGCAATCGGGCTGCAGGCCCACGATGCCGAGGCGGTCGCCGCGGTCCGCATCCGTGCCGAACAGGCTGGCCTCAGAGTTCTGTCCGAGCGTCCCTCGCTTGCGTGCATCGAGCGCTCCGTCACTTTCGCGACCGGCGAGGGCCATGTGTTCGAGGTCCACACGCCGATGCCGCTCACGCAGCCGGTCCGTCACACAGGCCCGGGCATCCGCCCGCGCTGCCTCGATCACGTTAACCTGTCGAGCAGGGATTCGGAGGCGATCAGCCGGGAGCTCGAGGCCGTGCTGGGGCTTCGACAGTCCGAGAGGACCACCGGCCATGAAATCGTCTGGATGCGTGCGGCCGACAACCGCCACCACACAGTCGCGACCGTCAAAGGACCGAGCGGGTTGCACCACTTCAGCTGGGAGTTCGCCAGCTTCGACGATTTCAAGCGGCTGGGGGATACGCTTGACGCACAGGGGCGCTTCCTCGTCTGGGGACCTGGCCGCCATGGCGCCGGCGACAATCTGTTCGCCTACTACATCGACCGGTCCGGGTTCATGGTGGAATGCATCGCCGAGATGGAGGTGATCGAGGACGAGAACCATCAGGCAAGGATTGCCGACCCCGGCGAAAACCTATCAAATCCCAAGGTCGTGAACCGCTGGGGCGCGCTGCCGCCCCGCCTTTGGACGGAGCATTTCATGCCGTTCGCCGCGCCAATCGCTGCCTGAAATCGCGAGGAAAACCATGAGCTTGCCAAAAGCCGACCTTGCCGATGAGGTTCGCCGCCTCATCGAGGCACTTGAGCAGAAACGCTATTCGGCAATGCTGGCGTCCGACGTCGCGACGCTTGAAGATCTTCTCGATGACGACCTGGTCTACACGCACTCTTTCGGAGAGCGTGACGACAAGGCGGGCTATCTGAAGAAGGTCGCGAACCGGTTCTTCATCTATCACGAGATCCACTACAGCAGTGAACGCATCGTCGTCCGTGACAGCTGTGCCATCGTCGCGGGAATCATGCGCGCGAAGGCGACTGTGGGGAACGCGGCCCGCGAGATCGACAATTCCTGCATGGCGGTGTGGGGAAAAAGCAAGGGCCAGTGGCGTCTGATTGCATATCAGCCGACGCCCTTGCGGAAGTAGTTAGATCGCATCATTGACTTAAAAATATATTTTTCGTAACGGTATCTCGTGTTCGGCGGAAGTGAGGACGTTGGGCACGGCAGGTGGAGGATGAGCAATGACGGCAATTCGCAAGCGGCAGCCTGAGGCAGGAGGCGAGGGCATCCTCGGCATCCACTCCGTCAACCACTTCGTGCTGGCCGTGCCTGACCTCAAGGAGGCCGAGCGCTTCCATCAGGCTTTCGGCCTTGACGTGGTCGGCCACCGTGCCGGCTATGCGGTGCGTACCGAGGGTGTCGACCACAATTGGGGCTTCTTCGTCCAGGGTTCGCGCAAGCAGCTGCAGCATCTGTCCTTCGGCGTCTTCGACGACGATTTCCAGCGTTTCAAACTGCATCTGGAGTCCAAAGGGATGGAGCTTCTATCTCCGCCCAAGGGCTTTGAATCCAATGGACTGTGGTTCCGCGATCATGACGGCAACCTGATAGAGTTGGTCGTGAGCGCCAAGACATCGCCGGACTTCAAGGCGCAGTCGGGGCATGCCTCAACGCCCGCCGGCATTGTCGCCGCGCCGCTGCGCAGCAAGGCGGCGAAGGTTCGCCCGACCCGGCTTGCCCACATCCTGATCTTCACCCGTGATGTCCAGAAGGCGATCGATTTCTACACCGGCGTCCTGGGCATGGGACTATCCGACCGGTCGGGAGACAACATCGCATTCCTGCATGGCCGCCACGGCAGCGACCATCACATGCTTGCCTTCGTCAAATCATCGGCGCCCGGCCTGCATCATACAAGCTGGGACGTGCCGCTGATCGACAATGTCGGGCAAGGTGCGATGCAGATGGCCGACAAGGGTTTTTCGAGAGGCTGGGGACTGGGGCGGCATGTGCTGGGTTCGAACTTCTTCCATTACATCCGCGACCCCTGGGGCAGCTACGCCGAATACTCGTGCGACATCGACTACATCCCGGCCGAAATGGATTGGGAATCCAAGGACCATGACCCGGAGGATTCATTTTACATCTGGGGGCCGACTCCGCCTGACGACTTCGCCCGCAACTATGAGGCTGAGTAGGCGGAACGCGCCTTTCGACACCATTGCAGCCCGCCGGGTGGATAAGGCTCCGGCGGCAAAGAACGCAGAGCGAAGGAAATTGCATGATCAGAATACTGAAGTCGGGTCGGTCCGCGGAAGCCAAGGCAACCGATGCCAGCGCCGTCCGCGGCGCGGTCGAGAGTGTTCTCATCGACGTCGAGGCCCGTGGCGACTCTGCGTTGCGGGAACTGTCGCAGAAGTTTGACCGGTGGTCGCCACCGTCTTTTCGCCTTTCGCAGGACGAGATCGATGCATGCGTCGAGGCGCTGTCTTCCCGCCAGCTGGACGATATCCGCTTCGCGCAGGCACAGATCCGCCGCTTTGCGGAAGTCCAGAAGGCCGCGCTCAAGGATGTCGAGGTCGAGACACTGCCCGGCGTGGTGCTCGGCCACCGCAACATTCCCATGAATTCGGTCGGCTGCTACGTGCCGGGAGGCAAATATCCGCTTGTGGCATCCGCCCATATGGGGATCGTCACCGCCAAGGTGGCCGGCGTGAACCGGGTTATCGCCATGACGCCGCCGTTCCAGGGAAGACCGGCCGCGGCCGTCATCGCAGCCATGGCTCTGGCGGGCGCCGACGAGATTTATGTGCTGGGCGGCATCCAGGCGGTGGCCGCGATGGCGATCGGCACCGAGACGATAGCGCCGGTCGACTTTCTGGTCGGCCCGGGGAATGCCTATGTCGCCGAGGCCAAGCGGCAGCTCTTCGGCCGCGTCGGCATAGACCTGCTCGCCGGGCCGACGGAAACGCTTGTGATCGCGGACGACACGGCCGATGCCGAACTCTGCGCCACGGATCTGCTTGGGCAGGCCGAGCATGGTCCGAACTCGCCGGCCATCTTGCTGACCACGTCGGAGCAACTCGCGACGCAAACGATGGCCGAGGTCGAGCGGCTTCTCGGCATCTTGCCGACCGCAGCCATCGCAAAGCAGGCGTGGGCCGATTTCGGCCAGGTGATCGTTTGCGACACCGACGACGAAATGGTGAGCGAGGCGGACCGCATCGCTTCCGAGCATGTGCAGGTCATGACGCGCGATCCCGATTACTTTCTGCAGCGTATGACCAACTATGGAGCGCTTTTTCTCGGACCGAGGACGAACGTCGCCTATGGCGACAAGGTGATCGGCACGAACCACACCCTGCCGACTTTGGGAACGGCGCGTTTTACGGGCGGGCTTTGGGTCGGCAAATTCCTGAAAACCTGCACCTACCAAAAGGTTCTCACCGACGAAGCCTCGGTGATAATCGGGGAATATTGCTCGCGACTTTGCGTCCTGGAGGGATTCCTCAGTCATGCCGAGCAGGCCAATGTGAGATTGCGGCGCTATGGCGCGCGCAACATTCCTTATGCTGAGGCCGCGGAATGAACGCGTCGCCCGTCACGCTGCCGAAGGCGCCCTCGTTCCGGCTCGATGGGCGTCGCGCGTTGGTGACGGGCGCGGGTCGTGGAATCGGACTGGCCTTGGCCACGGCGCTTTCGGAGGCCGGGGCTGACACGGTGCTTGCCGCGCGGACCAGGAGCGAGGTGGAGGAGGTCGCGACGGCGCTGAGGGATCGTGGCGGCAAAGCGGAGGCGCTCGTTCTGGACGTTACCGACATTGCCGGAGCCGGCGAATTGATTGCACAACAGCCAGCTTTCGACATCGCGGTGATCAATGCGGGCACCAATAGGCCCAAGCTGATGGCCGAGGTATCCGAGGCGGACTATGACATCGTTCTGGATCTCAACGTCAAGGCTGCCTATTTCTCGGCACAGGCCGTTGTTCGCAAAATGCTGGCGGAGCATATCCGGGGTTCGATTATTTTCACGACCTCACAGATGGGTCACGTGGCAATGGCAGCGCGAACGCTTTATTGCGCGTCCAAGCATGCGGTGGAGGGACTTGTGAAGGCCATGGCCATCGAGCTCGCGCCACGGGGCATCCGCGTCAATAGCATTGCCCCCACCTTCATCGAAACCCCGATGACCGCTCCTTACTTTGAAAGCAAAGCATTTCGAGATGAGGTATTGTCCAAAATCAAGCTTGGCCGACTCGGTCGAGTCGAGGATCTCATGGGTGCCGTTGTGTTTCTGGGTTCAGATGCCGCCGCGTTGATGACGGGCACTTCCATTAAGATTGACGGAGGCTGGACAGCGGAATGACTTTTGCAACTTTGACATTCGCTTTAAGTCGACCAAGAAGCAGCACAATGCCTAACGCATCTGAATCACTTCGGCGCCCAGATAAGCGAAATTAAGATGGATCCGATTGCCCGCACTATTGCCAACGACGTCTACGAGCAGCTTCGTCACGATATCATTTCGTGTCGCATGCTGCCGGGTTCCAAGATCAATATACAGGCTCTCGTGCAGAAGTATGACGTGAGCCTGGGCGCTGTCCGCGAAGCGCTATCGAAACTTTCGGCTGAGGGCCTTGTCGACGCAAGAGCGCAGCGCGGATACACGGTCTCAGACGTGTCCCCCGAAGATCTCGCTGAACTAACTGACGCCCGCGTCCGCATCGAGCAGGAGTGCCTCAAGCTCGCTATCGAGAAAGGCGGGTTAGAATGGGAGACTGATATCGTGGCCGCACTTCACCGTCTCAGCCACACGCCATACACGATACCCGGCGACACTGCTATCCTGGATCAGCGCTGGGTCAAGGCGCATCGCGAATTTCACCGCGCTTTGGTTTCGGGTTGTGACAACCGCTGGCTGCTTCGTATCCGCTCGCAACTGTACGATCAGAGCGAACGCTACCGTCAGCTCTCTGTGCCGCTAGCAAGATCAGAACGCGATGTAGCGCGAGAGCACAGGGATATCGCAGATGCTGTCATTGCCCGAGATGTCACGCGCGCCTGCGCGGCGATAGCATCGCACATGTGGACGACGACGCAGATCGTCACGACCGGGCTGAGCTGAGTACAACTCCAAGCTTACTATACGAAACTGCAGCGCTGAAACACGCCTTGGCCAAATGCTGAACGAGGCCGCTGTGTGTTGGGTTCACGGCAAAGGTCGGCTTTCTAGTAGTAGTTCAATCATTCGGAAGAGGACGATCTGCTTACGGCCCAAGAGGCACGAGATTCCGACCTAAACGCCAACCACCAGCGCCCCGCCAGTCAGGCCCGCGCCGGCGGCCGCCAGCAGCAGCTTCTCGCCCGACCGAAAGGGGTTGGCACCGTGGGCGATCGACAGCGACAGAGGGATCGTTGCGGCCGACGAGTTGCCATAGTCTGCGATGGTCTTGACGATGCGCTCATCCTCGATGCCGAGCGACTTGCCGACCGCGTTGAAAATGCGGGCATTTGCCTGATGCGGCACGAAGCGGGCGATGTCCGGCGCCGAAAGGCCGGCGGCCGCCAGCGCCTCGCTTGCACAGCGGCTCATCATCTCCACAGCCTTGACGAAGACGTCGCGGCCATTGGCGATGGTCATGCGGGTTTCGGCGATGTCGATCTCTTCCGCGAAGGGACGGTTGCTGCCGCCGGCCGGGATATGGATCAGGTCGTAGGCAGAACCGTCCGAGGCGAGCGAGGAACCGAGGATGCCGTGACCGGGATCGATTGATGGGGCGAGCACCACTGCGCCGGCGGCATCGGCGAACAGCACGGCGCTCGCCCGCTCGGCCGGATTGATCCGGCGGCTCAATATGTTGGCTGCGATGACGACGGCCGGTTTGTTGTTGAGGCGCACGAAGCCGTCGGCGAAGGTCATGGCGTAGATGAACCCCGCGCAGGCACCCGCGAGGTCGACTCCTCCGGCCTTTTCGAGGCCGAGCCTGTGCGCCACCAGCGGCGCGCTCGGCGGCAGGAGATGGTCCGGCGTTGAAGTTGCCAGGAGAAGCAGGCCGATATCTTTGCGATCGATGCCGGCGGTCTCAAGCGCCATGTCGCCCGCATTGGCCGCCAGCCAGGAAAGCGTATCGCCGGGCTCCGCGCAGAAGCGCGAGCGGATGCCGGTTCGCCCTTCGATCCAGCCCTCTTCCAGCCCGAGGCTTGCCTCGATCTCGGCATTGCCGACTTTTCGAGCCGGCACGTGATGGCCCAGGCCTATGATGCGCGCCGTGCGGTTCATCTCTTGTTGCCCGCAAGGCCGGCAGCCTCGTCGATAGCGTCGTAAAGCCGGTCGAGCTCGTCCGATGTGACGCAATAGGGCGGCAGCACGTAGATGACGTTGCCCAGCGGTCTCACCAGCAATCCGCGCTCGAGGAAGAAGGCGCGCAGTTTTGGCCCGACCTCGGCGAGATAGCCTGCATTGCCGACTCGGAGGTCGAGCGCCGCGATTGTGCCGCTGGTGCGTACATTCTCGAAATGCGGATCCCGACTGAACCGCGCAACCTTTTCCGCTTGCATCCGCGACAGCGCAGCTATGCGTTCCACCACCGGCTCGTCGTTCCAGATGCCGACATTCGCGCGCGCCGCCGCGCAGGCGATCGGATTCGCCGTGTAGGAGCTCGAATGGAAGAAGGTCCTGGCGCGATCGCTGGAATAATGCGCGCGGAAGATCGCCTCGGTGGCAAGCGTCGCCGCAAGCGGCAGCGAGCCGCCCGTCAGCCCCTTGGAGGTACACAATATGTCGGGCGCGACCGCTGCCTGCTCGCAGGCGAAGATAGTGCCGGTGCGGCCCCAGCCGGTCATGACTTCGTCGGCGATGAAAAGCGTCTCGGTGCGCTCGGCAATGCGTTTGAGCTCGGCAAGGATCCAGGCAGGATACATGAGCATGCCTCCGGCGCCTAGCACCAGCGGCTCGACGATCAGCGCGGCAACCTGCCGGTCGCGCGCCAGCCGTTCGAAGGCATCGAGCGTTTTTTGCTCCCAGCCCGACGCGGGGAAGGGGATGGTGTCGACCTCGAACAGCAGCGGCTCGTAAGCGGCGTTGAAGACGCCGCGCGCGCCGACGCTCATCGTGCCGATGGTGTCGCCGTGATAGCTGTGTTCCATCACGACGATGCGCGAGCGGGGTGCGCCGTTGTTGCGATGAAAGCCGAGCGCCATTTTAAGCGCCACCTCGACGCTGGTCGAGCCGCTGTCCGAGTAAAAGACCCAGTCGAGACCCGGCAATGCCATGTCGACCAGCGCCGACGCCAATTGCTCGGCAGGCTCGTGGCTGAGGCCGGCGAAGATCACCTGGTCGAGAGTCTCGGTCGCGTTGCGGATCGCCTCGATGATCTTCGGGTGGCGATGGCCGTGGGTGACGACCCACCAGGAGGAGATCGCATCGAGTATGCGCTTGCCGTCGCGCGTCTCGACATAGGCGCCCTCGGTGCGCACGATCGTCGGCGGCGCCGGCTCGGTGGCATGTTGGGTGAAGGGATGCCAGACAGTGGAGCGGTTCATGCCCGGGCCTCCATGAACTCGGCGACGTTGAACGCGGCCCGCATCGCCGCCGAAAGCGCCTCGGGCGTCAGCGGATCGAGACGCGGCAGACGACCGAGCACGCGAACCTTGCCCATTTCGGCGATCGTCCTTTGCGTATCGGCCATCTCGCCGCCGATGAACGCGATGCCGAGCAACGGAATGGAGCGGGCACGCAGAGCTTCCAACGAAAGCAAGGTGTGATTGATGGTGCCGAGCGCTGTGCGTGCGCAAAGAATGACCGGCAGTTGCCAATCCCGGAAAATATCGATGAACCTCGTCTGCCGATTGAGCGGCACCATCAGCCCGCCGGCACCTTCGATGATGAGTGGGCCGGCCAACTCCGGAAGCGAGAGCTTTGCCGCCTCGATCGCGACGCCATCGATTTCGGCCGATCGATGCGGCGACAGAGGCGTCTTCAGACGGTATACTTCCGGCAGGACGCGCCCTGAAGGTAGGCCAGAAAGCCGGGCAACGACCTCGCTGTCGGTCTCTTCGTCGAGGCCCGATTGCACCGGCTTCCAATAGAAGCCGTTAAGCAGCCCCGCTAGACCGGCCGAAAACACCGTCTTGCCGACACCGGTGTCGGTGCCGGTCACGATGAAGCGTGCCGTCATGGTCTGCGCTCCCATTCCTCGGCAAGAGCATCGAACAGCGTCGAAACATCTGCTTCGTCGACATTCAGCGTCAGCGAGATGCGCAGCCTCGCCGTGCCCTCTGGCACGGTTGGTGGGCGGATGCCGCGTACGTCGAAACCGCGCGACTGCAGAGCCTCAGCCAGCGCCATGGCACGGGCATTGTCGCCGACGATGATCGGCAGGATCTGCGAACCGCTCGCCGGCAAGCCAAGGTTAGCGGCCCTCTTGCCTGCAAGCGCGACCAGCCACGCCAGCCGCTCACGGCGATCCGGTTCGTCGGCAACGATGTCGAGGGCCGTTGCCGCCGCCACTGCCATCAGCGGTGAGGGCGCGGTGGCGTAGATGAAGGGCCGACAGCGGTTGACCAGATAGTCGCACAGCAGCGCGGGCGCTGTGACCAGCGCGCCGGATGCGCCAAGCGCCTTGCCGCAGGTATGCAGCACCACGACATCGTCGCGGCCTTCGAGATCGTGCGCGAAGCCGCGCCCATCCGGGCCGCAGACGCCGGTGGCGTGCGCCTCGTCGACGAACAGGAATGCGTCGTGCCGATCCGCGACTTCGATCAATTCGCCGAGCGGCGCCCGGTCGCCGTCCATGCTGTAGAGACTCTCGACCACGATCCAGGCACGGCCGGCGCCGCCTCTTGTGCGCCATGCGCGGATCGCATCGTCCACGGCATTTGCATCGTTGTGCGCGGCTTCCGTCACTTCGGCACGGCCGGCCCGCGCCCCCTCATGGGCGCTGGCATGGATGAGTTCGTCCAGCACCACCAGGTCACCCTTCTGGGGCAAGGTCGTGAGCACCGCGAAATTGGCGACATAGCCGCCGCCGAAGAAAAGGGCGCGCTCCGTGCCGAAGAAGCCGGCTGCCTTGGCTTCGAGCGCCTCATGCTCAGGCGTATTGCCGCGCAAGAGCCGCGACCCTGTCGCCCCGACGGGTGTGCCTGCGGCGAGTGCCGCGGCGACCGCCTCCGCCAAACGCTTCGAGCGCGCGAGACCGAGATAGTCGTTGGAGGCGAAGTCGAGCCCGGCGCGACCGCCTAGGGCCCGCAACCGGTTCTTGCGGGCCAACCCGCGCAGACTGGCCTCGTAGCGGTCGAGCAAGGCTCGCCCGTTCGCTCGGCCCTTCACTGGGCGTCGCGCTCCATCGGCTTGATGCCCAGCCGGCGAAACAGCGCGCTGTCCTTGTCCTCGCCTGGATTTTCGGCGGTCAGCAAGGTGTCGCCGACGAAGATGGAGTTGGCGCCGGCGAAGAAGCACAGCGCCTGCATCTCGTCGCTCATCGCCGTGCGGCCGGCCGAAAGCCGCACATGCGACTTCGGCATCATGATGCGGGCAAGCGCGATTGCGCGCACAAATTCGATCGGCTCGATCGGCTCGGCCTCGCCGAGCGGCGTGCCCTCGATCGGGATCAGCATGTTGATCGGCACGCTGTCGGGCGGCTCCGGGAGGTTGGCTAAAGTCACCAGCATGTCGATGCGGTCGGCCTTCTCCTCGCCCATGCCGACGATGCCGCCGCAGCAGACCTTGATGCCGCTGTCGCGGACATTGGCGAGGGTGTCCAGCCGGTCGGCGAAGGTCCGCGTCGAGATGATCTCGCTGTAGTAGCGCTCGGAGGTATCGATGTTGTGGTTGTAGTAGTCGAGCCCGGCCTGCTTGAGCCGCTGCGCCTGGTCGAGGTCGAGCATGCCGAGCGTCATGCAGGTTTCCATGCCAAGCGCCTTCACGCCCTCGACCATGGCGGCCACCGCGTCCATGTCGCGCTCCTTGGGGCTGCGCCAGGCGGCTCCCATGCAATAGCGGGTAGCGCCCGCATCGCGCGCCTTCCTGGCCTCGGCGACGACGCGCTCAACCTCCATCAGCTTCGAGGCCTTGAGGCCCGACTGGTGATGCGCGGACTGGCTGCAATAGCCGCAATCCTCTGGACAGCCGCCGGTCTTGATCGAAAGCAGGCGCGACAGCTGCACCCGGTTGGGATCGAAATTCTCGCGATGGATCGTCTGGGCTCGGAAGAGCAGGTCGTTGAAGGGCAGGTCGTAGACTGCTTGGGCCGCTTCGCGGTTCCATTGAATGGAGGCCTCGTGGGCCGACCTCAAGGCGGCGTTCAACTGTGGTTCGGCGTTCATTCCATCTCCATCGTCAGTATGTCCATTCGGTACTGGTTCCGCCCAACTGGGGTTGAACTTTCCGCAGCGGCCAGCTTGGCCAATTTATCCGCCCACGAGCGCCGGTATCGGCAGAGCTTCGCGGACCTCATTGAGGATCGAGAAGCTGTAGCCTCCGTCCGCGTTATGCTCAACCGAATAGGTCAGGCGGCTAGCGATGCAATTGTCCTTGTCGAAGGTCAGCACGCGCGGCTTGAGCGTGGTCAGTTCTCTCTCGTGCATATAGACCGAGTTGCAGATGATGACCTGATCGCCTGGCTGGCAGGTGCGGGCCGCGGCGCCGTTAAGGATACAGCAGCGCGATCCCCTTTCGCCAAGGATGACATAGGTCGAGATCCGTGCGCCTGAATTCTTGTTCCAGATATCTACGAATTCCATCGGCAGGATGCCTGCCTCCTCGCAATGGTCGGGGTCCAGCGTGATCGAGCCGTGGTAATCGAGGTTGGCTTCGGTGACATAGATGCCGTGCAGCTTACCGGCGACGATTTTGCGCATGCACTTCCTCCAAAACAGCTAGCGACACTAATGCAACCGCGTCGAGCCCCTCATTCGCCTCGGCGGCTACGACTGGCCGCAAAGCGACTCTCCATCAGGTGCGCGGGTTTCTGGTCGTGGCCGTATGCGCTTTGATCGAAATCCAATGTGGCTCTACCGGCGTGCGCGGTGCGCACTGGGCCGTTCTGGACGTGATCGGGCCTGCCCATCATGCCTGCCACCATTTCTTTCTCGACGCTGGCACCAGCGACCGTCGTTCGCGGGCCGCTCGTGCAACGCGGGGGCTACTTTGCGAGCTGTCTACGCAGTCATATTGTTCGACTGTCAAGCGTTAGATCCGCGATCGATGGTGTACACGGAACCGGTGACGCTTGCCGCGCCTGGCCCGGCAAGCCATGCGACAAGACCAGCTACGTCTTCGGGGGTGGCGAAGCGTCCCGGCAGCGCCATGCGCGCCCGCTGATTGTCGGCGAACGCCCCATCGGCAGGGTTCATTTCCGTATCTGTGGAACCTGGCTGAACGACGTTTACGGTTATGCCTTTCTGGCCGAGTTCGCGGGCGAGGGCTTTGGACATGCCGACAAGGGCGGCCTTGCTCATGGAATACAGGCTTAAGCCCGGTCGAGGCGCTCGATCAGCAAGATTGCTGCCGATTGAAATGATCCTTCCGCCCGCACGCATTTGGCGGCCAGCCGCGCGGCAAGCTAGAAAGGGAGCTCGTACGTTGATTGCAATGGTCTGCTCAAAATCCTCGAGCGTGAAGTCCTCAATTGGCCCGGTGTGCAGAATCCCAGCGTTGTTGACGAGAATGTCCAGACCTCCGAGCTTGGCGATCGTTTCATTCACGGCAAGATCCATTGCTTCAGCGGCCAGATTGTCGGCACAGATAGCGATGGCGTTGCGGCCGATGGCCTCCATTTCCTTGACCACTTCATCGGCTTTGTCTTTGGCCGAAGTGTAAGTGATGGCGACGTTCGCACCGTCGCGCGCAAGTTGCTTCGCTATTGCGGCGCCGATGCCGCGGCTGCCTCCTGTGACCAAGGCGATCTTGCCTTCAAGTGCAGAGCTCATCGACTAATCCTCCCGAGTGATGCCGTCATTCTCTTCGCAATAACCATGCCATTCCGCTGGCAGCCAGGGATGGCGAGAAAAACATCAACCCAAGCGCTGACCTTCACGCGCACGCCGGTGCTGGCTGTCCTTGATAAACACATGATGTTGCCGCCGGAAACACCGGGATCCCCCTGCCTGGAAACAGACGAGTAGCTGGTAGCCAGTTACTCGGCCTCCATCCTCTCTGGCACGGGACTTGCTACTGAGCGTGGCAACGAACCCAACAGAAAGATCAACCCGTTTGGCAGCGACGCAAACCATATTCATCCCTCGTGAGCTTGATGCGAACGAGCCGCGTGTCGCGGCCTCGCCTGAGACGGTGAAGCGGCTGGTTGGTCTGGGCTTCGAGGTGATCGTGGAGAAGGGCGCCGGCCTCGGCTCGCGCATCATCGATCAGGATTTTGCCGCGGCGGGTGCCGCGATCGGCAAGGCTGCCGACGCGTCGAAGGCCGACGTGGTGCTCAAAGTGCGCCGGCCGACGGATGCGGAGCTGAAGGGCTACAAGCCGGGCGCGGCCGTCATCGCCATCATGGACCCCTACGGCAACGATGCGGCGGTGGCCGCGATGGCCAAGGCCGGCATCACCGCCTTCTCGATGGAGTTCATGCCGCGCATCACCCGCGCGCAGGTGATGGACGTGCTGTCCTCGCAGGCCAATCTCGCCGGCTACCAGGCGGTGGTCGACGCGGCCGCCGAATATGACCGCGCGCTGCCGATGATGATGACGGCGGCGGGCACCGTGCCGGCGGCCAAAACCTTCATCATGGGCGTCGGCGTCGCCGGCCTGCAGGCGATCGCCACCGCGCGCCGCCTCGGCGCCGTCGTCACCGCCACGGACGTGCGCCCGGCGGTGAAGGAGCAGGTGCAGTCGCTCGGCGCCAAGTTCCTGGCGGTCGAGGACGAGGAGTTCAAGGCGGCCGAGACCGCCGGCGGCTACGCCAAGGAAATGTCGAAGGAATACCAGGCCAAGCAGGCGGCGCTGACCGCCGAGCACATCGCCAAGCAGGACATCGTCATCACCACGGCGCTGATCCCCGGCCGTGCGGCGCCGAAGCTGGTCTCCGCGGCCATGGTCGCCTCCATGAAGCCGGGCTCGGTGATCGTCGATCTCGCCGTCGAGCGCGGCGGCAATGTCGAGGGCGCGGTGCCCGGCAAGGTCGTGACGACGGAAAACGGCGTCAAGATCGTCGGCCATCTCAACGTGCCTGGCCGCGTCGCGGCCTCGGCATCACTGCTCTATGCCAAGAACCTCTACGCCTTCCTCGAGACGATGGTCGACAAGGCAACGAAAGAGCTTGCCATCAAGCGCGACGACGAACTGGTCAAGGCGACGATGCTGACCGATGGCGGCCAGGTCGTGCATCCGAACTTCTCCAAGGCGGCGGAGGCGCCGCGCACCGAACCGGCGGCCATTCCCGCCACGATCATTGTCGCTGACGCCTCGACCAAGCCGGTCGCGAAGAAGACAGCGGCGAAGAAGCCTGCCGCAGCCAAGTCGGCCTCGTCCAAGTCGAAAGGGACCGCGTGATGGAACAGCTGCAAAAAGCCCTCGACCAGCTCGATCAGGCGACCGCCGCCGTCCGCCTTGCGGTGCAGGATCTGGCCAATGCGCCCGCCGGCGCCGAGGCTGCCGGCAACGCGGCGCATGCGCTCTCCGGCGGCGCCATCGACCCCTTCGTCTTCCGCTTCGCCATCTTCGTGCTGGCGATCTTCGTCGGCTATTATGTCGTCTGGTCGGTGACCCCGGCGCTGCACACGCCGCTGATGGCCGTCACCAACGCCATCTCCTCGGTCATCGTCGTCGGCGCGCTGCTTGCCGTCGGCATCGCGGCTTCCGGCCTTGCGGCGGGCTTCGGCTTCGTCGCCCTGGTGCTGGTCTCGGTCAACATCTTCGGCGGCTTCCTCGTCACCCAGCGCATGCTGGCCATGTACAAGAAGAAGGAAAAGTGACGTGACCGTCAATCTCGCCTCCTTCCTCTATCTGGTCTCCGGCATCCTGTTCATCCTGGCGCTGCGTGGCCTCTCGCATCCGACCACCAGCCGCCAGGGCAATCTCTACGGCATGATCGGCATGGGCATTGCTCTATGCACGACGCTGGCGCTGGCGCTGCCCTCGGCTGGGCGCTTCGGCCTGATCGTGCTGGGTCTCGCCATCGGCGGCGGCGTCGGCGCCTATGTGGCCCGCCGCATCGCCATGACCTCGATGCCGCAGCTTGTCGCCGCCTTCCACAGCCTCGTCGGCTTCGCCGCCGTCATGGTGGCGGCCGCCGCCATCTATGCGCCGGAAAGCTTCGGCATCGGCACGGCGGGCGACATCCATGCCCAGGCGCTCATCGAGATGAGCCTGGGTGTGGCCATCGGCGCCATCACCTTCACCGGCTCGGTCATCGCCTTCCTCAAGCTCGACGGCCGCATGTCGGGCAAGCCGATCATGATCGGCGGCCGCCATCTCATCAACATCGCGCTCGGCATCGCCCTTGTGGTGCTGATCGTGCTGCTCGTCACCACCGAATCCAAGCTGGTCTTCTGGCTGATCGTCGCCGCCTCGCTGGTGCTCGGCGTGCTGTTGATCATCCCGATCGGCGGCGCCGACATGCCGGTCGTGGTGTCGATGCTGAATTCTTACTCGGGCTGGGCTGCCGCGGCACTTGGCTTCACGCTCGGCAATCTGGCGCTGATCATCACCGGCGCGCTGGTCGGCTCGTCGGGTGCGATCCTGTCCTACATCATGTGCAAGGGCATGAACCGCTCCTTCATCTCGGTCATCCTCGGCGGCTTCGGCGGCGAGACGGCGGCAGTTGCCGACGACGGCGTCGAGCGCACCGTCAAGCAGGGCTCGGCCGACGACGCCGCCTATCTGATGATGAACGCGCAGAAGGTCATCATCGTGCCCGGCTACGGCATGGCGGTCGCCCAGGCGCAGCACGCGCTGCGCGAGATGGCCGACAAGCTCAAGGCCAACGGCGTCGAGGTGAAATACGCCATCCATCCGGTCGCCGGCCGCATGCCCGGCCACATGAACGTTCTGCTCGCCGAGGCCAACGTGCCTTATGACGAGGTGTTCGAGCTCGAGGACATCAACTCCGAATTCGCGCAGGCCGACGTCGCCTATGTCATCGGCGCCAACGACGTCACCAACCCGTCCGCGCGCGACGACAAGGCCTCGCCGATCTTCGGCATGCCGATCCTCGACGTCGACAAGGCCCGCACCTGCCTCTTCGTCAAGCGCTCGCTCGGCTCCGGCTACGCCGGCATCGACAACACGCTGTTCTACAAGGACGGCACCATGATGCTGCTCGGCGACGCCAAGAAGATGACCGAGGAAATCGTCAAGGCCATGGATCACTGACGATGGGTGGCTTTTGACTGAGTTTTCAACGACGAATGAAGCTCTCGCGCCGAAGAAGAAGGTTGCACTGGTGACCGGCGCTAGCCGCGGCATTGGTCGGGCTATCGCGTTGGAACTCGCAAGAGCCGGCTTTTCCCTTTGCTTGGCTGCGCGCGACAGCCAGTCTCTCGCGGAAACGCAACAGTCTGCGACAGCACTTTCTGGCAAGCCAGCAGCTGCCATTGTTGCAGATCTGAAAAAGCCTGACGCTCCACACCGTTGCATCGAGTTTGCACTAGGTCAGTTCGGCCAGCTCGATCTTCTGGTCAACTGCGCGGGCGCTACCAGGCGTGGAGAGTTTCTGGATTTTACCTTCGAGGATTGGCTGGATGGGTTCGCGCTCAAGTTTCACGCGAGCGTGCTTCTGTGCCGGGCGGCGTGGCCGCATCTGGCTTCACGCAGCGGCTCAATAATCAACATTATCGGCTCGAGCTCTCGCACGCCAAGCGCAGATTTCACAATTGGCGGCGCGGTCAATTCCGCGCTGCTGAACCTTACAAAGGCCTTGGCTGACAAGGGAAGTCGCGATGGCGTTCGTGTGAACGCAGTAAACCCGGGCTATATCAAATCGGGTCGGTTGTACGCCCGTATCGAGTCCCTGATGAAAGAGCGACAGTTGAGCGAAAGCGCCGCCGAGGAAGAACTGCTCACGGCCTACCAGATCGGACACTTCGGATCCCCACAGGATGTAGCGCAGCTTGTTGCTTTTCTTGCCTCCGATCAGTCTGCCTACATCCAGGGCGCCACAATCGATATCGACGGCGGCGCTACCCGTGGGATCTAGTTTGATGGTCTCCTCCGGTTTCTAGCGTCTGAGCGGCCATTTGGGCCGCTCAGACGCTAATTGATTTGCGACGCCTCTAAAGCGACACAACCACTTTGCCAAATTGCTCGTTCGATTCGAGATATCGATAGGCCTCAACGATATCTGCAAAATCAAAGGTCTTGGCGATAACAGGCTTCAGTGATCCGTCAGTCAGTCCGTCGACAATGAATGTCTTGGCAGCTTCGAGGCGGCGAGGGTCCTGAACGATCTCGTGTACAAGATAACCGCGCAGCGTCAGACATTTGCCCAACACCGTGAATAGCGGGAAGGGGGTGGGCTCGGGGCTGAGCCCACCATATTCGAGCAGAATGCCACCGCGGGACATGGCAGCGGTCAGCGGATTGAAAATCGAGCCACCAACAGCGTCGAGAACGACCCGCACGCCGGCCGAGCCGGAAATTGCCTTCAGCCGGGCTTCCAGGTCTTCCTCGTTTGCCGCGATCACGTGGGTAGCGCCGAAACCGAGCAACGCCTGCTTCTTGGCTGAAGATCGCGTGATGGCAATTGGCGTGGCGCCAACCTTATTCGCGATCTGAATGGCTGCTAGTCCGACACTGCTTGACGCTGCAGTAATGGCGACGAAGTCCCCGGCGCGCAGTCGGGCGATCTCGATCAAAGCGCCATACGCCGTGAGAAACTGCATCCATAAAGCGGCAGCAGCTTCGAAGCTGAGGCTCGCAGGGTGCTTGACGATGTGCACGGCCGGGAATGTGGCGAGTTCGCCGTGGGCCGGATATTCGATCATCGAGATCGGCGGAATAGTACTGACAACGTCACCTGGCGCGAAGCCGCTGACGCCAGCACCGACGGCATCAACGATGCCGGCGGCCTCGAGGCCAAGACGCGAGGGCAATTCAGGGGTCTCGATATAGGTGCCGGCGCGCATCAGCGCTTCGGCGCGATTGAGGCCGATGGCCTTCACGCGAATGCGGACTTCCCGAGGGCCAGGAGGCGCCACATCGATAGTGTCGATGCGCAGGACTTCCGGCCCACCAAACTCATGAAAACGAACGACTTTTGTCATTGTGACTCCTAACGATTTCCATCGAATTGGCTTTACCATGCGTTAATTACCGGGATATACCGGTCGAAATGCAGATCAGACAAAACTATGAGTTTGGAATATGGACCGTCTCACAAGTATGACCGCTTTCGTCAAAGCCGTAGATCTCGGTTCGTTCGAAGCGGCGGCCTCTGCCCTTCAGATGTCCGGGCCGATGGTTGGAAAGCATGTGCGCTTTCTGGAGGAACGGCTCGGTGTTCGATTGCTGAACCGCACCACGCGAAGGCAGAGCCTGACCGACATTGGCAAGATCTACTACGAGCGATGCCGCATCATTCTTACCGAGGCTGAAGCCGCCGACGCGCTCGCAGCCGATCAGCTCTCGGAGCCACGAGGTAAGCTGAGAGTTACAATGCCGGTCCATTTTGGCCGGCAATGCGCTGCCCCCGTGATGCTGAATCTGGCCAAGCGCTATCCTGGATTGGAGTTGGATCTCTCTTTCACCGATCGGCTTGTCGATCTTGCTGAGGATGGGTTCGACCTCGCAGTCAGGACAGGAGAATTGACCGATAAGGCCGGCCTGATGGCCAGGCGTCTCGCGCAGCAACACATGATCGTCTGTGCTTCGCCGGGCTACATTGCCGAGCGTGGCCTGCCGCAAGATCTGTCCGATATCATGCAGCATGAGACAGTGGTCTATTGGCGCGCCGGTCCAGTTCCTCCTTGGCTGTTTCCGCGCGATGGGGAAGCGCCTTTCGAGATTGTTCCGTCGAGCCGATTTCGCTTCGATGATCTCAATGTAATTGCCGACGCCGCCGCAGCAGGGGCCGGCCTTGCATGGCTGCCCTCATGGCTGGTGCGCGCTTATATCGCCAATGGCAGCTTGAGGGATGTGTTTCCGACGGCGCCGAGCTTTCCTTACGACGCCTATGCTGTCTGGTTGCGGGCGCCGCTGATGCCAGTCAAGTTGAGGCTTGCCATAGACGAACTGGCAGCATCCTTGCCGAGATTGATGTGAGAGCTCAGGAATGGCCGCCTGGGTGTAGTGTGGCAATGGGCCGGACTGTCGTTCGACCCGCCAATATCGAGCCATCAGGCATTGGAGATCGTCATTCGGCCGCCGGTTTGAAGGTAAGGTGGCCGTCCGCGTCCTTGATCCATTGATAAACGATGAACCCTGGAAGCTTCGGATCGCCCTTGTCATCAAAAGCGATGCCGCCAAGCACCGTCTTGAAGGGCCCTTTTTCATGCAGGGCCCTAGCCACTGTCTGGGGATCGTTCGAGCCCGCTGCCGCCGCTGCCCCAGCGATCACCTGGACCGCCGCGTAGGAATAGAGTGTATAGGCTTCGGGATTAAATCCTTGCGCCCTGAATCTGGCAACCACGTCCTTGTTGTCGGCATCAAGCGTGGGATCCGGGCCAAAGGTATGCAGCGTACCGACAACCGCTTCCCCAGCGATTGACGGCAACTCATTAGACACAATGCCATCCCCGGACATCAGTGTTGCAGAGAGGCCCTGGTCCTTCATCTGGCGGATGAGCAATCCCGCCTCGGTGTGCATGCCGCCCCAATAGACGAGCTTGACGTTTGCGTTTTTGAGTTTGCCAATCAGGGTCGAAAAGTCCTTCTCACCGAAGTTGACGCCTTCATAGGCAACCTCCTTGAGGCCGGATTCGTTCAGCACACGTTGCGTTTCGTCGGCCAGGCCTTGTCCGCCTGGCGTCTTGTCATGGACAATCGCGATATTGGCGCCTGCAAAATGTTTGGTGATGTACTTGGCCGCGACCACACTTTGCTGATCGTCACGGCCGCAGGTGCGGAAAGTGTTCCACATGCCGCGCTCAGTGTAGTTCGGCTTGGTCGTGGCGGGCGTGACCGCCAGGATTCCGTTTTCGGCATAGATCTCCGAAGCCGGGATAGAGATTCCCGCGTTGAAGTGACCGACGACGAAGCGCACACCATCAGCGACAAAGCCATTGGCAACCGAGATACCCTGCCTGGGGTCCGAAGCATCGTCGCCGATCTTCAGCTTGATTTGCTCCCCATTCACGCCGCCCGCCGCGTTAATGTCGGCAACGGCCATCTCCGCGCCTTTCTGGAGCTGCGCGCCAAAGGCGGCATTGCCACCAGTGATAGGCCCAGCCACGCCGATGAGAAGATCGGCTTTGCTGGTTGCGGTAAAGGTAATCAGAATGCCCAAGGCAATCCCGATTGATCGGAACATGTCTTCCTCCCTTTTGGTTGTGCGCCTGTGAATCCGTTGCCGCGGCCCAGGCGAAAGCGCGCGCCGGATCGCGTGGTCAGCGCACGAGCGGTAGCGCTTCGGGCTGCTCGGTGATCACCAGATCGGAGATGGGTTGGTAGAAGGCCTCATTAACGCCTGCGATTGCAGCGTAAGCGGTATCCGATTTTTCAACGGATAGGCCGAGAAGCGGGGTGTGCCTGTCGAGGCCGACAGATCGGAACCATCTGGTGCCGGGTCGCTCGGCATCGATTTGGGAATGGGCATCCGTCGCGGATGCTTCCGACGCGCCCTCGAATGAAACCAAGCGCAACAACTCGCCTGGTCGCAGCCTGGGTGCCGCCACCGAATGCCCGTTACGGGCTTCAAACAAGTCGCGGCTCCAATCGACGATATAGGGGCGCCATTCGAAGAAGCCCCAGTCGCTTGTATATTCCTTGGTGGTGAAGGCCTCCGCTGAAGCGATCGTCCAGAAGGCGAGATAATTTCGCCCCGATCCCGAGACGCGTCGAAATCGCTGCACGGTCAGGAAGTGTGGCTTTGCCAACATCTGCCCCAGCTTCGGACCGCTATACCACTCGTTCCAGGCGGCCTCGCGTGAGGCGTCGTTGAAGTTGCAGCGTACGACATAGGCGAGATTCATATTCATCCTCAGACAGGCGCGGCGATCTGGCCTGGTCCTGCAACCAATGTGCCAGTTAGGCTGGGAGGCTTCGGACGGTGGTAAAACATCCTTCGGGTAGGCTTAGCTGCCTTTCTGGGGGACACGGAAGTCACTGAATGCCTGTGCTGCGGACAGTGACAGCATTCCATGGGCTATCTCCGCTAACGGTCGACGTCTCCGAGAACCTTGTAGAGATAGGATCGTGAAATGCCGAGCTCATCGGCGACACGTTTCTTGTTCCCGCCATAGACTTGCATTGCTTCCCGTATAAGTGCGGTTTCGGTACGCTCGATGGCATCCTTCAACCGCGGCAGACTGGCTCGGGGCTCCCGTTCAAGCGGCAGTTCCGAACGCGCGGCGCTCGCTTCCAGGCCGCCATGTCGGATCAAGGTTTCGGTGGTGATCAGACCGTCCTCGGCAAAGATGAAGGCCCGCTCGATGACGTGACGAAGCTGGCGGACATTGCCGGGCCATGTCCGCTCCATCAGATAGGTCGCCGCGCTCTCGCTCATCTTCGGCGCCGGTCTACGGTGAATACGCGAGAACTCATCCAGGAAATGCGCAGTAAGCAGTTCGATGTCCTCAACACGCCTGCGAAGCGGCGGCACTTCGATGACGACCGGTGAGATCCGGTAGTAGAGATCGAGACGAAACTTCTCTTGCGAGACGAATGACTGCAAATCCCGGTTGGTTGCCGATACGAGGCGAAAGTCGACATGCCGCGGGCGCTCGCCACCGACACGTTCAACGACCCGGTCCTGCAGGACGCGTAGCAACTTGGCCTGCACGTCGAGCGGCATGTCGCCGATCTCGTCCAGGAAGATGGTGCCGTCAGCGGCCTGTTCGAACTTACCCTTGCGGCCCTTCCGATCGGCGCCGGTGAAAGCGCCGCCCTCATAACCGAAAAGCTCCGATTCGACCAGATTGGCGGGGAGCGCCGCAGCATTGACCATGACAAGCGGATTGTCGCGACGTGGGCTCAAGCGGTGCAGCGCATGCGCCACCAGTTCCTTGCCCGTCCCGCTCTCGCCGGAAATCAGCACCGGGACCTCCAAGGGCGCCACCTTTGCGATCTCTGTTTTAAGGCGCTGCATAGGCGCGCTTTCGCCGATCAGGTGCTCGAGGCCGAAACTGCGTCCGCGCAAGGCGGCTGCTTCGCGGCGATGGAACTCGACCTCACCCTCCAATTGACTGATGCGCTTACTCAGCGCGGCGAGTTGTTCAGGGCCCTTGAACATGATTCGGCCGATCGCGCCGAGGGTCTTTCCGTCGCGCAGAATTGGCTGCCGCGAAACCACGCGCTCAACGCCGTTCATGCGCTGGATCTCCCCGATCTCGGGGCGCCCCGACCGCACGACCGAATCCAATCTTGTGTTTTCGATGACGCGCGCGACGGGACGACCATTGGCTTCGCCATGTCGCAGGCCAAAAAAGGCCTCGTGCACGGGCGAGATGTAGACGAGGCGCGCCTCGCGATCGACCACCGTCATGGCCTCGAAGGGATCGGTCAACAGCTTCTCGATGATGTCGTAGGCGAAGTCGACGGAGCCGATGAATTCAAGAACCGCGTTGCGGCTCGTGCTGATCAAGATGACGTCGCCATCGGCGTACGAAGAGATGAGCGCCGAATAGTCCTTGCCGCGCAACAAGAGCGGTTGCAGCCGTCGGGTTCTCGCTTCCGCTATCCATTCCCGGTCAGTTGCAAGGGCGCGCACGCGGGGATCTGCACCAGCGCCGCACGCAAAGACGACGCCCTTACCCGTCTGGGTAACCACAAGGCCCTCAATGCCCGACATCCCACCCTCCAAACGAACAAGTGTTGTCAGAAAAGACACACCAGCGCAGTCCGCTGTACTCGATGAATACAATCAGACAGGGCTGATGTAAATCTTAGCCGGATTTCGGTTCAAGATTCTTCGCGTGAGGCTCGGGGCGCAATTGGCATGCGGCTTGCTACGAGTGGCTTAGCAGCGAGGAACCGCATGTCGCATAACCACATGATTGCAAGAGGCTTGCCGCTCGACCAGCTTCCCGTCGCGCAAGAAGGCAACAAGGGCTTTGACCTGCTAGAGGGAGTGCGTGTGATCGATTTGACGACCTCGATCGCCGGTCCTTATGCCGCGCAATTGCTCGCCGATTTCGGCGCCGACGTAATCAAGGTCGAGCGGCCTGGCGGCGATGATGCTCGGGCATGGGGGCCGCCCTTCCTTGACGGCGAGTCGCTTTGGTTCGAAAGCGTCAACCGAAACAAGCGCAGCCTGTGTCTGGACTATAATCAGCCGGAAGGCGTGGGGGTCTTGCGCGACCTGGCCGAGAGGGCCGATGTTATCCTAATCAACACCTCTGTACGGGTCGCCGCAAAGCTTGGCCTTGACCAGGAAACCGTGCGTTCGTGGAACCCCCGGCTGGTCTATGTCTCAATCACAGGTTTCGGAATGACCGGGCCCCGATCTGATTTGCCCTGTTACGACCTGATCGCAGAGGGGTATTCAGGCATCATGGACGTCACCGGCGCGGCTGACGGAGATCCGCAGAAGGTCGGCGCACCCGCGGCCGACATGTTGGCCGGCCAGGACGCCGCTCTCGCGGCAATAGCGGCGTTGATGCGACGCGCCCGAACAAACGTGGGCGCAACCGTCGACATCGCTTTGGTCGATTCGATGTCGCGCTTTGTCGCCTGTCGCATCGTGCCGTTCCTAGGCTCTGGCGAAATCCCCCGGCGGTCCGGCGGTAAGGATAGTGTGATTGCAATCTACCAGGCGTTTGAGACCGCCGATGCGCCGATCACGCTTGGGCTTGGCAATGACAATATCTGGCAACGGTTCTGGGAAGCGCTCGGCAAGCACGAAATCGCTGGCGACGATCGCTTCGCCAGCAACGCCCTACGACGCGAGTGCAGGACAGAGATTGTAGGGCTGATCCAGGAGGTTCTTCTGAGCAAGCCTCGCGCCCATTGGCTGTCCCTGTTTGCCAGGGCGCGGATACCGGCCGGACCTATAAACCGTGTCGATGACCTCGTCAGCGACCGCCACCTGCTCGAGCGCGGCCTGTTCTATACCTTGCAAAGCGGCGATCGCAAAGTTCCGCAGGTTGGCATCGGCATCCAGGTTGATGGCGAGGTCAGCAGGCCGCGGCTTGGGCCACCGCTTCTCGGCGAGCATAGCGCCGAGATACTCGAAAGTCTTTTGGGGTACGATCAGGAGCATCTCACGGATTTGCGGCGCCTGAAGGTGGTCTAGCCACAAACGAACAATGTCGTTCAGCCGGCAAACTGCAAGCAATAGGGACCAGGATCAATGAGCTACGATACAATCATCTACGAAGAAGACGGTCCGATTGGGACGCTTACGCTCAATCGTCCTGACGATGGCAATATGTTCAACCTGACAATGTGCCACGAAATCCGAGATTGCCTGAACGAGGTCCGCCGTGAAACGCGCACGCGCGTGATCGTGCTGACCGGCGCAGGCGACCAGTTCTTCTGCGTCGGTGGCCGTAAGGATGAGATGGAGGATAGCCTGCTTTATGCCGGCACGCTCCCCACTCTGGAAATGTACGAGACGATCGATCGGCTGCAGAAACCTGTCATTGCCTCAGTCAACGGTTTCGCGGTCGGTGGCGGCAACGTTCTGCAGATGGTTTGCGATTGTACGATCGCCAAAGAGAGTGCCGTCTTCCGACAGGTCGGGCCGATGGTCGGATCCTTCGATGCTGGCTATGGCACCTGGTACCTGGAAGATCTGGTCGGCAAGAAGAAGGCGAAGGAAATCTGGTACCGCAACCCGAAGATTCCGGCCCGTGAAGCGCTTGAGCTCGGTTTGATCAACAAGGTGGTGCCCGACGCCGACCTCAAGGAGGAGACGCTCAAGTTTGCGCTGGAGATCGCCGAGCGCGGCTCTTTTGCGCTTGCCTCGATCAAGGCGGCCTTCAACGCTCGCCATGGTGGCGTGTCGGGTCTGTCCCGCATGGCACACGACCTGTTGCTGCGGGCCTATCTCGAGACGGATGAGAGCCTTGAACTGGCAAGCGCCTTCACAGAGCGGCGCAAGCCCGATCCCTCCAAATTCGGGGCCTGACGCGATGCGCCCATATCTGACGCTGCACCATCCTACGGTGGCGCGCGACTATTATGATGCAGGGCTTTGGCAGACGGATACGTTCTATTCGCTGCTCCAGCGCAACGCTCGCAGGCGACCCGACGATGCGGCCCTGCAAGACGGCCGTTCCGGGCTGTCGTGGGCAGAGCTATTGGCGCGTGTCGATGGGGTCGCGGCAGATCTGAGGATCTACGGCCTTGTACCTGGCGATCGCGTCTCGATCTGGATGTCCAACAAGATTGAGGCCGTCATCCTATTCCTGGCCTGCGCGCGCGAGGGCTTTGCCTGCAATCCTTCGCTTCATCGCACCTATACTTGCGCGGAAGTCGCAGGGCTTATCAATCGGCTCTCCGCGCGCGCCCTGTTAACGGAAGAAGGGTGGGGCGCGGACCGAGCGACGGCAAAGTTCGATCAATTGCTCGCCGGTGTGCGATCGCTGAAGATCGTATACACGCCGGAAAGTCTGCCGGTCGCCGCTCCGAATCTGGCGGAACCGTCCCACGATCCCGACAAGGTCGTCTACCTCGCCTTTACATCCGGCACGACAGGGACACCCAAATGCGTGATGCATTCCGACAACACGCTGTTGGCGAATGCGCGCGAACTCGTGCGCGACTGGGGCCACGGGCCACAGACGGTTGTCATGGTTTTGGCTCCGCTCTCGCATCACATTGCCTGGGTGGCAGTGTCACAGTGGCTTTTGACCGGCGGGCGTTTTGTCACCGATGATCCACCACAGGGCATGAGCCGCCTTGACTGGATTCTGAAGAACGGCGCCACCTATGTGCTTGGGGTACCTACGCACGCGATGGACATCCTGGCTGAGCAGCAGCAACGGGGTCTGCCGCGGCTTGGAAGTGTGGCGACGTTCTATATGGCTGGGTCTCCCATCCCGCCTTCCGTGGCGAGCGCTTTCCTGGCGCAGGGGATCAAGGCACAAAACGTCTACGGCATGACCGAGAACTCCTCTCATCAGTACACGCATCCGGACGATGATGAGCTGACGATCGTCAACACCTGCGGGCGAGGGGGTAACGCTTATCGGGTGCAGATCTTCGATGCAGCTGATCAGGATGTAGCTCTGCCTGCCGGCCAGATCGGTCAGATCGGCGGTAAAGGCGCTTCGCTCATGCTTGGCTATTTCGATAACCAAACCGCGACCGAAGGTAGTTTCAACCGTGAGGGCTGGTTCATGTCCGGGGACCTCGGCATCCTCGATGAGAAGGGCAATCTGCGCATAGAGGGCCGCATCAAGGACGTCATCATTCGTGGCGGCCATAACATCTACCCGGCGCATATCGAGGCGATTGCATTGCGCCATGCTCAGGTCGACCGGGTTGCATGCTTTCCTGTCGCCGATGTCCGGCTCGGCGAAAAGGTCTGTATCGCCGTGATCGGCACCGTCGACCCGGGCGAGCTGCTCGAACACCTGGCCCGCGAAGGTCTGTCTCGGTTCGACATGCCGGAGTACTTCATCAGGCTTAGCGAGTTGCCTCTGACCCCAAGCGGCAAGGTGCTCAAACGCGAGCTGGTCGAACAGGTCAAGCGCGGCGAGATCGCCCCTACGGCCATTCGCTACCAGGCGAGGACGCCGGCATGAGTATCACCCTCGATCGGAAGGACGATTGCGCCATCCTGACGATAGATCGCCCGGAGAAACTCAACGCACTGTCGTTTTCGGTGCTCGCCGAGTTGGACGGCGTGCTGGAACAAGCCGCAAGCCTGCCTGTGCGCGCCCTGGTCGTTACGGGCGCCGGTGACAAGGCGTTCTGCGCCGGAGCCGACATTGAAGAGTTACGCGGGCGCAGCCAGACCGAACAGCAGCGCGGCGCAGAGTTTGGTCAGGCGGTGTTCGAGAGACTTTCACATTTTCCCGCGCCGTCGATCGCCGCCATCAACGGATATGCATTCGGCGGCGGGCTGGAGCTCGCCATGGCATGCACCTTTCGTATTGCCGTACGGACCGCGCGTCTGTCGTTGCCCGAGATCAAGCTTGGCCTAATTCCGGGTTATGGGGGAACCCAGCGCTTGCCGAGACTGGTTGGTGAGGCGCGCGCAATGGAACTCATTTTGACCGGGCACATGATCGATGCCGAGGAAGCCTTACGGATCGGCCTCGTCAACAGCGTGACTGATGGGGATCCGGTGGCAGCAGCTATCGAATTCGCAGGGGCATTCATGCGCCATGGCCTGGTGGCGCTGCGGTTGGCGCGATCCGCGGTTGCGAGGGCGCTCAACAATCCGATCCAGGAGGGGCTCAGGATCGAAGCCGATCTGTCAACCCTGGCCTATCAGACACATGATTCTGAGGAAGGCATGGCCGCCTTTCTGCAGAAGCGCAAGCCGGAGTTTCGAGATGCCTGAGCAGCAGATCATCGTCACCGGCGCGAGTAAGGGGATTGGCGCTGCCATCGTTTCAGACCTCGATCGGCGCGGCTTCATTGTGGCTGGTCTTTCACGATCCGGCGAAGTGCCTGCGGGCTATGGGCTTGCTTGCGACGTCTCCGATCCGCATTCGATTGCAGCCGCAGTGGATGCGGTGGCGGCCAGAGGCTACATCTCTGGCGTTGTGAACTGCGCCGGAGCGCACGCATCAGGCCCGAGCACGGACTTGCCGGTCGAAGGCTTTGAAAACACCATGCGCCTCAATGCGACGTCGGTGCTGGCCGTCTGCCAGCAAGCCTATCGCCATCTGGTTCGTGCCGAGACGTCGCTGATAGTTAATATCGGCTCCTTTTACGACAAGCTCGCCGTGGCAGAGAACGTCGCTTACTGCGCCTCGAAAGCGGCGGTCGGCGCGATCACCCGTTGCCTCGCGGCCGAATGGGCCAAGGACGGGGTCCGGGTCATCAATATTGCCCCTGGATATATCGAGACTGATCTTAACCGCGAGTTTCTTGCCAAGGACAAGATCCGCGCTTGGATCGGCAAACGAGTACCGGTCGGACGGACCGGCAAGCCGGATGAAGTAGCCAGGCTCGTCGGCGCGCTGTTCGCTGAAAACATCGGCTTTTTGAGTGGCGAGACGATCTATCTGGACGGTGTGCAAGGGATCAATCTGTAATGAAGTTCCTCGATCAACTCGACCGCCGGCGCGGCTGGTCGTCAGACGAGCGCATGGTTCTCGACCAGGTGCGCCGGCTTTGCCAGGAATTGATCGGCCCAAGGGCCGAACACCATGACCGGACGGGCGAGTTTCCCACCGAGAACCTCGCCGCGCTGAACGCCCTTGGCCTGAACGCGATCTTCATTCCGGAAGCCTATGGCGGCTCGCCGATGTCATACCGGCTCTACCTCGAAGTCGTGAAAACTATTGCGGAGGCTTGCGCGTCGACTGGCATTATCTACGCAACGAACTTCCATGGCATGAAGCCTCTGGTGGACTTCGGCAGCGAAGAACAGAAAGCGAGGCTGCTGCCACGCATCGCGGAAGGCGGTATCGGTGCGCTGGCGATTACCGAGAACAGCGCCGGTTCGGATGCTACGGGCATGAAGACGCGCTTTAGGCCCGACGGTGACGAGATTGTCGTCGTTGGCAGCAAGCTCTTCATCACCAATGGCGATGTCGCCGACCTCATCCTGCTGTTCGGCAAATGGACTGAGATCGACGATGCCCGCGCGGCGATATCGGTTCTGGTGTTCGAGAAGGGAACGCCAGGCTTCGAGGTGGTGCGGCTCGAAGACAAGATGGGGCATCGCGGTTCGTCGACGGCTGCGATCTCGTTTCACGAATGCCGGGTTCCACGCGCAAATCTCTTAGGCAACCCCGGGGACGGGCTTCGCATCCTGCTTGCGTCACTCAACAAGTCGCGCCCCAGCATCGCGGCGCATGCGCTGGGCATTGCCCGCGCAGCGTTCTCCGATGCCGTCGCATACTCGAACCAGCGACGTCAATTCGGCCACGCCTTGCTTGAATTTCAGGGCAACCAATTCACCTTCGCCGACCTATCGGTGGAGCTCGCCATGGCGGAGCTGTGGCTCGACTATGTCGGCCGGCTGGTCGACGACGGAGAGACCGACTTTGGGCTGGAGGCCTCCATGGCGAAAATGCGAGCATCTGACCTTGCCATGCGTCTCAGCACCGAAGCGGTCCAGATGCACGGCGGCTACGGCTATTGCAGGGACTACCGCGTGGAACGCCTGATGCGTGACGCCAAGATCACGCAGATCTGGGAAGGCACCAATCAACTGCATCGTCAATTGATCGGCAGGAGTCTCATCGCCAAATGAGCAACATAAAGACAGTAGGGGTGTGTGGTGCGGGCGGCACCATGGGGGCCGGCATCGCGATTGTGGCGGCGCGGGCGGGCTTCCGCACCATTTCTTTCGACACATCGGCTGAGGCGCTCGAGCGGTCAAGGCAGAGCACGGCCACCTTCTTCGGCAAGTCCGTGGAACGGGGCAAGATGACGACTGCGGAGCGGACTGCCATTCTCGACAACATGCGGTCGACTACCGCGCTTGATGATCTGGGTGAATGCGACCTGGTCATAGAGGCGGTGTTCGAGGACCTGGAGACCAAGCGCCATCTGCTTGGAGCGCTCGACAGAGTATGCGGGCCGCAGACAATTTTCGCCTCAAACACCTCGACCTTGTCCATCACCGAGATTGCGGCTGGTTCGAGGCATCCGGAACGGGTGGTCGGCATGCATTTTTGCCTGCCGGCACAGTTGATGAAGCTCATCGAGATGTCGCCGGGCCTGCTGACTTCGACCGAGACCTTCGCTGCTGCCTGGGATTGGACGGAGGTCTGCGGTCAGATCCCGGTCAAAACCCAAGACAAGCCGGGCTTCATCCTCAACGCGCTCCTGGTGCCATTCAACAATGACGCCATCCGGGCCGTGGAAGCCGGCGTTGCATCGCCGGCAGACATCGACAAGGCGATCAAGGTGGGCCTCGGTTACAAGATGGGGCCGCTGGAGTTGCTCGACCTGATCGGCCTCGACACGCAGATAAGGCTGTCGGAAGCCTTCTATCCCATCACGCTCGACGCACGCGCAGCGGCGCCGCCACTGCTGCGGCGGATGGTTGCCGCGGGCCTGCTCGGGCGAAAGTCGGGAAGGGGGTTCTTCAGCTATGCCGGCGACAAGATGTTCGGAGCTTGAGATGCGCTACACACTGGTAAAGAAAGGCAACAGCCCATCGTTCCCCGACGGCGATCCCTTCCTGGTGGCCGCGGTTGCCGACCCGGATGCAGAGATGGTGATCTACCTGTCGGGGACCCGGCTGCAAAGCGACAGCTCGAAGTCTGCTATCCTTGTCGAGCTCGGCCTTGAAAGCCTCGGCTTCCATACAGGCGAAGCGGCAGGAGAAGAGGGCTCCAACATCCTCGGCTTCGCGCGCTATCGGAACGGGGCGGACCTGCCTTCCTCCCTGATCGAGCTCGTCACTCAGCCCAAGACTTCCCCCCAAGCCGTGGCTTGCGCGCGCGCCCTGCTGGAATCGGCCGGGTTCACCGTCACGATTTGCAGCGATCAGGCAGGCCGCATCATCGATCGGTTGGTCCGGCCAAAATACAACGCGGCGCTGCGGCTGCTCGATGAAGGCCTTGCCAGCCAGAAGGACATCGATCTGACCTGTCGCCTTGGCCTCGGTTATCCCGACGGACCGATTGAACGCACGGTGCGCGGCGGTCTTGCCTATCATCATGACGTCTGCAAGGCCCTGTTCGAAAGCTATGGCACCCCGGCTTTCGCGCCAGCGCGCCGTGCCGTTGTCGCTGCCCAGCGCAGGGAGGCAGGCGATTGAGACCACTGCAGGGACTGCGTGTACTTGACTTCTCGACGCTGCTGCCTGGTCCGCTGGCTTCGCTGTTGCTGGCCGAGGCCGGCGCCGACGTCGTCAAGATTGAACGCCCGGGGACAGGCGAAGATATGCGTGGCTACGAGCCGCGATGGGGACATGACAGTGTCAATTTCGCCATGCTGAACCGAGGCAAGAAAAGTCTTGCTCTGGATCTGAAGCTGGACAGTGACCGCGCCGTGTTGGCGCCGTTGCTGGAGAGCGCCGACATTGTCCTGGAGCAATTCCGACCCGGTGTCATGCAGCGGTTGGGACTTGATTACGCGACAGTCTCGAAGATCAATCCGAAGCTTATCTATTGCTCGATAACGGGTTACGGACAAAGCGGCCCCAAGCGCGACGTGGCCGGGCATGATCTGAACTATATTGGCGACACCGGCCTGCTGTCGCTCTCGATGGGAACACCACAGGTGCCGGTCATTCCGCCGGCGCTGGTGGCCGACATTGCGGGTGGCGCCTACCCCGCGGTGATGAATATTCTGCTGGCTCTGGAGGAGCGTCGCGCGACCGGGAAGGGTCGTCATCTCGATATTGCGATGACCGACAATCTGTTCACTTTCATGTACTGGGCGATGGGCAGTGGCCTGGTCACGCAGAAATGGCCTGGCAACGGTACCGATCTTGTAACGGGCGGCACCCCCCGCTATCGCCTCTATCCCACGCAGGACGCCCGATTCGTCGCCGCGGCGCCGATCGAACAGAAATTCTGGGATCTGTTTTGTGACCTGATTGGTTTGCAGCAGCATTATCGCGACGACACGATCGATCCATCAGCGACTGTCCGCCAGGTCACGACGATCATTTCATCGCGTCCCTCGCAGTACTGGCGAGACAGTTTCACCGGTCGCGACTGTTGTTGCTCGATTGTCGCGACCCTCGAGGAGGCGCTGGCCGATCCTCACTTTGCCGCCCGCGGCGTTTTCAGCCATATCGTGACGAACGAGGCCGGCCAGACGCTGAAGGCCTTGCCTGTGCCGATCAACGCCGGGTTCCGTGGCGATGCAGGGCAGCCCCTGGCAGCCCCAATCCTCGGTGGGTTCACGACGGGACCAAGCGGATCGGAGCGATGAGGCAGTTTTGCAACCGAACTTATCTGCGGAAAAATCAACAACAGGACAACCAGCAAAATGAGCGCTCTGTCACAAGATTCACTTGTCGCCGTGGTCGGTGCGGGCGCAATGGGATCAGGTATAGCTCAGGTGGCGGCGACAGCGGGACATCCGGTTGTCATCTACGATGCAATCCAAAGCGCTGCGGCACGCGGCCTCAGGCGCATAGAAGACAGCCTTGCTGGTCTCGTGTCAAAGCGGCGACTTGGCGACGATGAGCGCCGAAGCATTCTTTGTCGGATCAGGCCGGCTGAGAGTTTAGACGGGCTGGCCGGCGCCAGATTGTGCGTTGAAGCAATCAATGAGGACCTTGCGGCAAAGCGCTCATTGTTTGCTGCGGTTGAGGACAAGCTGGAGCCCAGTTCCATCCTCGCCACCAATACGTCGTCCCTGTCGATCCCCGCCATTGCGGCCGGCCTCGCAAGTCCGCAACGCTTTGCCGGCATGCATTTCTTCAATCCTGCACCGGTCATGAAACTTGTGGAGGTCGTCCAGGGACCGGCAACATTGCCCGAGGTCGCCACCACCATATTCGATACCGCTCAGGCATGGGGTAAAGCGGCGGTCCTTTGCCGGTCGACCCCGGGCTTCATCGTCAACCGCATCGCCCGGCCTTTCTATGGCGAGGCCCTGCGCATCCTCGAGGAGGGTGTGGCCGACGTCTCGACGATTGACGCTCTGATGGTGGAGAGCGGTGGCTTTCGCATGGGACCCTTCACCTTGATGGATCTCATCGGGCAGGACGTCAATTATGCCGTCTCCTGTTCTGTTTTCGAGGCTTACTACGGCGATCCGCGTTATCGACCTTCCCTGCTGCAAAAGGAGCTGGTCGAAGCCGGCTGGCTCGGTCGCAAGACCGGGCGCGGCTTTTATACTTATTCCGACGGTGTTCAGTCTGGTATCGATCGGTCCGATGCCGATTCTGCCGCGGTGACTGCGGCCGGCTACCGGCTCGCGGAGCGCATCGAAGGTGTACGCTTCCAGCGCACGGATGGGCGTATGGCAGCCGAGGTCGCGCGAACCCTTGGCGAGCCGGTCATCCTCCACGACCTCGCCCTTGATGCCGTTAGCAGCAGGAGGATCGGTATCGCCGCCTCGCCGGATCTACCAGGCGCGCTGCTGCAACGCGTGATTAATGCGCTCCAGGAAGACGGGCTAGCGGTCTCCTGCCTGAGTGATCACCCCGGCCTTGTTGTGATGCGCGTTGTCGCGATGCTTGTGAACGAGGCCTATGAGGCAGCAATGCACAAGGTCGCGACGCCCGACGCCATCGACATGGCCATGCGCCTTGGTGTCAACTATCCGATTGGCCCCATCGCCTGGGGGCAGCGCATTGGCCTGAACACGGTGCTTCAGGTCCTCGAGGCTGTTCTTGAGCGCACAGGCGACACTCGATACCGGCCGTCGCTTGGCCTGAGGCGAGCCTGCCTGGCCGACGAGCTTTTGTCGGCGTGACGACTGCATTTTTCCTAAGACTGTGAGGTGGGACAGATGACGCGAATGAATGGCAAAGTGGCTTTCATCACCGGCGCCGGCGGCGGGCAGGGGGCTGCCGAAGCCGAACTGTTTGCCCGGGAAGGAGCGTCGCTTGTTCTGAGTGATGTCGATGCGAGCAGGGTCGCTGCTATTGCAGCCAAGGTCGAGAAGGCTGGAGCGCGGGCGATATGGTGCAAGCAGGATGTGACTATCGAGGCTGATTGGGTCTCGGCGGTCGAGAAAGCACAGCAAACATTTGGCGCCCTGCACGTCCTGGTCAACAACGCAGGCACCATCAGCCGGCAAGGGATCGCAAATACTGAGCTCGCCAATTGGAACAGAACGCTCGATGTGAACCTGACAGGCGCGATGCTGGGCATGAAGCATTGCGCGCCGGCCATGCGCGACGCCGGCGGAGGTGCTATCATCAACGTGTCCTCGACGGCCGGACTTGGCGCTCACTATGACGCCGCCTACACGGCAAGCAAATGGGGCCTTCGCGGTCTGACCAAGTCGGCGTCGGTGGAGTTCGTCGAATGGAACATTCGCGTCAACTCCATTCATCCTGGCCAGATTGTCGATACGAGCTTCTACCGCGAAGGATCACCGGGGCACGCTGAATCTGGCCGGCTAAGTGTGCCGATGCAGCGCCAGGGCACGCCGTTGGAATGCGCCCAACTTGTGCTGTTTCTCGCTAGCGATGAGGCCAGTTACATCACCGGAGCCGAAATCGCCATTGACGGCGGTTATTCTGCAGCCGGCGGTCTCTGGTTGCGCAACCGTCTGCGCGACACTTTAGCTGCCAGTTCGCCGCACCCCTAGATGACGATCTGCGGTCGCGGGCCGATTGCTTTTTTCGGCCGCCCTGCGCGGACGAGATCATCCCGCTGGGAGCTGTTGTTCCGGCCTTGCGAAGGAAGTCCGGGGCGCCGTTGGAGAAGACGATGGTCACTCGCACCTCGTGTTGAGTGCGGGTCATGCTTTTGTGGACATGGTCCTGCGCGGCATCACCCGCCCGAGGGCAGAATCAAACCCGCTCCAGCGCGATCGCGATGCCCTGGCCGACGCCGATGCACATGGTGGCTAGCGCATAGCGCCCGCCGCGCTCGCGCAGCTCGAGCGCCGCCGTGCCGGTGATGCGGGCACCCGACATGCCGAGCGGATGGCCAAGCGCGATCGCGCCGCCGTTCGGATTGACGTGGGCGGCGTCCTCGGCAATGCCGAGCTGACGCAGCACCGCGATGCCTTGCGAGGCGAAGGCCTCGTTGAGCTCGATGACGTCGAACTGGTCGGGCGTCAGGCCGAGGCGGGCGCAAAGCTTCTTGGTGGCCGGTGCCGGGCCGATGCCCATGATGCGCGGCGCAACGCCCGCGACGGCACCGCCGAGGATGCGGGCGATCGGCGTCAGCCCATGCTTCTTCGCCGCTGCTTCGGAAGCGATGATGAGGGCGGCCGCGCCGTCATTGACGCCGGAGGCGTTGCCGGCGGTCACCGTGCCGCCCTGGCGGAACGGCGTCGGCAGCTTGGCCAGCGCTTCGATGGTCGTGCCGGCGCGGGGATGTTCGTCTTTCGAGACAATGATAGCATCGCCCTTCTTCTGCGGGATGGTCACCGGCGTTATCTCCTTCGCCAGCCGGCCGCTCTCTTGCGCAGCCACCGCCTTGTCCTGGCTGCGCACGGCGAAAGCGTCCTGGTCGGCTCGGGAGACGGAAAAATCCTCAGCGACGTTCTCACCGGTCTCCGGCATGGAATCGACGCCGTATTGCTTCTTCATCAGCGGGTTGACGAAGCGCCAGCCGATGGTGGTGTCGTTAATCTCGGCATTGCGCGAGAAGGCGGCGTCGGCCTTCGGCATGACGAAGGGCGCGCGGCTCATCGATTCGACGCCGCCTGCAATCATCAGCTCGGCCTCGCCGGACTTGATGGCGCGAGCGGCGATGGTGACGGCGTCCATGCCGGAGCCGCACAGGCGATTGACGGTCGAGCCGGGGATGTCCTGGGGAAGGCCGGCAAGCAGCAGCGCCATGCGCGCCACGTTGCGGTTGTCCTCGCCGGCCTGGTTGGCGCAGCCATAGACGACGTCGTCGACGGCCGCCCAGTCGACGCCGGCGTTGCGGTCGATCAACACTTGCAACGGGACGGCAGCGAGATCATCGGCGCGCACCGAAGACAGCGCGCCGCCGAAGCGGCCGATCGGCGTGCGTATGTAATCGCAAATGAAGGCGTCAGTCATTTATGCAGCTTTTCCTTTGGCGGTTCCCGTTGGCGCCGGCGTGTCGTTAACTGCTTCGGCAAATTCTACGATCGAGGGTTTTGCACCTGCTGGCGTGTAACGCCCGGTAGCGAGATCAGGGTGAAATTCCTTGGTGACCTGGGTTTGCACGTCATCCAATCTTGAGGACGATCTTGCCCTGCGCCTTGCCGTCGCGCAGCAGCCTTAGCCCTTCGGCGAATTCCTCCAGCGCGAACTCTCGACTGATGATCGGATCAATCTTGCCTGCCATGAATAGCGAGAAAATCTGCTCTTGAGCTTCTTTCACCCGCTCCGGAGTCCGCTCGCGATAATCTGACCATTGCAAGCCGGTGACGGCGATGTTCTTTACGAGGAGATAGTTGGCTTTGATCGACGGGATCGTGCCGCTGGCGAAGCCAATAATGACCATGCGCCCGCACCAAGCCAGCGCCCGCAAGGCTGCGGCATTCGAGTCTCCACCAACAGGATCGATGACGATGTCGACTCCATTTCCGCGCGTCAGCGCCTTGACCTCATCACGCAATGCGTCCTGTAGGTTGGATGCACTGAGGTCGATAACCGCGTCAGCCCCGGCTTGTCGCGCAATCGCATCGTTGCCTGGCCCGATAATCCCAGCGATGACGGTCGATGCCCCAAGCGCCTTGGCCAGCTGAATGCTGGCAACGCCGATGCCGCCCGATCCTCCCAAAACCAGCACGCTCTCGCCTGGCTTGAATGAAGCCCGGTCCTGCAAGGCAAACCAGGCCGTTTGGTAGACCAGGCCGAGAGAAGCGGCCTTGGCGAAAGGCATGCCCTCGGGCAACACGAAGCAGCTTTCCTCACGGACCCGCAATCTCTGAGCGTAGGCGCCGTATTCAGTCTGTGCCGCGACCTTTTGGCCGACGCTCAGCGACGCCACGCCCGCCCCGATGGAAGAGACGACACCAGCGGCGCATTTCCCGGGAGAGAATGGCAGGGGTGGCTTGATCTGGTATCTGCCCTCAATGGCCAGAATGTCGGGAAAATTCGCTTCCGCGGCTTGCACCTCAATGACGACCTCGCCTGGCCCTGCAACGGGATCGGGAACCTCTGCGACACGGACCTGCTCGAACGGCGCAAATTCAGATACCCAAACTGCTTTCATGGTAACGTCTCCTGCTTGCGAGGTTGCCGGTGGCCTTAGCGCAGTCGGCGGAACATGGCGTGGCGGCGGACCGAGAGGTGAGGGCGGATCGTCTCCGCCCAACCCGATCTGACCGAGGCCTCGAGCCAGGCTGGCGATTTCGGGACGTCCGGCGAATCGACTTCGTAGATGGCCAGATATTCTGGCGCCTTCTCGCCGTCGGTCCACTCCAGGCGATAGCGGCTCACAGCTCTGACCCCGGGCAGTTCCAGGAGCTGGGGCAGATAGCGATTGTCGTAGAAATCATTGAACCGCCGGTCAAACTCTTCAGGCACGGATAGCTGCGCCAAATACACGTAGTCGCTCATTTCACCACTCCGCTCCCAGCCTCCCAGAGGCCATCAAAGTTGAACATTTGAGGAAACCTCAACCGAGTTTGAAAGGATCTCTCGGCTGGCCGCTGAGCTCCACAAACACCGCCTTGGTTTCCGTGAACTCCCGCATAGCGTCGGGGCCGTTTTCACGTCCCAGCCCGCTTTCGCCAAACCCGCCAAAGGGGGCCATGTAGCTGACAACGCGGTAGGCGTTTATCCACACCGTGCCGGCACGCAACCTGGCCGACACGCGATGAGCGCGATGCACATTCTTGGTCCATACCGCAGCTGCCAAACCAAAACGCGTGTCGTTGGCGATCGCGATCGCCTCCTCCTCCGTCTTGAAGCGGATGACGCTGAGGATCGGTCCGAAAACCTCTTCCTGCGCGATACGCATATCGTTGGTGACATCGGTGAATATGGTTGGCTTGACGAAATAGGAGCCGATATCGGTGACCGCCTCGCCGCCTTCGACCAGACGCGCGCCCTCTTGCTTTGCCATCTCGATTGAAGACAGAACTTTCCGATACTGCGGCTCATTCGCGATCGGCCCCATCTGGGTTTCTGCGTCCATCGGATCGCCCAGACGAATTGTACGGGTCTGTTGAATCAGCTTCTCTAGGAAGTGATCATGGATGCTCTCTTGGAGCAGCAGGCGAGAGCCGGCGGAGCAAGATTGGCCACTGGCACCGAAGATGCCGGCAATCGCACCATTTACCGCGACATCGAGGTCCGCATCCTCAAAGACAATGTTCGGAGATTTGCCGCCGAGCTCAAGGGAGACCCGCGTCAGATTGGCCGCGGCGCTGGCGGCGATGCGCTTGCCGGTCTCTGTGCCGCCGGTGAATGCGATCTTGTCTATACCCGGGTGGTTGACCAGTGCCGCGCCTACCGCGCCACCGCCGGTGACGACGTTGAACACGCCTGGCGGGAAGCCTGCTTCGTCGGCACGCTTGGCAAGTTCAATGGTCGAGATCGGCGTGTACTCGGATGGCTTGACAACAAAGGTGCAGCCAGCTGCGAGCCCGGCTGCGAGTTTCATGATGAGCAGCATTCCCGGCGAGTTCCACGCTGTGATGGCGCCGACAACGCCCACCGGCTCCTGGCGTGTGAACAGGTGGAAGTTCTGGCGATCCGAGGCGAGCACACTCCCGGCAAGCTTGTCCGCCATGCCCGCGAAATAGTAGAAGTATTCCGGCAGATATCGCCATTGGCCGAGCATCTCGCGATAGAGCTTGCCATTGTCGTAGGTTTCCATGCGCGCGAATTCCTCCGCGTCGCGCGCAACAATATCGCCAAGCTTGCGCAGAAGGTGGCCGCGCTGGGTAGCAGTCATCGTGCTCCAAGGCCCGGTCTCGAACGCATCACGCGCCGCTTTCACGGCGGCATCGACGTGCGATGCATCACCATCCGGGACCCGTGCCCAGGCCAAGCCGGTGTAGGGATTGACGGTTTCCATAAATTTTTCATGCGCAACGTCCGCGCCGCCAATGCGCATGCCGTAGTTCTCGATCTTGCCTTCGAAGCCCATAGGTCCTCCTTTGGGCGTCACAGCGGACGCCGCATAATCAAGGTTTGGTAGAAATTTCAGATCACGTAGATGGCTGGGCCTCAGCCATACACTCGTCGCAGCCGGTCGAGGCGATCAGCCTCCTGCCGCCTAGCCGCGAGGGCAGCCGGCATGTCGACCGGTTCGAAGCGGATCTTCTGATGGGGTTGCAACTGGCCAATCAGGTCCATGTCAGCCGCGATGACGGTGCCGAGCGTGAAATAGCCGCCGCCTGACACGGCGTCACGATGCAACACGATCGGTTCGGTGCCGGCGGGAACCTGGATTGACCCGTAAGGATAGCAGGCATCGACAATGTTGGACGGATCGGCGCCAGCGCCGAATGGCTGTTCTCGCGCCTTGAACTCCAATGGCGACCCGCCCCGAAACCGGTAGCCGACGCGGTCAGCGTCAGGCGCCACCGCCCATGTGTCATCATAGAAACGCTGTTCGGCAGCGGGCGTGAGGCGATGGTTATAGAGTCCGGGAAGCACGCGCAGCACCACATCCGCAGGCAAAGTGCGCCGCAGTTCATCCGCTATTGACGACCGGCTCCCCGGCTGTCGTTTGCGCGCCCCGGCGGGCAAACGGTCGCCACCTTTGAGAGGCCGCCCGCCCAGGCCGCCGAACTGGCCATGCACATAGGTCGATCGGCTGCCGAGCAGCGGCGGCACTTCAAGTCCACCCGAAATGGCAATGTAGGCCCTGGCACCGCGCTTGAGAAATCCGAAGGACAAGGTCTGACCCGGTTCGACCTCGAATGCCGCCCATGTGGGCCGGGATTCTCCGTCGACTTTTGGAGGCAATTCGGCTCCCGTAACCGCGATGGTCCTGTGGTCGGTGAAGGTCAGTTCCGGCCCCGTGAAGACAGCCTCCAACGCTGCGTCGCCTTCATCATTGCCGACCAGAAGATTGGCCGCCCGCAAGGCGTGGCGGTCCATGGCGCCAGAGGTCGGGATGCCGAAATGATAGTAGCCGGGACGGCCGAGGTCCTGGATGGTGGTGAGAAGGCCAGGCTTGATAACCTCAATGTCCATCGATTGCCTCCAGCATTTGCTGGTTAGACGCCTTAATGTCTCGCTCGAAGGCGTCGAGCGAGAATGAGGCTGGCGTCTGATGCAGCTGAAAATCTTCGCTCTTCACTTGCTCTGCGAGCTCGTCATACTCGTTGCGGTCAATCGGGCGCATCCGCACAATGTCGCCAGGGCGAAACAGGATCATGAACTCTCGCAGATAGCTCGTCGTCTGCGTCGGATCGTAGATCGGCAGCGGTGTAACGCCGAGCATCTGGTAGCCACCGGCGCCACGCACCGGATAAATCCCGGTAAAGCAGCCACCCTGGGACACGCATTGTTTCGGCGTGTCCGTGCGCGGGCGCACATATTTCGGGACCTGGAGTTGCTGGTCTTGTTCCACCATCTGGAACATGAACGGGCTGCCGGCACCGAAGCCAACCATCGTGACCATCCAGGGCGAACCTGAATGTCTGGCGACGTAGTCGAGCGGGCCGGGCAGGCCGTTTATACGTGCTGCATATTCGAGATCGGTCAGTTGAGGGTTCTGGCGACGGTCGCCGAATCTCGCCATGACCTCGCGTGTCCAGGGGTCATCGTAAAATACGGGAATTTCGAGAACGCGTGTCCCTAACGCCTCTTCCCGGTTTGACAGCGATGCCTCGATTTGCTTGACCTCAGCCAGCAGGTCTTCAGCCGCGATGAGGTCCGGATCAAAGCGAAGTTGAAACGAGGCGTTGGAGGGGCAGATTTCCGTGACACCTCGGATTTGACTGTCGCGGATCGCATTGCAGATCGACAGGGCCGCAAAGAAGGCGCGCAGCGACATCGCTTCGTCCACCTCTACGACCAGATGCTCGTCCCCGCCAAATGAATAGCGCGTCATCAAGATCGTCCTAGGATGCCAGCTTAGCCGGTTCTAATGGCCGGTCTTCCAGCCATCGCTCAAGCCAGCCGGTATGAACGCGCAGCGAGCTGACGTCCGGGTCGAGCGCCAGCCGGCGATGCAGTGGTGCTGTGGTCGCGATGCCGCCAACCTCGAGCACAGCGAGTGCCTGGCGCAGTTTCTCAAGCGCTTTTGCGCGGGTCTCCCCCCAGACGATAAGTTTCCCGAGCAAAGAGTCGTAATAAGGTGGCACGGTGTAGCCGGGATAGAGCCCGGTATCGAAACGCACATGCGACATTTCGGGCAACCGGAGCTCCTCGATCCTGCCGGGTGTTGGCCTGAAGTCTGCGTGTGGATCCTCGGCGTTGATGCGGCATTCAATGGCGTGCCCGGACAGCACGATGTCATCTTGCTGGACAGACAGTGGCTCGCCGGCAGCGATCCGGATCATCTCCTTCACGAGATCGATGCCTGTTACCATCTCGGTGACGGGATGCTCCACCTGGATGCGTGTGTTCATCTCGATGAAGAAATACTCGCCGGTCAGCTCGTCATAGAGAAATTCCAAGGTGCCGGCGCCGCGGTAGTTCACGTGCTTGGCAAGACGCGCAGCCGAAGCGCAGAGTTCGGCGCGCACTGATTCTAACAGGCAAGCGGCAGGGGCTTCCTCCCACACCTTTTGGCGTCGACGCTGCAAGGAGCACTCGCGCTCAAAGACATGGACAGCGTCCTTCCCGTCTCCCAGAACCTGGACCTCGATATGACGGGCGCGTTCGATGAAGCGTTCGACATAAAGGCCACCATCGCCAAAGGCCGCAAGCGCTTCGGCGCTGGCCAGAGGCATCATACGTTCGAGTTCCTCGACCGTGTTGGCGACCCGTATGCCCCGGCCGCCACCTCCGGCGGCCGCCTTGATCATCAGGGGCAGGCCAAGCCTGGCTGCTAGATTGGCGGCGTCCGCAGCGTCAACGCGCCCCTCGCTTCCTTGGACGGTCCGGATGCCAGCCGCTGCGGCCGAAGCCCGAGCGGCAGCCTTGTCGCCCATGGCGCGGATCGTATCGGCCCGCGGCCCTATGAATGTCAGCCCCGCCGTCTCGACCGCGTCGACGAAGTCAGCATTCTCCGACAGAAACCCGTAGCCGGGATGGATGGCGTCGGCGCCGACGGCGCGCGCCGCCTCGATGATCGCATCGATCTTGAGGTAGGATTTGGAGGCTTGGGCAGGCCCGACCTCGATCTTTTCGTCGGCTAACCGCGCCGCAAGCATCTCATGGTCGGCCTTGCTGACCACCTGAGCGGTCGCGATCCCCATCTCACGCGCCGCACGGATGATACGAACCGCTATTTCGCCGCGGTTGGCAACGAGTATTTTCGAGATTCCCATGGCCGGCTACGTCTCCAGTTCATAGAGCGGCTGGCCGGGCACGACCGCTTCCTCATCATCGACGAGGTAACGGACAAAACGCCCCGGCTCTTCAGCTTCGATCTGCGTGAATGTCTTCATGACCTCGATCAGCCCCACCACATCGCCTTTGGTGACGGCATCGCCTTCAGATTTGAAGGGCGGCTTGTCCGGCGACTCGCTCCGGTAGAAGACACCCGGGATCGGCGCTGGCACCGTCGTCAAAGTCATTCGGTTTCTCCACTCAGATCCTTGCCAGGCTGCCGAGGCTTCGTCCGCAATCCGTTATCGCCTTGCGGGCGGCGTTGATGACCGCCAGCACGTTGGGCCCGTCACTGTGAACGCATACGCTGTCGACGTCCATCGGCAGAACCTTGCCCGAGCGTATCGTGAGTGTCTTGTGGGTGATGATCTCGGCGACGCGCCGGTAGACCAAGTCGGCATCGACCGGCTTCTTGTGCCGCTCGACAATGACAGAGCCGTCGTCCTCGTATTCGAGGTCAGGATAGGCCTCCGGCCAAACCGGAACGCCGCGCGCGACCGCGGTGCTGGAAAAGACTTCCTTGCCGGTCGGGCCGGCCAGGATGATGGGAAGCCCGGGTGCAACGGCGGCGATGGCGTCCACGGCCGCTTCAGCGAGCGCCCGGTCGCGCAGAACGTAGAACATGGCGCCATGGGGTTTTACGTGGCTCATCGCTACTCCGGCCTCGGTAAGGAAGCCCTGCAGCGCCCCGATCTGGTAGATGAGATAGGCATGGAGGTCATTCGGGCTGATGGCCATCGGGCGCCGCCCGAAACCCAGCAAATCGGGAAGCCCTGGATGCGCACCGACGGCGACGTTGAACTCACGTGCCAGATTGACGGTATTGCGCATGATGAGCGGATCGCCGGCGTGGAAACCGCAAGCCAGATTGGCGGTGCTGATGAGGGGCATTATGCCGTTGTCATCGGCCAGACGCCAATTGCCGAAGCCCTCTCCAAGGTCGCAATTGATATCGAATTTTCCACCGCTCATCCACGGCTCTCCGTTCCGCTGTTAGGCAATTGGTACGTCCGGTCCAGGCGCATCCGGGCCCTTGCACGCCCCCTGGAGTTGCCGAACCTCCCGGTGTTTCCTGGCCACGCTGTGGCGGCTCCAGAAATCCTTAGCCAATGTGGAAAGCATGCGATAATATTTAATAATGATGATGTTCCATCTGTTTTTTTATAATCCTACGGTGCTGTCATGACCTTTTCTCTGAAGCAGGTCCGATATTTCATTGCCGCCGCGGAGACCGGTCAGGTCAGTCGGGCGGCTATCCAGCTGAACGTCTCACAGTCGGCGGTGACGACCGCGATCCGCCAGCTGGAGGATCTCATCGGGATAACGCTTCTCAACCGCACTTCCCTTGGCGTGACGCTCACGCGTGACGGCGAGCAGTTTTTGCGACGGGGACGGGACATCATTGCAACGGTCGAGCAGGCACTGCACCTTCAACGGGATGGTGAGCGGGAAGTAGCGGGTGAGGTGAGGCTCGGTACCACCACAATCGTTACAGGTTATTTCCTGGCTCCCCTGCTGGCGCGCTTCCACTATGTCTATCCGGACGTCAGGCTGGTTCTTGAGGAACTTTCAAGACAGGCTGCTGAAAAGGCCGTCATGGATGGCCGCTTCGACCTTGCGCTCACGATGACCCAGGATGCGCAGCAGGATGGCGGTCTCAACTATAAGTTGCTGCACAGATCGTCCCGCAGGCTCTGGCTTTCCGCAAATCATGCATTGCTTGCCAAAGAGTCCGTAACCCTCGGAGAGGTAGCCCAGGAGCCCTACATCGCCCTGACCGTCGACGACGCCTGGGACAATGCCCTTCGCTATTGGGAAAGGGAACCCGTGAAGCCAAAGGTCGTCTACAGGACTGATTCAGTCGAGGCGATCCGGACGATGGTTGCCTCCGGTCTCGGTGTGTCAATCCTGTCCGACATCATCTATCGCCGTTGGTCATTGGATGGCCAGCGGGTGGAAACCCGCGACCTGCAGAACAATGTGCCTACGCTCGATGTTTCGATCGTCACGGCGACACAACGCAAACTCAGCCCGGCGGCAAAGACGTTCACAACGTTCATTCAGCGAATAGTCAGCAGCCCGCAGCTGCCGCAGTGATGGATTGACGGCTCGGGACTATGGACAGAGGTCCGGCCCTGCTCTGAGTCCATTATAAAAAAATCAGATAGTACTCCCTCACTATTTTGAATTTTACATTGCTCACCAATTTCAGCAGCATCTGACCAACGCAAGGGGATGGAGCTGCGTCGATGAGCGTTTCCAGGTCAGATACTGTGTCGGGAAGCCGCTATGCGGGCCTGCATCGGTCGGTGGGCCTGTTGGTTGGTGGCGTGGCGTTGGTTACCGTTTCCGCCAAGGTTCAGGTGCCTTTCTGGCCGGTTCCTATGACGTTGCAGACCCTGGCGATCCTGCTCATCAGCGCCTCGTATGGCATGCGGCTCGCCTCCAGCACGCTTGCGGCTTATCTATTGCTTGGCGCGGCCGGCTTTCCGGTCTTCGCGAACGGAGGGGGCCTCCTCTACGTGGCAGGCCCGACCGGCGGCTATCTCGCCGGGTTCCTCATCGGTGCCTGCCTGGTGGGATGGTTGTCCGACCACGGGTTTTCACAGCGGGCTCCCGACAGCGTGATCATGATGCTGATCGGGGAATTGGCGATCTTCCTGCCGGGCGTGGCGTGGCTTGGCGTTCTGTTCGGGCCCGACAAGGCGCTGGCCGGCGGGCTCTCCCCGTTCATTCTCGCGGAAGTGCTCAAAGTCTTACTCGCCTGCGCCGCGATCCGACTTTTCAGAACTCAGCCGGTCGGCAGCAAAACTGGCGTTTGATCTGGCTGGTTACGCACTGGCCCTACGACAAGGTAAGGAAGGGGAAGGCTATGCTGCAGGCCGCGCCGAATTCCATAGAGTCGCGGGACATGCTCTCGCTGATTCATCCGCAAACTAACCTCGCGGCTCACCTGGAAAGGGGACCAGAAGTTATCACGCGTGGGCAGGGCGTGTTTGTCTTCGACAATAACGGACGTCGCTATCTCGAATGTGCGGCCGGCCTCTGGTGCGCAACGCTTGGCTTTTCCAGCGAGCGCCTGGCAAAGGCGGCTTACGAGCAGCTCCGCACGCTGGGCTATTATCACAACTACTGGCATTACGCTCACGAGAAGAGCATCGAGCTCGCCGAAAAGCTCCTGAAAATCGCGCCGGTCCCAATGTCGCGCGTTCTCTTCCAGAACAGCGGTTCGGAAGCCAATGACACCGCCATCAAGCTTGCCTGGTATCATTGGAATGCGCGGGGACGTCCCGAGCGGCGCAAGATCATTGGCCGAGATCTTGGCTATCACGGTACCACGATTGCCGCGATCAGCGCCTCCGGCAAGCCAGACATGCAGCTTCCCTTCAGCTTGCCGCTGGAGCGGTTCATCCATACGCTGACCAATCACTATTACAAGTTCCATGAGGCGGGGGAGACCGAAGAGGCCTATTCCGCACGGCTGGCCCAAGCGCTCGAGGAGTTGATCCTTGCCGAAGGACCGGAGACCATCGCGGCCTTCATCGCTGAGCCACTCATCGGCGCCGGCGGCGCAATTCCGCCCTCGCGTGGATACTTCGAGAAAATCCAGGTTGTGCTGGCGAAGTATGAGATTCTCTTCATCGCCGATGAAGTGATATGCGGCTTTGGACGCACCGGCTACATGTGGGGCAGTGAGGCCTACGGCCTTAAGCCGGACCTGATCGCATGCGCCAAAGGATTGTCGGCCGGCATGCTTCCGATCGCAGCGGTGCTGGTCGGACCACGCGTCTACGAGTCGATGCTGGAGCAAAGCCGCCAGCATGGCAACTTCGCTCACGGCTCAACTTACTCGGGTCACCCGGTCGCGACCGCGGTCGCGCTTGAGGTGCTGGAAATCTATCGAGAGATCGACGTCCTGAGCCGGGTGAGGTCCGCTGGCGCCTATATGCTTGAGCGACTTGAGGAACTGCGTCGGCATCCCCTGGTCGGCGACATCAGCGGCATCGGTCTCGTCGCCGGCATCGATCTGGTCAAGGACAAGGCTTCGAGGACGTTCTTCGAACCTGCGGGCCGCGTCGGCGGGCTCGTTATGCGTGCGGCGCGCGAGCGCGGTCTGCTGGTCAGGGTCATTGGTGACCGCATTACGCTCTCGCCGCCGCTGATCATCACCGAGTCTGAGATCGACATCATCGTCGATGAACTGAAAATTGTGCTCGACCAAGTCTCGGCGACTCTGTCGAGCGGAAAGTAACGAAGTGCCTCGCGGTGCTTTTTGCGAGGCCATTGGGGAACGAAGAATGACCCGTCACAGGCAAAAGTACGGGATCACTGGAGCGCATCCGGCGGAATTTGCTCCAATCTGAAGCGCAGCTCCTGGATGGTCGACGGCGCTTCGCATGAGGTTCAGGCCACCGCTCGGCAGTGCGTGAATCAAGCATGCATACTTCACAATGGGAGACGGAAATGAAGACATTACTACAGCTCGCGCTTGCCGCATCGATCGGCATCGCCTTCGCGCTTCCGGCAATCGCCGCTGAACGTGGCCCCGTGCCGGAAGGTCAGAAGGCGGCGTATGAACGCGTCGACCCTCAGCTGCCGATAGGGCCGAGTCCCTTGGTGAACTTCAAGCCTAAGAAGGGGCCGCCTTGGAAAATAGGCTACGCCAGCAACTATGCCGGCAATGGTTGGCGCGCGGCCATCATGGATGAGTTCACCAACAAGCTTCTGCCGAAATACAAGGCGGCCGGTCTCGTCTCCGACTTCGTGGTAACGCAGTCGGAGCTCAAGGATACGGTGCAGATCCAGCAAATGCGCCAGATGGTCGATGACGGGGTCGACGCAATCATCATCTGCTGTTCCAACGTCACGGCCCTCAACCAGACGATCGAATACGCGCATGACAAAGGCGTCCCGGTGATTTCCTTTTCGGGTTATGTGACATCGCCCCTGGCCATCAACGCCACCGAAAACGCCGTGCAGAACGGCTATATCGCCGGCGAATGGCTAGCCAAGGAAATGGGGGGCAAGGGCAATATTCTTCTGGTGTCGGGCATCCCCGGCATGGCCACGTCCGACAGCTTTGACCTCGGCGCCAAGGAAGCGCTCGCCGACCATCCCGACGTCAAGATTGTCGGCAATGTCGCAGGCAACTGGACCGATCAGGTTGCGCAGGTCGAGGTGCAGAAGTTCCTGGCCACAAATCCCCAGCAGATCGACGGCATCCTGGCCCAGTCATCGAATGAGAATGGCGTGCTCAACGCGGTTCGCCAGTCCGGCCGCGAAATGATGCCAATCGTGCTCGGCGGCGAGGCCTCGGCCGCATGCTTCTGGCGCAATACCCCCGATTTTATCAGCAAGAGCTTCCACTTCTGGCCGCCCCGTGCCGACGCCAGGCTAGCCTGGGAGGTCACGCTCCGAGTTCTCGAAGGCCAGGGCCCAAAGAACCAGTCAATCCTGCGTCAGGCCCTGCCCTACACCATTGAAGATGTGAACGCGGCTTTGCCGAAGGACTGCGACCCGAACTCGACCGACTGGATCGAGCCCAAGGGCGACGATTGGGCAACCTCCGGTGTGCTGGACGCCTTCTTCGAGAGACCGCATGATCCCCTAAGTTGGAAGCCTTGACCGCGGGTGGACAACTCGCACTCCGGCGGAGCCCAACCTCCGCCGGAGTGCTCGACCAGTGAAGGGGATCCAAAGTGGACAATGGGAAAAACTTCATCGAGCTGAACAACATCGTCAAAGCGTTCGGCGAAACCAAAGCCCTGCGCGGCTGCAGCTTTTCTGCCCGTGGTGGGGAAGTGCATGCGATCGTTGGTGAAAACGGCAGCGGGAAAAGTACGCTCGCAAAGATCATTTCAGGCGTGGTGAGGGAAGACGCTGGCAACGTCAGGGTACTCGGCGGCCGTCCGCGCAATCCCATCGAAGCTCAAACGCTTGGCGTGGCCACGATCTTCCAGGAAGTCCTGCTGGCCGATGAAGCAAGCGTAGCGGACAACTTGTTTGTCGGCGCGGACGGATTCCTCACCAAAAGGATCTCCGCACGGGAGAAGCAGTCCCGCACGCGGGAAATGATGCGGCGCTTCACTGGGCGCGACATTCCGCCATGGACACGCGTCGGGACTTTGCCGCTCAGCGTCAAGCAATGGATCGTCATCGGCAGGGCGCTGTTGCGCCAGCCGAAGGTACTGATCCTGGATGAGTCTTCCGCTGCATTGGATCTCGAGGCGACCGAGCGCCTCCATCACGAAATCAGTCGATTACGCGAGGTCGGAGCCTGCGTGGTCCTGGTAACACATCGCATCGCGGAGTTGGTGCGCATCGCCGACAGGGCGACAATCCTCCGTGACGGCGTTGCGGTCGGAACGCTCGACAAGTCTGCGCTGACCGAGCAGAATCTGCTGGCCTTGATGACGCCGCAGGACCGTCAGATCGCCTCGCTTGATCGGCGCCAGTCCCCGGTGATTAAGCCACCGCTGATGACCATGTCCAGTGTGCAGCTGACCGAGAAGGCGCAGACTTTTGATTTCAAGATCGGTCCGGGGCAGATTGTCGGAGTGACCGGACTCGACGGTCAGGGTCACGAGCTGTTTGCCACAGCTGCAGCGGGTATTTCCAAGCTCGAAACCGGTGCACCGCTGATGCATTTGGCCGGTGGCGCGATCCAGGCTTTGCGCAATGCAACCGATGCGGACGCCTTCGGCGTCGCCTACGTATCAGGCGACAGGAAAAGCGACGGCATTTTTCCTAACCTCAGCATTTTTGAGAATCTCGCAATAAGTCTCTATCGCCAGAACACGGGCCCGCTTGGATTGATCAGGCGCAAAACTCTGGAACAGGCTTTTGCAAGCGAGGTGCGCAGGCTTTCCATCAAGACTGGCCATTCCTCCAACAAGATTACGTCGCTCAGCGGTGGCAACCAGCAAAAGGTCCTGATCGGCCGGGCATTCGCGCGGGATCCGCAATTGATCGTGCTTAACGATCCAGCCCGTGGCGTGGATCTTGGCACCAAACGCGACCTTTACCGCGAGCTGCGGAACTACGCCGACGCCGGCGGTGCGGTGATCTACCTCTCCAGCGAGATCGAGGAGTTTCTGGGCTTCGCTGATCGGGTCGACGTGTTCGTCAACGGCAGCCTGTTCCGATCCCTTGAAGGCGACAACATCGCGGAGGCTCCGATCCTGAGTGCCATGTTCGGCCATGCCGATCATGCCGGACTCCAAGCAGTGACCGAAGGAATGGTTCAATGACCTTAGCAGCATATTCCTCGGGCCGGGTGTCCCGCGACAGCCATCTTGTCGTTCCGGCGGCTTTGTTCATGCTCCTTGTCCTGGCCTGCATCGTTCGTAGCCCGGCTCTCTTTACCGGCACTGGAATCGCAGGGGCCGTGTTGGTGGCAGCGCCGCTCGTTCTCGCGACAATGGCTCTCACACCCATCGTGATGGCCGGGCGCGGTGCCGTTGATCTGGCTGTAGGGCCGCTTCTTGGCTTCATCAACGTAACGCTGATCCAGTGGCTGGCCGGCAACGGGATTACGGGCCCGGTGGAGTTCTTCGCCTGGGCCATTGGCATCGGCGTCGCCTATCAACTCTTCCAGGCCTTTGTGATCGTCTTCGTGCGCGTCGCGCCGATCATTGTGACCTTAAGCAGCTATCTCTTCCTCAGTGGGATCAACTTGATGGTGATGCCGCGGGCTGGGGGTGTGGCTCCTGACTGGTTGGCCAGATGGGGCGCTGGCGTCGACCCATTTTCGCCGATCCTTGCCATTGTTGTTGTGGCGCTTGCCTTTTGGGGTCTTCTTACGCGCACGGCGTTCCATACGCATCTGCGCATGACCGGCTTGGACGAGCGCACGGCGTATACGAGTGGCGTGCGCATCGAAGCCGTGCGCTTCGCGGCCCATGCCGTTGGCGGCGTCTTCGTCGGGTTAGCCGCGATCTGCCATACCGCACTGATCTCGTCCGGAGATCCGATCCAGGCAGGCACTTATACACTTCAGGCGATCACAGCCTTGGTGCTCGGGGGTGCCAGCATGGCGGGGGGACGGGGTGGAGCGGTCGGTGCGCTCTTGGGTGCGCTCAACATGTTCATGATTTCCCGACTGCTCGCGACGTTCAATTTCGGTATGTACTCAGGCTACGCCACGCAAATGTCTTTCGGCCTCATCCTGATCGCATCGCTCTTGATCAACGTACTCGTGAACAGCGCCAACGCGCCAAGGATGAGGTAGCAGATGACCGTGACACAGCTATCCATGGACGGAGCGAGGGGCGAGTTGGGCTCTTCTGGAATATCGCACATGATCCGAAACAATCGTGCCTTGGCCATCGGTGTCTGCCTTCTTCTCGCGCTTACTATTGCAGGATCGTTCCTCGTGCCAGGGTTTGCCTCGGTCCAGAATGCGCGTTCGGTCCTGCTGCTTGCAGCGTTTCTCGGATTGGCATCGCTAGGGCAGACTATGGTTGCCCTGCTTGGGGGGCTGGATCTCTCGATCCCGTATGTCATCGGCGCAGCCAACATCCTTTTGCCTGCGATGATCAATGCGGGGTTGCCGGCCCCCATCGCCATCACCATGATCCTGCTGCTTGGGCTGATGGTTGGTGCAATCAACGGAGCGCTCAGTTTCCGGCTTCAAGGCCAGGCCCTCATCATGTCTCTTGGGGTCGGCTTCACGATCGTCGGTGCGACGCAGATCTACACCGCGCTCGGCTCTGCCACTGGGGGCAATGTTTTTGCACCGATACCTGCCTGGCTGACGAACTTCGCTGCTTTCAACGGCCGTACAGTTGGCTTTCCGATACCGCCGGTCGTCGTGATCTGGATCCTGGTGATCATCGTGACAAATTTTGTGGTGAAAAGAACATGGTTCGGCCGCAGCCTCTATGCTCTGGGAGGCAGCCGGAATGCCGCGGCCAGGCTCATGATAAACGAATTTAGACTGTGGGTTGCTGTGCACGCGATCAGCGGCATCATGTCAGCAATGACCGGCGTGCTTCTGCTCGGCTTTTCTGGTGGCGGCTATGTAGCTGTGGGCGACCCCTATCTTTTCACAACAGTTGCGGCAGTCGTGATCGGCGGCACGTCATTGCTTGGAGGCGCTGGCGGTTACGGTGCAACCGTAATCGGCGCACTTGTCCTGACAGTCCTAACGTCCTTGCTGGTTGGTGTTGGATTGTCGATCCCGGCGCAGCAGGCAATCGTGGGATTGCTTCTCATCCCGATGGTCGCTCTTTATGCCCGTATGCCGCACATTCGGTCCCAGGTCTGATACAAAGCCGATTTATGCTCCGCTCGACGTAGATCAAAGGTATTTTCCATGCTTTTTTGTGAGAAACTAAGAAACTTAACTTCTAAAGATGGGGGTTTATTCTTCTAAAGTTCTCAAACCAATATTTTAACGCGGCCGCGCCCTGGCCGTGGCGGCCAGTGACCGCAATGACCGCTCCCTATCGGATACATGCGGCCTTCAATTGAAGGTCGCATGTGCTACCGGCAATCCAGCCCGATATCGAGGATTGGCGCGCTGTGCGTGATCCATCCGACAGAGATAAGATCGACGCCGGTCGCGGCAATCTCCGGTGCAGTCTGCGGTCACCCGGCCGGATGCCTCGGTGATCGCGCGGCTGCCGACCATCGCCACCGCCTGGGTCAGTTGCTCGACGGACATGTTGTCCAACAGCACGGCGTCGACTCCTGCTGCTAGCTAGCTGCTTCACCTGGTCGCTTCCGACCCCTGATAACGGGGCGACTATCCTGCGAATAGCTAATTTATCGTCTCAAAAACCACCCGGAACCCGACGATAGACGACCTCTGCCTTGCCCTCGCCTTACGCTCACAAAGCAACGGACGCGAAGGCAGGTCAGTTGGAAGCACTACCGTTATCTGGCGGCGCCGTCGTGTTCGACTCCAACTTCTTTCAGGACCCAGCCAAGACCAAATAAGGCCGCCGAGATCATAGTGTCCATGGGGACCACGTCTCTCAGGAAAGATGCCGACCGGTGCCGACGGCTCCAGCTTGGCGCTGATCAATAGGCGTCCCATGTGGGCTGGTACTCCCATTGGGGCAGGACAACCGGATGCAGCTTGCCACTCCGAAAGATTCGGCAGCCGGGCGATGGCTTCCCCACGCATTTCGGAGGTAAGCCACCGGCAATAGGCGCGCGCCTCATACCAACTTACGCCTACAACTGGTACGTTTCGTAACAGTTGCTGCTCTTCCCAATCTTGAGGCTCCTCAAAGGGTGGTGAGCCTCGGTCAAGACAGTCTTCCCACCACTGCGGACTTTCGTAGCCGTCATTCTTCACAAAACGAGCAAACTCTTGAACGGTCACGGGGTATGCGCCCATTCGGATTCGGGATGCAGGCTCCCCGAAAGATCTGGCGCGTTTGAGCGGTTTTCCCGCTAGGCGCTTATCAAGACCGCTGCGCCCCAATACCTGAAAGGCCGAAATCCTCTCGTCTGCACTAAGGCTTTTTACCTTGTCTTCCATCGATCTAATCGAATCACCATATTCAGCCCGTAAGTCGTCCGCGTCATCGATATCCAACCCGTGCTCAAAAGCAACTTCCAACAACCTCAACCTGAGCACATTCGCATTTATTGTTTTTGCTGTTGATTCGCCAGTCGATGGCTTCATCATATTTAAAACAACAACTACAACGTTATTCCTTTCTATCGCTAAAGTCCCAATCAAAAATTCAATGCATTCCTGAAACTCCGCCTGTAATGCGAGCGACAATATCTCCTTCGCTAAATCCCCTGGGTCTTTGTTCTGTCGCGCCAACCATTTCGCTGCAAAATAATCTCGCAACGTATTGTGCCAAAACGACAAGTGCCCGCCATCCTCCTGAATACAATCGGACAGGGCAAGTTCAGTTCGCATGGCGCGTTCCAACTGGTCCAGCGGAAATCCCGGCAAATAAGTCGTTGCCCTCGAAAAAAAGCTCTCCGCTGTCACACCCCCCGAAGTTTTGTCAACTGCAGCCGCCAAAAGCAGAAATCCAACTGCCTCAAGCAGTTTTCTGGCATCGGCGATGTTGCCGCCGCTGGCCGTGCGAAGATCAGAGCGCGATTCAAGAAGCCAAGTGACAAGCCGGTCAAATAGCGAAGCCTTTGATTCGGGAAGCGAGTGCGATTGTCTATAGGTCATGCAGGTGAAAAGGATGAACAAAGGCACCCGTGCGAGGTCGTTCAGTGTATTGGATGACGCAATTGACTTTCTCACTCCCTGCAGAAAGTGCTCAACTTGGTTTTCTTGAAGCAAGCTTGAAGCCCATTTCTCCAGCATATGCCCACCAGAACTCGTGGACTGGGCTGCCAATTTCGTCTTTACGAATCCCGCAGCCTCTAGGTCGTGGAAATCGGCTCTCCGTGAGGTTACAAAGAAAACACACATTGGGAATTGCGCTTTGGCATCGAGCACGAGGCTGATGGCCCGCTGTATATTGTTAACGGCCTCATCGAGCCCGTCCAAGATAAATACGACCTTTCCTTCCGCCGCAAGTGAAAGGATTTGTCTTTCACGGTCGGGTCCAATCACTGGAACGGCTGCACGGAACAGGGCAGCCGGTCCTAGTTCGGGGTTCACCGTTCTCAAATTAACAAGAACGGGGAAGTCAGGGCCGTCGCCTCGCTTGACCCCGAAATAGGCGCTCTGCCATGACTCTCCATAGGGGCACGCAATCCCTAGCCTGTCCCGTGCTAGTGCAGCAGCAAAACATCGCGAAAAAGTGGACTTTCCAAACCCCGGTGCCGCCTCCACAATGATCGCCTTGGACTGCTTCAGCAGTTGCCACAATCGAACTTCGTCTCCTGCAGCAAACCGCGGCTCAACCCACACCCGATCAATGGAGATCGACAAATTACCCGGAACTTTGAGCGTGCTGTTTAATTTGTCTGTAAGCTCCAGATACGAATTGAGATCATCATGTCTAACTAGGTCCGGAGTCGATGTCGGCAAAAAATAGAACTTTTCCTCAATTGACGAATGAAACCATGGTGTCTGTTTATTCTTTGTCGCTAACCTCACCGCCCTAGTCACGTCAGTCAACATGTCGGTAAGCGATTGGCCGGCTGTCGGGATGTGGTCTAACAACGCTGCCGCATAGGGGCTATGGTCTCCAGCGCCGTCTGAAGCTGTCTTCCCCGGCGCTGTTGCGAATGCGATAAGGGCCCCGTCGCCCGTGTCCATTTCAGCCAATCCAGGTCTGACCATCACGCTCCGGCTCTTGTCGCGCCAACCGCGTATGAGCGAACGCACGAATGGATTATCACGACAGCAGTCCAGCATGAGAATGCTAACCCTTGCTCGATTGGACATCACATCCAACTGATCTTGCAGCCGGAAAGTTTGATGGCCGAGTTGCCCCTCATGTGCTAGAATGGCATCAACCGGAACCAAGTAGTTTTCTCCTTTGACTTGGAGACCGTGCCCAGCAAAGTAAAGTAGAGCTACATCTGCGCCTCTTATCTGTTCTGCAAAACTGGTAATCAGGCCGTCCATCTCAGGCAGGGATAGGTCGGTTCCCTCGATTACTTCAAAATCGAGTTTGCGCAACGCCTCGGAGATCGCCTGCGCGTCGCGGGGCGGATTTGGCAGCGGTGCGTTTGCATATTTGCCGTTTCCTATTACCAGAGCGACGCGCGATTCTGGCCGCCCATCTTTGTAGCTTCCTGGAACGCCGGAATCAGATGCCATCAAGGTCCCCCCTGGATGAGCTTGGTGGGCTGTGGCGAAAACGACATTGCTGACCGCTCCGCAGGTGCAATGAACGCTTATGACTGTCCTTGGTCAATAGCGGCGAGTGGACCAGGTGCGATGCACGAAGATGGCTGTGGGCGCGGGAAGCGTGGTGAAGACTAGCACGATGTAGGCTCGGAAAATATGGGTCACGACTACATTCTGACGGCTGTGCGATAGTTGCCTGAGTCAGAAATGCCGACGATTTGGGAACCCTAATGATCCAGGGGGCGAAGTCCGGCACCACTAGACTATGGCTATCGCGGGCGCAGCATTCAGATTTTTCGACATTGTGCAGAGGAGACCCGTTGGGAGTTTCTCGGCGCCGCGCTGCCCATGTTGGTTTGCTCTCTAGTTGTCCGCCGTTTGCCAGGTACCAAATGTCAAGAGAATAAAAATTATGGCACAGCTTGCGTGATGTCTACATAAGCGGCTTAAAGTAGTATCGTCCGGAACTGGGAGGGGGCAATGGCTGACTTAGACATTCTCCGCGCTGTATCAGACGTGTGTCAGGGTGAGGATCCTGTCCTGCGTCCCGGGATCATCCGTTTCCAACTTGAGCTCAAGGATGCCTCGAAGACAGGCCGCCTTCGCAAGGATATCAAGGCACTCCTCGGGTCGGGTCGGTTCAGCCTGGCCCCACTCGGTTCGTTGCTGCCAACATTCCAAGTGCTTCAGTTCCCGGGAGTAGCGCGTACTATCTCCCCTGATCGTCTCTTTGCCATCAGTGATGCATTGGTCGACGCCCTCGATCTCGTGTCTTGTACGCCGGACATAGGATCGACGCTATATGCCGAGCCCGACGCTCGTACACTCCGCGGCAATGCACCGGAATCCGTTGCGCTCGATGCATTTTGCTGGTCTCAAGCGCCAGCGCCGGGTGATCCTCGCTGGTCCGTAAAGGCGGTGAGGGCGACAGAAGCTTGGGCGATCTCGCCAAAGAAGGGGCAGGGCGTGATCGTGGCGCAACCGGATACCGGCATCGCCAGCCATCCCGACCTGGATGTCGAGGCAATTCGGTTCGACCTTGCCGCCGATATCATCGGAGGAGACAAGGATCCCACCGATCCGCTCGATCCAACGTTTGCCAATCCCGGGCATGGCACTGCCACCGGCAGCGTCGTGATCAGTCGCGCCGAAGGATCTATGGTGGGTTCCGCGCCGGCCGCAAGCCTAGTGCCGATCCGGTGCACGACAGACGTCAAGATACTTGATGGCACGCCTGTTGCCGCCGCAATCCTGCACGCCGTGACGGCGAAGGCTGATATCGTCACGATGAGTCTTGGAGGCATCTATTCCCGGTCAATCGCTGCAGCTGTGGGTGTTGCCGTCCAAGCTGGCCTGATCGTTTTGGCGGCCGCTGGGAACTGCGTCGGCTTCGTCGTCTACCCGGCCTCGGACGATCGGGTTATCGGGGTGGCGGGTGTGGACGCCAGCGACAAACCATGGAAAGGGACCAGCGCCGGCCCGAGCGTCACGATCGCAGCCCCTGCCGAGAACGTGTACGTTGCTCGTCGCACACCGCTCGACGGTGGGGTCGGCACCGTGAGCGGAGGCCAAGGTACATCCTTTGCCGTGGCGACGACAGCAGGCGTTGCGGCACTTTGGATTGCCCGTTTCGGGCGCGCCAAGATCCGGGCGGAAGCAAAGCAACGCGGCGTGAGCGTACAGGAATTGTTCCGTTCCGCACTTACAACAACTGCGCGGCGTCCACTGCGATGGAACAGCTGGCTCCATGGGGCCGGTATCGTCGATGCTGCAGCCTTGCTGCGTCTTTCCCTCAGCAAGATACCGAGGGGATCGGAAGCTCCGATCGCTCCGGAAGCGGTTCCAGACGCGCCGCCAAATGTCGCGGTTGCTCAGGTGTTCGCTGAGGCTCAAGGCCAAGGCGACGAACGAACGAACTGGGCACGTTTCGCAGGGGAAGCAACCTTCCTCGCTGCCGATGCGTGGCGCCGCGGCGATGCCGGACGCTCGGTGCTTTTAGAATCTCCCGCCCGACCGATGCTTTCACCGGGGTTGGCGGCCGCCGCGCCAGCGGTTCTGAAGCGCAGCTTGAACTACGCCAATTCAGCTCCGCATATCTTGTCGCCCTTGCCGCCACCTTCCCCGTCACGTCGACAAGCCCTCACGATGATTGCGCCATTCCGGCCGGGCCAAGAAAGCACGCTCGCAACCGCCCGAGCCAACTTGCAGGGGACGGGGATGAGAGATCTGCAGGATCTCGTCGAGAGGGCGCTTTCTCAAATTGAGGCTGAATCCGGCACCTCGCCTGAAGCCTCAACGGCGCGTCGCGATGTAATCAACAAGACGGAGGATATCGTCCGGACGCTCGTCACTGGCGGTGAAGCTTCGCTGCCGATTGAGGGCCGCATCATCGTCGAGGCGCTTATCAGATTGAAGGGACGCCCTGCCTTCAAGGTCAACGGCGGCGCAATCTCCAAATCCCAGGTCGAAACCACCGACTGGGCCGCGGCGCTGTTCGCGGCAGAGCCGTTCTTGCCGGCATTGTGTGCGACCGTGGGACGGATCGATCTCAATGGCGATCATGTAGGTACCGGTTTCGTCAGCGGCCATGGCCTTGTCACCACTAACAGACATGTGGCCGAGGCCATTGCCGACCTGGTCCGTAGTAGTGATGGCGTCGATCGCTGGTTCCTGCGTGACAACGTCAGCATTAACTTTGACGATCGTGGCCGTGGCAACGAAAAGCGGTTCAAGGTGCGCGAGATCGTTGCTGCTGGCTCCGCTCATATTGGCGAAAGTGTCGATTTTGCCAATCTGGATATGGCAATCCTCGACGTCGAGACAGAGAATGCAACCGGCAAGTTACCAAAGGCCGTCGGTCTGATCAAAGACCCGGACGAAGCCACGCTCTCACAGGACGTCGCGGTGGTGGGGTATCCTGCTCGTCCCGATCTCGCTGCACTCGATGATCCGTCAGGGAAGGAGAGTGCCGAGACGATCGGTCGGCGGTTGGCTGTGATCTTCGGCCTGGACTATGGGCGGAAGTATTTTAGCCCCGGCATCATCGACCAGCCAGCGGGAAAAATAAGAGGCGACGGCCGCGGCTGGATTATCACCCACGACGCGACCACGCTGGCGGGATCGTCTGGGTCAAGTGTGCTCCGCTTCACTGACGGTTTGCCGATCCTAGGCTTGCATTTCGCTGGCCGTGTCATGACGGCGAACTACGCGCATTCCTTGGCGGCGGTAGCGCAATCGGAGGTCCTGCCCGGTGGGCTGACCAGTAGACTGAACTGGGTATGAGGAAGACCGATGCCTGAGCCATCCGATCAACTTGATGTGGCGGAACTCGTTCGGCAGCTCAAGGCGTCGCGCGAGACGTTTGAGAAGGCCTTCGATACCTTCGTGGATGCCCGCCCTGACGAGTTAACGCGATTCAAGGCTCTCGCATTTCGAAGACAGAAACGAGAGCCGCTTGAACTCGGCCCTGCCCGCGATGAAGCCGATATGCGTGTCGCTCTGGACCACGCTAAAGAGCATGGGTTTCTGGGCGATCTGTGCTCCGCGGCGGGAGCCACGCTGTTCACCGCTGCGCCGAAAGGCGGCGGCGTCGTCATGGCGGTCGCCCTGACGGCAGATGGGGAAGCACGACATGAGGCGCAGATCACTTTCGAAGCGATAATTAACGACTCTGAGCGTTTCCGCGATCCGGATGAGGTGAATGCGGGTCTTATGCGGGCGCAGCGCTGCACATGCCGGGTCGTCGTCAGACAGGGGGAAAAACGCATCAGGGGGACTGGGTTTCTAATCGGACCCCGCCTTGTTCTCACCAACTGGCACGTGGTTCAGAGCCTACTGGAATCGCTGCCATCTGCCGAAGCGGCTGCCGCGGGTCTTGCGCCAGCCGAAGCATGGCGCGCGAAGGAGAACAGCGCTGCAGCGTTACGCGTCGAATTCGATTTCACGGCTCGTGCTGCCCAAGCCGGAGGCGTAACGCAGATTTCGGCGAGCTCTGATTGGCTGGTCGCGGCGAGCAGGTCTGAGGGAAGCGAACATGCGAACGACGAACAGACCGGCGCCCAGTGGCCGCAAGACGTCACCGCCTTCGAACCGTTCGACGATTTCGCTGTCGTGGAAATCGCCGAACCTGTCGGATTGGACAGACGCTTTTACGACATCATCGGGGAAGAACCGCCTCTGCCGCGCGGCAACATGGTGTTGCTGCATCATCCGGGCGAATATTCCATGCGGGTGTCCTACGGCAGCTTCGACGTAAAGCCGGCTTTCGCCAAGCTTCTTGGTGGCACGCCCCCGAAAACCTCGGCTCGGGTTCTGCACGATGCGAATTCGATAGGCGGATCGTCTGGCGGACCGTGCCTGGATTTCGATATGCGTCCCGTCGCGCTGCATCAGGCCGGCGTCGAATTCGGTCAGAATGCCGACATCACCGACGACACGGGAAAGCAGCTTCGCAAGTCGGTGATCAATATCGCGATTCCGCTACGCCGAGTGCGGCAGAAGGCCGGTACAGCCATCCAGGCACGGATGGGGGACCTTCGAGCATTGAAGCCAATTCTATCGAACGGCGATCCGCTGATTGGCCGTGGGGAATTGCAGGAGGCCATCGCCGAAGCTCGCGCGGGCAAAGTCAAAATACTGATCGTTCGGTCGGACACTGCTGGCGACGGAAAGCCATATCGGGCCGTGGGAAAGTCGTTCTCGAAGAGAATTCTGAAAGAGCATCTGGACGCTTCACAGCATGACATCGTCGAAATGAGTGCAGCCAGTCTATTGCACGACGCCTCCAAGTCGGCCGGTGCTGTCCTTGACGCGGTCAAACGCGGGTTATCGGCAAATTTGCCTCCGATTAATGGCGCGACCCTCCCTGGCGATCGCCAGTCGACCGAAATCAATGAAATCGTGGCTCGCATCGCTGTCGAGGTCAAGGAGAGGCTCGTCGCAGCGGCCGGCGGGCGTACGCTGTGGATCGTAATTGACGACCTGGAGAAGCATTCCCTGCCGGATCCATCTACCCGCATCCTTCTGGACTTCCTTTATGCTGAGGTATCGGCCGCCCCATCCCTGCGTCTTGTTCTGGTTGGCCTCGCGGACGTCGACTTGCCGTCTCTTCAAGGGATCAGGGCGAAAAGACTGGACAAACCCCTCACACATCTCGACAGCGGCAGAGTCGCGCGTTGGGTAGGCCACCGTGTGGATGGGCGGTTCGCCTTGCCGGATGCAGCCTACGAGTGCCTCGCAGGCGTGGTGACGTCTGTGGCGAGCGGCCGTGTCACTGAGGACTTCAGCATGACGCAGGCGGTTGCGGCGATCGTGAAGAACGATCTCGATCCTCATCTCAAAAAGCGGATGGGGCTTTAGTGACCGACGCGCTCGTCGAATCTCCGGAAGTCATTGCTGATGCAGTTTGTAGACGCGCGGCCGTCGTCGGGACGTTTGACCCCTCGCGACTTCTTGCGGAGGTTGCGCCTGGTCAGCGTGATGAGGCGGTAGAGGACCGCATCTTCAGCGTGTTGTCCGCGTCGATCGAAGAAGTTGTTGTCGGCAAAGATGTGCTTTGGCGGCTGCAGACGGAAGCGCGACATCGGGCGTTGAAGGAACTCGTCGCGCGCGATGAGCTCGACCTCACGATTGCGCTCGCGAAGCCGCAAGCGGGAGACCGTTTCGGACAGATCTTGCAGGCCACTTTGAGAGAAGGGGCTGCCGGGAGCGGCCTCTCGATGCAGAGGATGTCCGCGGATGACCTGATGTTGCAGGCGCTCGCACTCGACTTCGCACGGTCGTTGCCAACCCGGAACACCACCGTCGCGCAAGGACCCGAGATGGATCCGCGCATCCTGCTGGCCCGCAAAGCCGAGCGCCGGCGGCAGGACTATGTTGCGCCCGCCAAGCTCTTTGGACGTGACCGCGACGTTGCGGCGCTGGACAGCTATGTCGCTGATGGTTCGGTGAGTTGGCCTCTGATGGGTCTGGATCTACCGGCGGGCGAGCCCCATCGCTTGCGTCCGCTATTGCTGACGGGGATCGGCGGTTCTGGCAAATCGGCTCTCGTCGCTGATCTTATGCGGCGAACTCAACGCCAGGATTGGTCAGGACCGATTGTTGTCTGCCTGGATTTCGATCAAAAGAACGTCGCGCTTGGCGGCGAGCGCGAATGGTTGAACGAACTGACGCGCCAGATTGGGTTCGCCAGGCCAGCACTTGACGCAGCTCTGTCAAAAGTCCGCGCCGAAGCTCGGCAGCACTTGCACAGGTTGGCCCAACAGAGAGATGGCGTCGAGCGCCTCACAGGCACCGATAACCTGCTTGTCGTCTCGACGATGCGTGAGGAATTGCAGAAGGCGCTGAGTGGTCGCGCACTTGCGGCGGAGACTCTGGTGCTTATTGTCGACACGTTCGAGGAAGTTCTTGTCCGCTCGGATATGAGTGCGGAGACCATCAGCCAGGAGCCGTTCGGTCTGGTTTTGGCCTTCATCGATTCGCTGAGCAAGCTTGTCTCTCCGAACGGTTCGATGATCTTCGGAGCGGTCCGCTCGGTGGTAGCAGGTCGTGCGCCTCCGTTTCCGGATCAAGCCCTGTCAGCGCGCTGGTTCGATGCGCACCTTGAGGTCGGCGAACTTGATGTTGCCGCGGCTATCGATTTTCTTCGTGCCCGCGCCGACCGGCGCGTTTTTACCAGGGCGCGGGCTCAGAGGATTGTAGAAGCGCTGCCGCGGTTCCCCTTGATCCTCATTTTGCTGGCAGCCTTTGCCCGCGGCCGCGAGGCCAGTGAAATCGACCTGATTGTTGGAACTGCCCAGGGAGCGGGCGTTCTGAGCGCGGCGGCGAGCACACGCGTGCTCTATTCACGTTTCCTCGATCGGTTGAAGGACCACACGATCAGGGACAGCAAGGGCGAACGAGTGGTGCCGCGCGGCTCTCTCGTGCGGTTGGCGCATCCTGGTCTTGCGTTGAACATCGTGACGCCGGCCTTGATCCGTCACGTCCTTGCGGTACCGACTGGTCTTGGTGAAATAGATGACCAGCAGGCAGCGGATCTGTTCGGAGCTTTGTCGCGCGAGGTCTGGTTGGTGGAGCGCGTAGGCGCTAATGCCGTGCGCCACATCCCGGTACTTCGTCGGATTATGCTGCCGATGCTGAATGGCGACCTGACGCCCTCGGAGAACGCCAATATCGCGATGCGCGAAACCGTTCGCGCCGTACACAGAACAGCAGCGGAGTGGTACCGCACTGCGGGCGCCAATGATCCCGACGCGATAGCGCTGGCCGCCTATCACGATGCGTTTCTCGGCGAGGTGGGAATCCTTGCGTCGGACCAAAGCCTTGTGCGCAGGGTGCTCGATATCGCGGGCGACGACGTTTCGGCCATGCCGATTGAAGCGCGCGCCATCCTGCGTCGTGAGAAAGGCTCCGACGAGGCGCTTTCGGTGGCGGAAGCTGCCTCGTTTCCGGTGGCGCAACGAAGCATGGTTGATGCTGCCCGTGGAGCTCGGCGCACCAGACGGGGAACCAGCTCGCGGCAAGCGATTCTTGATCAGGCGGAGGAAGATGACACCATTCAGTTCGAGGCCCTTTTGGGTTCTGGCGACTTCAAGGTCTCACCGGTTGGGCTGCAGGCCCGTGATCAGTTCGAGGTTCTCCTAGACGAAGAAACATCACAGCGCATCGAATCAAGCTTTGCCGAGGCCAATTTCGAGCGGGTCCTCCTTGACGGAGCTCATGCGGTGGCTGCGCTTCGTGACAACCCCCTGGAAGATCCTCCTTTCGACAGGCTGGGTGATGTCACCAGCCATTGGACCTGGAAATGGGCTTTGTCCTGCCTTGCGACGGGATCGGTAGACGAGTCTATGTTGAAATGGGTTGCGGCTGCTCCTCACCCCGTCAATGCACCGTCAGCCACTCCGCCATTTCGCGTCGGGACCCTGCTCTCCCTGGCAGTCGCGACAGTGGCATTGGGTCGCGCGCCCTCATTCGTCAATGAGCCATCTTATCGCAACGCAATCGCGACTTCTCCTGTACTCGATGGCATCCCAACCTATTCCGTGCTCGAAGGCGCCCCAATGTATTCCATCCTGTCCCTGCGTCTTCGCGCGTTGGCGCGTTATTGGGACAAGAGTCGCGCTTTGACAACGTTGCGACCCTTCGAGGTCAAACCGCGTCTCCTGAGGTTGGTCGCGCTCTGGTCCCAGATTCGCGATGCAAGCGGTCTTTCAAGTGCATATGCGGAGATGCCCGCAAGCCTGCGGCTTCACTTGATGACATTCGATTCCAACCCGCCCCATTCATCAGAGTTAGGACTTTTGGACGAATGCGAGGAGAATGTTATCTTTTCTGCAGAGGGTTCCTGGTCAACGCAGCCCCGAGTGCCGATGACGGCGCAACGTGCACTGGGTTTGCTGTTGCGCGGGCGCTCGCCGGAACTTTACGACCCAATACGGGCCGCACTTGGTGACGTGGTTGCAGCCGATTCATCAAGCTTTGCTCAGGCAATAGCGGATATCGCGGGGCTTGCTCCGTTTTGGCCGACGGACCTCATCCCTGGTATGTTCCATGAAAGCGGGGCCAGCCTGCGTGAGGTGGACTATCTGCTGGCGCGCCTCGTCGCCTTCCTCGATCTTGCGGGATTGATTTCGCAGCTGTTCTCTGCCCTTGAACAGCGCACGATTACAGGCAGGCGTTGTCGGACTGTCGCAAAACTGGTGCAGGCTTACGACGCGCTGCTTCTGGCGCCATATGACGCCGCCGATCAGCTGCCGAACTTCCATCTGTCAGACGGCTCATTTTCCGGAAGCGCCGTGTAAACATAGCAACTCAAAAGGGGGACAGCATGAGCATCGATCTTTCCTATCGCCCACGTCTTGGCGATCTTTCGCGCCTCGGAGGACCAGCGGACGTCGAAACGGAGGTGGCTGCGGAACGCGAATTAGAACGCGTGGAAGGTCGACGACGTCCGCAGCGCACCCCGCCTGCGCATTTTGAGGGTCGCGGCGGCTACACGGATGATTTCCTTGGGTTTACTGTTCCGCTGCCAGCCCCGTTGGGCGAACTGAAACGCTTCGTTGCGTCGGTATCGGGTTCAAGCGAAGGCCGTCTCGACTACGAACATTTCAGCGTGGTGATGCACTCGGCGCGCCGGCTGGCAATGTTTGTTGCAGTCAATATCGATGGCAGCACGCCGGGAAACGTAGAGCGGAAAAACGACAAGTGGTTCCTCGACGGCCGAATTGCGGACGAGTTCCAGATCGGCGAAGATCTTTATGTCGACAATATTCTGGATCGCGGCCACTTGGTGCGCCGGCAAGATCCGGTCTGGGGCGACACTGCCGAGATAGCAAATGACGACACCTTCCATTTCACGAACTGCTCGCCGCAGGCGGCAAACTTCAATCAGAAAACATGGCTGAGCCTCGAGGACTATGTGCTGGGCAATGCCAAGGCACAGGACACGAAGGTTATCGTGTTCACGGGACCAGTCTTCCGGGACAGCGACAGGACGTATCGAGGCATACAGATACCCACGGCCTACTGGAAAGTGCTGAGTTTCGTCGACAACGCCGGTCGCCCCTCGAGCACTGCCTATATTGTCGATCAAGTTGCAGAGCTTAAGCATCTCGAAGCTGTGTTCGGCGCCTTCAAGACCTATCAACGGAGCGTCGCTTCGATAGAGCGCATGACGGGACTGTCCTTCAACGGTCTTGCCGATTTCGACGGTTTCTCGAACGAGGAAGCTGCTACCCGAACCGAGATCGTTGCAGAGCTTCGTTCACCGGCCGATATCAGGGTTTGAGCGAACGGTTCAGGTCGGGCAGGCGCAGCAATCGCGAAAGGCTTGCCGCCGGACCGCTCCGGTCCCAACGGAATGTCAACTCTTGACCCGTTTGAGACGACGACCTTCGGGCCCCTCAGAGGACCTTCGGGCGTCGGTTGTTATTGCATCTTAACGGGGCTCCGGCGTGATTTGCTCATGGCGAACGCTGTCATATTTAGGCACTAAAACAATTAGGATTCGACTCGATATACCTTATTGCTAATATGGGACATGGCGAAAGTGGAACGGTGGGGGCTTCGGTGAGTGTCAATTTAGATATCTCAGGCATCTGGACGTATCGAAGCTTTCTAAATACCCCAGGCAATGTTGGTGATTTTGGTAAACTGGAAGTCTGGGAGGCCGAACTGTCCCTCGAAGTCAGCGAGGATGGGCGCATCTATGGTCTACTGGGGGAGCGCCCGGATGTCTGTGACGGCACAGAACCCTTCTTGACGGTTGAGGGTACCCTCGTACCCGGCAACCCTGCGACGATCAGCTGGCGTGCCAGGGGCAAACCCCAATCCGAGTATGACGGCTGGATCTACGACTATCAGGGTTACCTGCCTCCCGAGTGGCCCGATGCTCCGCGCAACCGTCCAACGATCGTGGGAACAGTGACGCGCACCGTGGCCCATGGTGGAGCTCCGGCGGGTTCAGTCTTTTCGTTTGTCGCGGTGAAGTCGGATTTCCTGGAGCCGCGCAAAGCGATTCCCTTGGCGAAAAGCGTCGTCGACATGATGAGCTCTGCCGAACATCGCTACCATCATGCACTTTGGCACGCCTCGCGCGACTCATGGGACAGCCTGAGCGACTCCAAGAAGGAGGCGCTGCGCGCAACCGGTTGGCAGCCTGGCCCAAAGTCCAAGGAGCGGGCAAGTCTGTCCCCCGGTCGACTTTCCAACGGGTCGGGCGAAGACTTCTTCTACATGCACCGGCGCATGGTGAAGGACGTTCGGACGATGGATCCCTCCGTCGGGACATGGCGACGTCTGCCGCAGCCGCAGTTCCCCTCGTCGTTTGCGCCCGGAACGAAGGCGTCGCAGATTGGCAACCTCGACGGGTACGCTCTGCCGCCAGCGTGGGTCGTGCCAGGTGACCCTGACACGACCAGTTGGCTGTTTGAACTCAGGAAAACCTCCACCCTTTATGGCCGCTTCCAGGCTTGGGAAGCGCTCTATACCTCGGCGGACTACCTCGCATCCCTGTCGCTCGGTGAGCTTGGCTCACGGATCGAGTTCACCATCCACAATTGGATGCACATGCGATGGACTTCAGTGACCCGCGACCCCACCAGTGATGCGGCCAAGCGCAGTCTGCCGCTTTCCAACGGCCGCGACGCACTGGACTTTGACAGCAAATGGCTTGATCCCGAGTACGACTATCTCGGCGAGACTTTCTCATCGCACGTGAATCCCATTTTCTGGCGGCTGCACGGATGGGTCGATGACCGCATAACAGACTGGTACCGCGCCCAGGAAGCCGTACGCCCTGGAGTGGTCAAGCCAATGACCCTTGATGGTGTCGAATGGTTCGCGGTCGACGGTACCTGGGTGAAGAACGACGAGCCGTGGGAAGGCGCGCGTGCGTCGACATCGCCAACCCACCATGCCGGCCACGTCCATCCTGGTCACCCGGGACTGGTCCTGGATGTGCCGACCATGCAAGCTGCCCTGAGGATCATCTACGGCCCCGAACCGGAAGCTGCACCCTCAGCCCTGAAGGACCACATGCGGACTTCGCCCGGTACCCGGGCAAGCTGGTTCAAGAATGTCCCTGCGTAGAACGGTTTAGCGGGGCCCCGCCAATCGGCAAGCTGGCCGATCCGGATCGCACGAATTGCGTTTGATTATTCGATGGGGAGGAACTTCACATGGCACGGACAAAAGCAACGACACAATCACCCGCAAAGCCCATCAAAGCCAACGGTTCGCCGAAACTCAGGGATGAGAAGGCAGCTGAGCGCAGCACCAAACCGCTTGTCCATGTCATCCGCGAGGGCGTCCGCTGCGACACTGAAGAACGCGGGCACCAGACCCCAAAGGGCAAATCTCCTCTGGAAATCGTCGTCGACGCCTCGGAAGGTTTCATTCCCTTATGGGCGAAAGGAACAACGCTGCGCTGGAAGTTTCGCGAGAGTTCGGTCCAGTCGTTTGCAGATCCCGCGCAGGTCAAGGCTCAAGTCGCGGATCTGTTCGCGAAAGCCATCCTAGCCTGGGGCGATGCTGCGCCAATCAAGTTCGCTCAGCGAGACGATGCCTGGGATTTCGAGATTGTCGTGAAACATAGCGACGACTGCGACGTCAACGGTTGCGTGCTGGCCAGCGCGTTCTTTCCCGATGGCGGACGGCACGTGCTGACGATCTATCCGAAAATCTTCGAGCAGGATGCGACGGAGCAAGTTGAGACCCTGGTACACGAAATCGGTCACATCTTTGGCCTCAGGCATTTTTTCGCGCAGGTCAGCGAGACCACCTGGCCCTCCATCATTTTTGGGACGCACAAGAAGTTCAGCATCATGAACTACGGGGCGGACAGCAAGTTGACCGCCGATGACACCGCCGACCTGAAGAAGCTCTATTCACTGGCCTGGAGTGGCCAGTTAACGGAAATCAACGGGACCCCGATAAAATTCATGACGCCTTTCCACACTAGTGGCGAGCCGACAGAGATCATCGCCGCCATGGAACCTGCGCAAACCTTAGCCAGGGTACAACAGCTTTTGTCGTCGTGAATCGCTCCAGCCCAGTTCGCCCCGCGCCCTTGTTCGGCCGGGCTCTTTCGGAGCGATCGTCGACTGCATGCTTGAAGTCGGGTGGGCGCGCGGCAAGGTGATGTGCGCCCTACGCCGCCTGATCGCGGCCGATGACATGACGCAGAAGGAAAACGCCAAGGTCGAAGCCGACCTAGCTATTGCCAGGGCGATGTTGCGTGGCGGAAAGGCCCTTTGATTGGAGGATCAATTGGAAGAGGTAACGGTCGATATCTACAGTCAGGCGGCAGTGCGCTTCATGTCGACTGTAGCCGTCGTCATGATGGCCGAAATGGAGAAGGCGGGGGTGCCAATTATGAAAAAGGTCGTAGCGACCTTGGAAGAAATTGGCCCAAAAGCAAGCGACGCATCCGATCAGGAAGATCGGGTGGTGCAAAATCTCATAAGAGGTTTCACCGAAGCTATCCGAGAGAACCTGCCCATGCGCAGCTAGTCTTGCTCCCGGAAGTCCTTAAGCCTGGCATGGGTTGGCGCGCCGGCCTTGCTCTTCACGCGGTCCCATAGAGCCTGCCGCTTGCCGACTTTGAGCGTAACCAAGGCGCCGCCCATGTAGCGGCCGTTCTCGGCCATGAGCACCATCGCCGGCTTCCCGGCCTCGCGCTTCATGCCCATGATGCCCATTTCCTTCTCGACGTAGCACTTGATCTTGCGCCAGTTCATCGTCGACCCGCTGCGGTAGACGCTATCCAGTCGCTTCGACACGTTGCCTTCCAAGCCCGCCTGGAAGACGGCATCGCCGGTGCCCGGCAGCGCTTCGCTGAATTGGATATGGCCGTCGGCAGGGACCAGTGCCTGCTGTATCTCGCGCGGATCCTTCAACGCCAGCCATGTAGCGCAGATCATGGCCGTTTAGACGGCAGGAGATCGAACGCGACCAGACAAAGGTCCTGCAGGCGCCTGTTGATGCCGAGCGCAGCCCGTGGAAGACGGATAACCCAACTTCGTTGGTAACGATCGTCTCGCCCCTCAATGATGAAGCTCTCCCCCCAAGCTTCTTTGCCTCTGCGGTTAACGGCCGATATTTGGCAGTCCAGTCAACCCCGGTCTTGGTGTAGAGGCGAATGCTGCCGGCGTACTTGATGAACTGGGCGCGGTAGCCGTCGAACTTGACCTCGTGGCTCCATCCATCGCCTTTGGGCGGCTGCTCGAGCAGCTCGGGCTCCATCGGGCGAATGAAGGACAGCCGGACGCCGCCGGCAGGCTTACGCATTGGAACTCTCACGCCCCTCGAATTTGACTAAATATCGCACGGCATTGCGTTAGCATCCACTAAAAAAGCGAAGGGAACATTTTCACACGGGCACTGTTTTTCCTTGCCTTCAAGGAGATACTGCCACGGCTGACGACAAGACAAGACGTTTCCGCTTGTCTTCCGAAAGCTCAAGGCTTGAGCCGGAACTTGACAGTCAAGTTTATTTGTTTTCGCAAAGCCGCCTGCTCTCCCCTCGTAATTTGCTCCTCTTACCGTAGACTAGGGTTCCACGCGTCCAGCACTGGCGGAGTCCGGAGCGTCCGGTCAGGCGACGGCAGCCCACCGTGCTCGTTTTTCCGGCGGTCAGGGGCCAATACAAAAAGGAGCCCCACCTACTGGGCAACCCGGATGGGCCGAGAGGGGCAACAACACAACTGGAGTTTGAAATGGGCGACTATATGGTAGGCGTAACGATCCTTGAGGCGAAGGGCGGGAGCCGTTCTTCGGCTGACGAGCACAAGACGCATGGCATGGCCATCGAGGCGGGGTGGCACGGCTACACGAAGAACGGCTACGTGATCGTGTATGTGCTGGGCAGCGCCGGGGAATATCCGGCGAAGGCGACGCTGCAAGTGGGGCAGATGCATCTGCCAGAACTACTGAATGTGATTGCGGAGCGCAAAGTCGGCCGTGAGGCGATGATCGAGGCGCTGCGCCGGCAGCGGCTGAAGGTGAGCTTCGGAGAGTGGACCGAGGCCGACGAGCGACTCCTGGTCGACGAGCACCAGCGCGAGGCTGAGCAGCACGAGCGGCAGCGTTTGGCGCGCCTCGACCAAATCGAGCGCGAGCGGCAGCGCGAGGAGGCTGAGGAGCGAGAGCGGCAGGAATTGATGGCGCGCAGCAACAGTTCGCGCAAGGAGTACATGTCGCTGGAGGCCCTCAGGGCTGCGGAGGCGCGCAGGACGTCGCCCCAAAAGGAGCGTAACAGGATGATCCGCGAGGCCGTGGACGCGGCCAAAGGCGTGCCGGTCCAAGTCGCATGCGAGTTTGCGCTGCCGGATGGTGGTAAGCGAACGGTGATTATGGCAGCGACGACGGTTCAGGGGATTGCGTCGCGGGCGGAGGCCGAGATCAGGTCGCAGGTGCCTGGGCTGAAGCAGCATGCAGCTAAGCTGATCAGCATGGCCTTGGCGAACAAGCGATAGCGCGGGTTGACGACTAATAGGTTCGCTGTGCCCGGACGCTTATGCACAAGGATCGCGCCGACTTGTGAGTTGACGTACGCCGTTCACGGCGTGTCGCGAGCGACCAATACGGTCTCAACTTTGCGTTCGCAGAGCTGCGCAGGCCGGGCGACAACCACTCGCGCGGGCTAAGTGGTCCCCCATCCGTTATCGAGGCTGCTAAGAGGGACTGACTGGAATGTTTCAACCTGGTATTCAAATATCGTCGTCATCGGACGCAGGTGTCGATGCAGCCAGCCGGATGCCGCCTGCAGGTTTACGCATCGAAACCCCGTGACACTCGATTTGATTCAATATCGCACAGCCGGAAGTGTTCCGTTAGCATTTGCTGAAAACGGAACACTCGCGCGTGGAAGCTGTTCTTCCTTCTCCCACGAGGAACAGTCATGGATGTTGCGCAGCCCGCTCCTCTGCGCAAGAATTAGTGGGGGTCTAAAGTGGGCGAATCAGAAGATTGGCGCGCAGCGCATATTTCGGACATACGGGCTGCATATCTGGCTGCGAGTGCTGTAGCTGACCGACTGGCGCTGCTGCGCAGTTGGGTCCGTGCCGCCGGCGGATGGCTGGCAGCAGACGATTTTGGTCGCCTTGAACCGACCGAACTAGCCGGCGCCGACAGATATGGCCTAGCGGTCGACAAGTACGGCCTTAGGCTTCGCGTGGAAGAACTCGATGAGATCGCCCCAGGACTCAGTGATGCTTTGCGCTTCGATTCGGAATTTCGCCGAGCTTTCCAGCCCGCCGCAGCTGACGCGGTCCTGCTTCGGTTCTCGGCACATGACAGTTATCAAAGTGAGACCCAGAAAGCCGCGGTTAGAGCGCTGCTAACCGCGCCGCCCGGCGCCTCCCTAGCTGTCTCGATGCCCACCGGTTCGGGGAAGAGCCTTCTATTCCAGATCGGTCCGAGGTCATGGCGATCCGCTCGACCAGGCGCCTGCGCGCTTGTGATCACGCCCCTGGTCGGGCTAGCTCAAGATCACGAGCGGACATTAGGTGGGCTGGAGGGACTTGAGCGCAGCCGTGCGATCCATGGCGCCTTAACCGATTCAGATCGCGAGGAAATCCTGTTCGCCTTCCGGCGTGGCGAGATTCCGGTGCTATTCATGTCGCCGGAGGTGGCTTTCGGCCGAGCCCGTGAGACATTACTAGAAGTGGCGAAACCTCCCGAGGAGAAATTCGGTCTGGAAGCTCGGCTTGAGGCCATTTTCGTCGACGAAGCGCATATCATCGAAAGCTGGGGGCGCACCTTTCGGCCGGACTTCCAGCGTCTTCCAGGACTCGTAGCTGCCCTGCGGCAAGCTAATCCGAAATTAATCACCGTGCTCCTTTCGGCTACGCTTTCCTCCAGCGCTCGTGACGTCCTCAAGCGCAGCTACGGACAAGATCCCTGGCTTGAGATTCACGCCGGCGTCCCACGCTATGACTTTGACGTGGTAACGCGCCGCTTCGTTGACTCAGCGAAGCGACACGAAGCGGTTCTGCGCGCAGTAGACCTCTGCCCCCGACCTTCAATCGTATACACGACGCGCGTCCGCGCCGCACAAGATCTCCATGATGAGCTTTACGCTCGTGGCTACAGACGCCTCGCCCTCTTCACGGGCGATACGCAGGCGGCAGAGCGACAAGAGGTGATAGCTCGCTGGGCCAACGGCGAGCTCGATCTCATTGTTGCAACCTCCGCTTTTGGGCTCGGAATCGACAAGAAAAACGTTCGTTCCGTTATCCACGCTTGTTTGCCGGAAAGTGCAGCACGCTGGTATCAGGAGATCGGCCGCGGCGGTCGAGACGGCCATCAGGCGCTTGCGCTTGCCCTTTGGACCGAAGGTCCCGACAGAGACGATGCAAGCGAAGCCATGCGAATGGCGGCGAGCGATTGGTTGACTCGACCGTTTGCCGAGGAACATTGGAAGGCCCTTCGTGACCAAGCGGAAACCCATTGGCTTCCTGGCACGCAGCGACGTATGACCTTGCCTCTGGACGCAGCACCTCCGCGTCTCGGCCGCCACACTGGTAGCTACAATAGGCGCTGGAACCAAAGCCTCCTAAATCTGCTTCAGCGGGCTGCAATGCTTGAAGTTGTCACGGTTGACGAGCATCAAGCCCACCCAACTTGGCACGTCGTGCTGCACCGAGACGAATTGCTTGGGGACGAACAAATCTCAGCACCCGCATGGGACGAAGTATTTGCCTTACGGGAATCCGAGAAGGCGACGGCTGTCTCCGAAGCGCGGCGCTTCCTTAGACTTATGCGATCTCGCGAGAAGGACTGCCTTTTGGTCTCCGCTTTCAGCCTGATCGAGCCGGAAGTCTGGGATGCCCCAGCGTGTGGACGTTGTGTAGCCTGTCGCGAGCGAAATCGACCAGCACCCAGGCACATTCCGTCCGGAGGATTGAACGAGTTTTGGAGTGAGGGACCACCCGTCTGCCGAGGCCCTTCAGGACGCCTGCTAGTCAGCCCCGAAGCGTATCATTCGGCCGTTGGCAAAAAGCGACTTCTCGGGCGTTTGGCCCGGGCAGGTATCCAACAAATCGTTGTCCCAAATGGCTGGGAGAAAGAGGCCGCGGAGACGTTCGCCCGCCAAAATGCGAACCTCGGCTTTGTCCTTCCTCACTCGGAATGGTTGGAGGGCCGGTGGTCGCTTGCGGATCTATCAACCGCCACCATCTTGCCGGACCCGGCATCCGAAATCGATGAATGGCTTCGGCAAACGGAGATATTCTCTGCGCACTTCCCAAAGCAACGCCTTGTACTGGTCGCGGACCCCGCCACCCTTGTTGGCGGCCGCCGCCTGGATCAGGTCGCCTCACCTCTTGGCAGCTATCTAGAAACGTATCTCGAAACTTTGGCGACGGAAGAGGTGCCATGAGTCTACTATCATCCACTCAAGGCACCCCGGACCGGGTGTTGTCCCTCCTTCAGGTTCTTGCAGCCCACGATGGTCAAATGGCCCGGGCCGACCTGCTTGCATGGCTCGATCCCCCATTCATCCAGGCTACGCCACGAGCGATTATCAGCCCTGCGGCGGAGCAGACGCTGGCAGCGGCCTTAAGCCTCAACTTTGTTAGTCAGGAGGACGGTCGCTGCCGAATCAACGACGGTTTGGAGTTCGCCAGCCTTTATGATCTCGCCGACCTCACGCACGAACGATTGCTCAGTCTAAACTCCGAGCACGCCGATGCTGTGCTCCCGCAGGCCTTCGCCTACATCGTTGCACGTTCGGAGCAGGCAAAAGGAACTGCTTGGCTGCACGCCGCGACTAACAAAGCTCTCGCGGACGCCCTCAACACGGTCCTGCCTAGGCGCGTGAACACTGCCGCCGAGGGACGTCGCTTCAACGAATACAAATTTGCGCCGTTCTGGCGATGGATGATCCTCATCGGTCTCGCTCTCGATCTTCCAGGCGACGGTCCTCACCCGTATGTCTCGTCGCGTTTGGCGCGAGAACTGGCTCACTCCGATTTCCCACGTGGCGAGCAGATCCCGATCCGCCGATTCCTAGAAGTCATCTCAGAGCGCATGCCATATTTGGATGGAGGCGCCCTCTACAACTCAGCCGCCGAAAAGCTAGGCTTGCCTACTAAGGGACGCGCGGTCTCTCCCATCCTCAGTACGGCGCTTCGCGATCTTGATGAAGAAGGCGTGCTCGCCCTCGGTTCGCTGACGGACGCGGCAGGCCTCGTGAATCTAGCTGACGATCGCTTCAGCCGGATTAAGGCAGTCCAGTTCGTAACCCTGCCTGCGGAGCGCGCAGATGCTTGAGCTGCTACCATCGAAAGCATGCTGGGATAAGGATGACGCGGATGCCATGCTGCGCATCGAGGCTTTAGGGGTCGACGACACTCTGTTTTTGGCGACCCATTCGCCTATTCGGGGTTTTCTCGTGTCAGGCGCCAAACGCCACGAGGTTGTCGAACCGACGGAGGCCGGGTTACTCGACGCACTGTCCGCCAGTGATCGGAGCCACGCATTCTGCGTGGTGCAAGGCGATCCCGGATCAGGCAAATCGCACCTGATTCGCTGGCTGGCGGTGCACTGGCCCAAGGGCGAAGACCTCGTGCTCCTTTTGCAGCGTGCCGACGGCAGCCTCCAGGGAGCCCTCGATCAGCTCAGAAAAGCGATGATTGAGAGGTGGCCAGCGTCTGCGTCGCTTTTTGAAAATCTAAGTCTACGACGCCAGGCTGCGGGCATCGCTGGACGTGCAGAGGTCTTCCAGTCGACGCTCGGCGCGATGCTCAAGGGTTCCTACTTTGAAGAGCCCCGGGTGGATGCAGCTTGGTGTGATAAGCACGATTTGTCTCTGTTGATCCAGAGCTTGGACGTCCGCAAAGGTTGGAAGAGCCCTCGTCGGATACTGGAATTAATGGATGGTAAGTCTAGCTCCCGGAATTCCGAGAGCGCTCAGTTCAATCTCGACGACGTGCTAGCTCTTGCGCGTGTTTGTCGGGGCGTCAGCGACAGCGCGGCAAGCGAGCGGTTTGCGCGCAAACTGATTGTCGAGGCCGAAAAGATCCGCGACTGGCTAGATGAGGGGGAAACCGAAGACGACATCCGTACACGGCACGCGAGTGAACTTTCAGCCAGCTTGCCTCTGATCAAGGCACTCAATTTGCGTCTTAATGATGCCGTTCAAAGCGTGATTGGGGTTACGAGCGAGGATCTAATCCTACTTTTCCGCAAAGTTCGCACAGAACTCAAGGACCAAGCGCGCCTGGTCCTTTTGCTTGAGGACATTACTGCCTGGCAGGGCCTCGATAATGGGCTGATCGACGCACTGGTCCTTGATAGCGCCACGCGCCCGGATGTGTGTCCCCTGATTTCCGTCGTCGGCGTGACGCCCAAGTATTACGATGACCTACAGAAGAACTACAAGGATCGCATCACCCACGAGGTCCAACTCGGAGAGTCCGGCGGTAGCGATGAGGCCGTTACGCTTCGCCAAAGCGCGGATCGCCTTGCTTTCGCGAGCAGATATCTGAACGCGGCGCGAGCGGGCAAAAGTGCTCTTACCGCCTGGGGGCAAAAAATCCAGCAGCGTCGAGATTTTCCGCCGCCGAATCCTTGCCTGGGGTGCCCCAAGCGTCAGGCCTGTCACGCCGTGTTTGGCGAGGTAGATGACATGGGCTTGTTCCCCTTCACAAAAACGGCACTTGATACGCTCTTCTATGCATTGAAAACCGATGACAAAGGACAGACCCACCGAACGCCTCGCGGGTTACTACAAAACGTCCTAGGTCCCACTCTTCTCAATCCTTCAGCTCTCGACGAAGCGCGGTATCCTGGCCCGGATATTGAAACTGAAAAATTCGATGAACGCGCCGGCTTACTAACCGGCCCGATGCGTGCCTTAGTCGAAGCGAATGAGACCGATCCGCAAACACGGGAACGGCTCCGTCGCACGTTCGTCTACTGGGGAGATCCGAACGAGCCGGAAACGACATTAGGCGCGGACGGTATCATGCGGCTTGCCGAAGTGCCCGAGCCCCTGTTCACGTCCTTCCGGCTGCCGTGGCTTGGCGACGCCAGTGTAACTACGCCGCCGCCGATGACGAATCGCGAACAACCGCATGAATTCGACGGAGCTACCACGGAACCAGAAGCGGAGCCCGCTCCCCAACAGATAGCGACCGCTGCTGCACCTTTGACACCACCTGCCGCAGCGTCCGGGGTTCCTCGTGCAGCACCTCAGGCCACTCCGGCATCCCCGCGGGTAGCCGCCAACGTTACAGCCAAGACCAAGCTCCAACGCCTCCAAACCCATGTGGCCGAGGCGCGGAAGGGCAACCCCGCGATTAAGGAGCCACAACTCTGGAACGAGGTACTTTTCGAACTACTTAACTGTCTTGATCCGCGAGACCTCGGTCTCGATCGCTGGATTTGGAACAGCATCTTCACGGTGAACAGAGTTCAGGTTGCCGGGTCATCGCAAGTCCGCAGCTACACCTTCGCCGTGCCTCGGGAGATTTGGCTATACGATGGGCTTGAGGCCTACTGTGCTCTTCGCACTGGAGGGGACTCGGAACTCAGTCAGGAGTACAATCGCCGCCGCCTAGCCTTTATGATGCGTCGCCTCGGGGCATTGGCCCGAGCCTACGCGGTACGTGCACTGCCAGTTTTGCCTGACGGGTCTCGCTGGGATGTCGCTGCAAGCGCTTCGCAGGTGCTACTGGCCAGAGCATGGCTCAAAGGCTCTGTGCCGCCTGATGCGCCGACTGCAGATCTCTGGCGGGTTGTACTCAGCGACGAAGACGGGGCAACGACAGCGCCTCAGTCGCGTACGGAACCGTGGCAGGACGCGCTTCGCAATACCGACCAGCAGCACGAGAAAATACGCGCAATGCTGCACGAAATGGTCCGCCTGCCGCAGGGCAACTCGACTGAGTTTGGGTTAGCCGCCGCCGGATCTGCCGCCCGAGCCATTGTTAGACTCCAACGTCACCTCAGCTTCTTACCTATCGCTGAGGTCTCGGGAAGCACCGGTATTCTGGATGACCGCGGCTTGCGAGAGACGGCCGCAAAGGTAGCCGATTGTCTGAGACGGATCCCAAATCTCGAATTCAAGTTGCTGCAGGACCGTGCCGCAGAGATGGACGGCCTGCTCCGCGGCGAGGGCCTTGCTGCGCGCTTGACTAGACTGAACATGGCGGCGGGGAAGGTGTTCCCGCTTCTCCGGGAACTGCCACCTGATTTGGAGCGGCGTTGGCGCGAAATTTGGGAAAGGATGTCAGGCGACTTGGAGCGCCCCGACTATGTTTCGGCGCTGCAACGTCTCATCCAAGCAGTGGAGGATCGTGAGGCTATTCCGCAACGACCATCTGAAAACTTAGCCTGGCTGATCTCGCAGCCCGCCGGCGACCTCCGCACCGCGCTTGAGGCGTTGAAGTTCGGGGAGCAACTTTGCAAAGACCTAAACAATGCTGCCGCTTCGTACTTGCGTGCTGCTGGTGCCGGTAGCACGCTCGCCAAGATTAATCAGGTTGGACAAAGTCTGAATGCCGCCGTGACTGAAGCCAATTTAGCGTGGGAGCAGGCGCCATGACTGACCCGTTGGAAGAACTAGAGAACACGTCACAGGTCCTGCCGGCCGCAGTCGCGGGCGTTCGTCTCGGAGACCGCGCCACTCAGCGTTTGCAGCGTTTCTCTGACGCGAGCCGACACGAACTTCGTCTCAAGGCGTTTGTGGAGTTGGCAGTTCTTCTCAACGGTCGTTCCGATACACAGGTCAAGGAGCAGGTCGGCCGCGCTTTAGACGCTGCCTTCGAATTATCCAAAGCGATGGAGGAAGTCTGCGACGAACAAACCCTGGAGTACGCATTCGAAGAGTATCCGACGTTTGTCCAGTCACTCGGTGTGCTCGAGGGCCAGTTGCGACTGCTTTGGACGCGGATGATTGACCAGCAGTTCGCTCCGTTGGGATCTGTCGGGGCACTGTTAAGCGCTTTTCCAGGTGCTCGCGACCTCGGGCTCAGAATGGTTCAAGCCGCAGCTGACGCTCGCCAACACAGCCAGGCTCCCCTCATCGACTTGGCGCCGAAGGTGAGGGGCCTCCAGAAAATGCGCGAGACCCTAGTCGCCGAGCAGCAGACCGTGGCTGGCAATCCGAAGGTAGCTGCGTTCTTGCAAGCCCTGGCCGCCAATCGAGCTACCCTCGATTTCCTTGAAACGGAGGTGCTCGAATGGCTGAAGGGTCAAGACGCACTCAGATCGTTGAAGGTAACTACCGCTCAGGAGGCCAGGAACCTCTGAAGAAGCCGCCTACTTGTCGAAGCCTCCGCCATGGTCTCGGACATCAAGTCGCTCGAATGGTGAACACAAGCCTGGCAGCCGTCGACGCAGAGGTGTGCACCCAACCGATAAACTTGATCCGCTAGGCGCGATTCTGCGCTTAGCGAGCCCTCCTGCGAGGCATCCTCCAAGGCTCCGTAGGCTGCGAGCAGGCGGCCAGGCGCTGACCTCGGCTCGGCCTCTGCCGCCGCAATTACAGCGCTAACATGTTCCCACGCAGAGGGTTGACGACCCATTTCCTGACGCAGGCGCGCCTCGGCTTGGGCTGCAGCGATAGCCAGGTCATACAGTTCGATCCGCTCTCCGCCTATGCGCTCCGTGTCGAAGAAGATACGGAGCAGGCTTGCGGGTAGCGGTCGATCTGGTGTCTGGCCCAGTTCGAGTGCCCAGGTCGCAAGGGCCGCGGGGTCATTTGGGTCGATTCTACGCCATTCTACGTGGCGCTCGCGCCTGCCTAGAGCCGTCCTTAGGAGCGCGTCCTCTTCTGCATTGGGACAAAGCCCCACAAAGTCGTTCATCCATTCTGTCGAGACCTGCCCAATCCTCTCGACGAAGGCACGCGTCGTACCGTCCCCATAAGCGCCCGCCTCGCAAACTGTGATTACGTCATCGGTCGTTCCATCGAACTGTGCTGGTAGACGCACGTGCCCAATCACCTGCCGATCATCACCACGCCCTAGATGAACGAAAAGATCCTTCAGGCGTGCCGTAAGCCCATTCAAAAGACAGGTGCGCAACCAGGCGGAGAACCTAGTGGGACTTTCCGCCGCCCGTACCGCATCTTGGAAAGCTGGCTGCAAGCGGCGGTCCGCCAAGGTGGCAGCCACGCGGGCTACTCGTGTCTGTGTCATTAGAGGATGCTGAGAAAGCCGGCTAGCCCGCACTTCCTCGAGCAGGCGAGCCAAGCCTCCGCCGTCCCAGAATCGGATCGCTTCCAGGAGCCTTGGGCGCAAGGCGGGATCGGCAGCGGCAGAGACAAAGAGGTCCGCCCCTCGTCTGGCTTCGAAGCCATTGATGCCAATGGCCTGCGCAGCGTCCTCCACCATGTAGCGGAGCATCTGGCCCGCATGCCAACGCCTTGTCTCCGGGTTCTCCGTCAGATGCTCAATCTCGGCGGCGATGAAGGCATCTACGCGCGACGTATCGAGTCGGAACTGCACGCCCTCGGTCTGCACATGATAGCCGTGCAGCATCGGCGTAGTTCCCGTTGTGTCACTGAACCGCTGGCTGAAAACAGCCGGCTCCAGTGTACGGTCCTGCATCTTTAACTCAGCATCGGCGCCCCAGAACAGCCTGGCCATAGCTAGGCCGGTCAAGCGCCCACCGAGGCTTTGCCCGACGAAGCTATCGAGTTGGGCCAGCCAGCCGCCGAAGTCCGCCTGCACCGGGCGCGCAAACGCCGAATCGGGCTTGATCACGGGGAAACCTCGGAGGCTAGAGCGGCTGTCGTGCTGCACCCGGCGGGGGTCGGCAGCCGGATCATTGGTCCGCACAACCGACAAACCGTCTGGGGCGACCGCCCACGCGGAAGTCCACCCAGAGCCCTGCATTACGCCGAGTGTCTCTAAGCGTAGTTGCAAAGGTCGGATTACCACATCCCGGAGACCGGCAAGACTTGACCTTACCGGCGAAGGCAAGTGGTTGACCAATACACCGGGCGCAAACGGTGTGACCCGATGCGCACGTCCATAGTCGGCGGCGTCGAACCAAGGCGCAAGGCCCTGAGTCGGTGGTCGCCAATGAACCGCTCTAGGATCGAAGCGACGCGTAACGTTGCCGGGGGCGGCAGCGTGGAGTGCCAAGCTGATGTCTTCTCGTCGTAGAGCGTCCGGTTGGTCCTCAGACGTTAAGACCTGCAGTTGAGGCAGGTTCACGTTCTCGAACAAGAAGTTGGATCCAGCCAACCGCAATTCGAATCTGGGCAAGGGTCTCAAGCGAATGCTCAGGTCGAGCTTGCTCCAAGGCGTGAGTCCAGAGTTGTTCGAGATCAGCAGCGCCGAACTCCAACCATACGTCCTCTTGGAATACCTCACGGACCATCGTTTCGGCCTCGGCCAAGGCTCCTGGAGCGAGCCTTCCGCCAGGTAACAATGGCGAAACTCCCACCACTGCCGCGAAGCGCGCCGCTCCGTCGAGCATTGCCGAAAGAACCTGACCGCGACGGACAAAATGGTTGTTGGGGTTTAGTGGGGTGTCGAACCCCCTGGGGTTCACCATCTCCGAGGGCCGCCTAAACCACCAACTGTCCCGCGCGGAGTAGAGCGAAAGGGTCACACCCGTTACGGGTCTATCATCAACGCCGCGTCCACCGCGGCCTTTACGCTGGATGAAACTTGCCAGATTCTGCGGGGCATACTGCTGGTAGACAAGCGAAATGTCGGGGTCGTCATAGCCGACTTCCAGCGAGGAGGTGGCGAACACCACGTCGCTGCGGCGGATCAACTCCTCGACTCTCCCTGTTGTCGCAGATGTCACCGGTTGGGGGGCTACGGTGAGCGGCCAGTCTCGCCGCCGCAACCCAGATGGGCCAACCTGGCGGCTGTCGTTTGCGGCGAACCACCAGCATTCGCCGTCCCGGAAGATTTCGCAGCCGTGCGGCTCTTGGCAGCAATCGGTACGAGGCTGACCTGTAACAGGATCGTCGGGATAGAAGCGCGTACGGAAACTTGCCAGGCGCTTGATCTCCTCAGCGTCCTGATAGACGGCGTGCAACCGACGAACCTTATCGATCGAATCTAAGAATACGAGACTGCGATACCCGCCCTGGTGACCGGTGCGCCGGCGCATCCCGTGAGCCAGGCACATGAAGCTCTGCACCGTGGTGGAGGCACCACTGATGTCTTGACCGCGAGACTCCGCCTCCGGCTGGACGAAATAGTAGTACTCGCGGCCCTTGGGATTCGGCTGACGCTCCCCGGCCGCAGTATCAGGAGTGATTGGTACCACATCCTCGCGGCCGATCAGCCGACCCCACGCAGTCGCCGGGTCGCCCAGTGTGGCGCTCATGCCAATCGCCAGAACCGTTCCACCGCCGCTATTTCGGGCGCAGCGCGCCGCCAGGCGACGAAGTGCGTACCCCACCTGAGCGCCGTGAATGTGGGTGTAGAGGTGAATCTCGTCGGCGAGGAGTGCGCGGGGCGGTGCCCAACCCTCCCTATCGCCAAAGAGCGAGCTATAATGCGGCGCATGCAGCCATTGGTGCAAGCTGTCGGTTGTCGGAAGGAAGAAATTTGGGGGCGTCCGCTCCAAGCCGACTTTGGTCCCGATCCAGCCGTCGTAGCTCCAGCCGCAATTTGTGCAACGGAGTGAGTCTGCCCCTTCTACGCCTTCCGCCTCATGCGCCAAGAGTTCGCGGTCGCACGTGGGGCAGCCGAAGAGCGGGAAGCTCCAGACCCCATTTGCTTGGCGCCGCCAACCGGCCGCCTCGTCCGCCACTGCAAAGGTCCGAGGCACCTGCGTGAACTGCAACCCCATCGTTACCGTCGGCATGCGGCTCTGCTGGGACAGCGCTGCGAGATAGCCAGCAAGCCGCTGAGCTTGGTTAGCCGCGAGCCGGGTTCGCGGATAAGTGAGTACTGCGCGCACGCCTCGCACACCACGCAGGCGGTCAGCCGCTGCCGCAGTGATTAGGGGCAATAGGGCAGCTTCGGTCTTCCCGGAGCCCGTATCCGCGGCAATGACGAAGCTCTGTGGCCCATCCCCACTCCAAGCAGCCAGAAGGCTTTGCAAGCCGCGTGCCTGGAAACCGGCGATCGCGGCCTTCGGCCCCCACATGCCCACCAAGGTTTGGCGCAACGCCTCAAGCACGTGCTGCTCTTCGCGAGGAAGTCCGGCCGAAACCGCCGCGAAGGCGGCGCCGACAGATTGGCCCCAATGCGGCTTGTCGCGGTCTCGTACCTCCACCTTAAGGCTGCGAACCACATACGGCCGTCGAGCGGCGTCGCCTGCTGCGAACCGCTGCTTAGCGTAACGGATTTCTCGTGCAAGTTCCGCCATACGGCTGCGGACGCGACCTTCCTCTGCGAGTAGCACCCAGCCGTCAGTGGCCAGACGCCCGATCGCCGCGGACACCTCAGTCCGATCACGGCGCATTTCGTCGGCGAGCGTCGCAGCCGACGTCCATGACTCGAAAACGCCGAAGTTGATGCGATGGGCCTCGGCGCTCTCAAGAGCATTGAGAACCTCGAAATCATCATCGCTGACTTCAGGCAATGTCTCGTTCGCCGCCGCGGGCTGCGGACTGGCAGTCGCAGGAATATCGATGGTCAGACCGCGTTCCGAATCCCTGATAGTGACCACGCTGTCCAGCGCCAGCGCCTGCAGGATCGGAAGCAAGATGTCCTGACCTCGGGCGTTCATCCATGCAAAGCGATCTCGTAAACGCCAGTAGAAGGGAGCAAAGGGACCGGACCGCGATTCCGTCACGACTTGGGCGATGCGCGCCCGCACACTCTCTATTGTCGCGGCATAGACCGTCCGAGTTGCGTCCAACGGGCGTGCCACCCAGAAGCCGGAACGCGGCTCGCTGAGGGTGATGTGACCAGCATGGTGTAGTGCCACAAGGTCTGGCAGTAGATCGTCGCGGCGTGCCAGCGCCTGGCCAAGGGCTCTCAGTGCAGCTCCATTGCGGCGGTCTGCCAATGCAACTTTTCGGACTGCCGCCAGCACAGCGAGTTGAGCGGCTGTCAGATCCGGCAAGGGCGGCTCAGCACGCGATGGCGGGTCTGCCAGGACAGCAGGCTCTTGAAAGCCGCGCGCTCGGATTTGAACCCGAACGCTGCCGCCCTGACCGTCAGGCAGAGTTCTCTCACCGATGACTGCGCAACCGAAAACAAACTCCCGCAGACGCTCGGCCTTGTCCATGAGGTCCTGGTCGCCCGGCACAGCGTCTAAAAGTCGACGACTGATGAGGACGATGAGCTTTCGCCGGGCTCGGGTGATGGCGACATTCAATCTCTCCGAACTGAAGATGAACTCCGCCTCGGCTAGTGCAAACTCCGCATCTGCGACCGTATAAGTGAGGATAACGGCGTCTCGCTCCTTGCCTTGGATCTTATCGACAGTGTCCACGAAGGCTCCACGCCGAAGCGTGGGGGGCAGAAGGCTTCGGATGGATGCATTCTGCGCTCGATGCGGGCTTATCACCGCCAGCCCATCCATCCAGAAGGCGTCAGTTTCCAGGCGTGGCTCGAGCAATTGCGCGAACCTTGCGGCCAAATGAGCCTCGAACGGATTACTGGTCGCGGCCGGTGGGCCGTCATGCAGAATCACGCACAACGGCAGATCGGGGGCGATGACGGCTTGTTCCCAGTCATCGAGACCATCTTGCCAACCGGTACGCAAGGCTAGCACCTCGTTCGGCACCGCGGATCGGTATTCGCCCGGATAGAAGGCGGCCTCCGGGAAGCGGGCGAGCGGGGCGTTTAGGCGGAAGGTTTCGTCCAACCGAAACTCCGGCGCACCAGCGGAAGCCATGAAGCTGTACAGCGAGCCTCCAAGCGCGCGATTATCCAGAGTCACGTCCCGCCCAGCACGAATGGGCGGCAGTTGACGATCGTCACCCGCCACTACGACGCGGCCGCCCGGCTTCATTCCCGCAAGGCCTAAGAGGCCATGACTGAGCACTAACTGGGAGGCCTCGTCGATGCAGACGAGGTCGAACAGTTCGCCTGTTAACCCATCGGCGTTCGGCGCTCGGTCAGCGGCTAGCAAGCGATAAAGTGACCATACAGAACCGCCAACCACTACTGCCGGCGCATTCAGGACAGAGAAAGCGTTGTCAAGACCATCGCCATAGAGGCGGTCCTGTACTCTCACATTCGACGCTACGCCGGCCTCCGGCGTATTGCCAAAAAACCAAACCTCCGGCCCTGCGGACCACGCCTCGTCTCGCCTTGCGGATACCGCATCGAGCAGATTGCCGATAGCATTGCGCGTGAAAGCGGTTGCGTAGACACGGCACGGCAATCCCGCCGCGACGCGGGCGTGCATGTAGCCGAGGATTAGCCAGGCGAGCAGATGGGTCTTACCGGTTCCTGGTGGACCTAAGACCAAGCCCGCTCGAGCGTTCGCCAGGCCTTGCCAGGCAACAATCTGCGCTGGGCGGAGCGGATACTGGCCGGGTTGCGCGAGCGCCGGCCCTACGAAGTTCTCTAGCGCGTCTAGCCAAATCTGCGGATCGTCCGCAGTAGCTGCGAACATCGCCGGTTCCCGGAGGAAGCGAAGCAGTTCTGTGCGAACGCTCATGCGACCGTCCGCGCTTGCGCGAGATCGACCAAGAACTGCGCTGCGCGCGGGCCGTTGATGTCGCCAAAGGCTTGATCAAGGCACCAGACGCTCTCTGTAAGTGACCGATCGAACATAGTCCGGAAGGTTGTTCCTAAGAAGTCGCTTTCCATCATGCTGATCCGGATCTGGTCTATTCGGTCCTCGAACCCTGGGCGGGGCGGTTCAAAGCGGCAGGCGATTGCGGGCCAGGCGGTGGGATCCAATCGTAAGTCTGGATCATCGTCCGTAAGAATCAGATTGAATGCACCTGGAGCGAGGTCGGTTTCCCTACTTTCCGGCGGAACGCGAAAGATCAACTGGCGCCGCCCCCGCTCGGCCCAGTGGCGAACGATATGAAGTCCAGTCATAGCGCGGCCGGAGTCCCGGCGCCGCCGAGCGTTCTGCGCCAGCGCTATCAAAGCCTCGAGCAACCCGGCCCGACTTTCAAGGATTTCGCACGCGAGAAGAAGGTCGAGATCCTCCGCATTAAGCGGATCGAATGTAGCGTGAAGCCTGAACGGGCGCTTTGCGAGCCGTAGAAGCGGCTGCGATGACGCCGCGCTCTGGGTAAAAAGCCACGTGATTACCTGCTGAAGCGCCTGAAGTCGCGCCGAGACATCCCTAGCCACCTGGTCCCGGCCCGGCGCATTGCGGCGGCCCTCGCGCAGGCCCCGAATTACCTCAATCGACAGCAGGGACGAAAAAGGTCGCTGAAAGGCCTCCTCCGGACGATATGGGGCGGCGATTGCTCCTGCATCCGCAAGTGCAAGGCTTACCTGTCGAAGATCGTAGGAGACCAGCGTTGGCAAGGCGTAGAGTTGCTCAATCACAGTACGAACGGCTGTGGCCGGCAAGTGGTGGGCACCTCGAAACTCTGGTTCCGGCACGATTTCCTCGGGCGGGAACAGTCGGACGAGATGCAATAGCCCGCCTCTAATCCGCGGGTCTTCGAGATGACGGCCAACCGCTTCCTGCAGTCGGACTGCCTCTGAGGGTTCATAGAGGAAAATGTGGGCGTAAATTTCGGCGCCTGCTTGGTTGGAAGCGTCGATTTCGACGAGATCCGACACAAGTTGACCTAGCACCGCCTCAATGGTGGCGGCTTCGTCCTCGTTGGACCCCGTCAACGGCACACGCACTACCTCCCGCACCCGCGCCCCATCCCGGTAGTGGGCGTAACCGATCGCTGCCAAACGATCGTCGACTGGGTCATGGTCGACGGACAGAAGCAGCATGGCGTCAGCCCTAGGAGGCATAAGGTAGGTATGAGCCTCTTCCGTCCGGCGAGGTTGCTGGGCGATGATGGCCTGTGCGCGGGTTGTCAGCAGGTCGGCACGTCGGCTTAGCGACCAACCAATACCGGGCACGTTGGCTAGTCCCGCGGCGCGGGCGAGGTCCCCCACTTGTCGCACGCCAAGCCGATGCAAGGAGCGTTTTGCCTCATGTGTAATCCCCGCCACTGCAGACACATCCCGGCCGGCCGGTGGCCTCGCCTCAGACACCGCGGCCATGCAGTGCTCGAGGAACTTACATTGCTCGCACTTGAAGTATAGATGGAAGAAGGTCTCGTCACGTCGCGGCGCACCCTCGCCAGGTTCGACGACGCGACTTGCGATCTGTGGCAGCAAATTTGCACAGAAATCGTCCACGAGGCGGAGGTAAGGCGCGAGGCCAAATTCCTCCCGGTAATATTCGTCACCGTCCGCAGTACCGCGGTCGGGGATTCGCCAAACATAGCCTGTGGGGCTCACCTCCGCTGAGACACCAAGTTCTTGCAGCAAGGCTTCGAGTACCCGCACATAGAAAGCAATCTGAGTTTTGTGAAAGGACGTTGCTCGGCGGGTCGCCTTGACATCGATAACGGTAAAGATCGTCCGCCCGCCTACAACCTCGCGATGGATAAGATCTGGGAAAACGCGCTTTAGATTGACACCTGTCCCCTCCAGAATCGGCAGGGACGATCGAGGCCGCAAGTTCAACTGTGATGCGAATTGCTGGCGCGAGTGTCCGCGGAGGAAACTGATAGCGTCTGCCTCTACCAACCCAAAATCACCCGGCGGTGGGCGAAGTACTCCTGCCTCATCGTTCAGCCGGCGCAGGACTCTTTCTTCGTAGTCAACGCCGAGCATTGCCCAGGACTGTTCTCGCACATCAACAGCGATCGGGAGTGTCGCCAGTTCTTCGTCAGTAAATAGCTCGTATCGAACCTTGCGTTCGCAGCGATACTGAAACCACGCTTTTACTGTCGACGCGCTCAAGGCAAGAGCCATGGAAGGCGCCTCTTTCTTTGTCACGAGACTCTGATGATTACTCCACCATAGCGCACGAGCTTAATGGAGTGCTATCGAAAGCGCATTTTGGGTCATGTCTGAATTGAATTATGCACTTCCGCCTAGACGCGTTATCGCTTACGCCCCGAAACTCCTATATGCTTGCCGGACAGAATGGATCAGGCGAATGTCTAGACGACAGGGTACGGGCGACTACGCAGGCGGGTCAACTGTAGTTTCCTCTACCGGATGGGGATTTAGCCCTCTGGCGCCAATCCCCCCCAAACCAAAGCGCGCCAATCCAATCCATTTTGAGCCAAAGGCGAAGGCGGCCAAAAAGCCAGAACCCGATAAGATACACGCTCCCTTTCTCGGCATTGGGCGAGGAAGTCGAAAGAAGCCAAAGAGGTAAGTGCCAACCGGACAAGGACAGAAGCGTCCCTTTGATGTGGTCGGCAACGCCAATGGGAAACAAAAGTTTCGTGCCAATGGCGCGAAGGTCGTAACTTGGACAAACGCCTAGACCTGTCGGCAGTCCGCTGTCGCCGTTTGCCATCAATCAGGCAGTGCACCAGAGGGCACCGATTTCGATGTTTAGGCTGCGGCGGCTACGTAGCGATCCCACCCTGCCGCACGGAGTTCGCACGCCGGACATATACCACAGCCATATCCCCAGTTGTGTAGGTGAGCGCGATTTCCATTGTAGCAAGTGTGTGTTTCTCGGCGGATCAAATCCACGAACTCGTCGCCACCTAGGCTATGGGCCAAGCGCCATGTCTCAGTCTTGTCGATCCACATCAGCGGAGTGTGGACCACAAACCGCGCATCCATGCCGAGATTAAGGGCGAGTTGCATCGCCTTCATCGTGTCGTCACGGCAATCCGGATAGCCTGAATAGTCGGTCTCACATACTCCCGTGACGATGTGCTTGGCGCCACGTCGGTAAGCAACAGCCGCTGCAAAGGTCATGAATAGAAGATTGCGCCCAGGCACGAATGTGTTGGGAAGGCCATTCTCCTGCATGGCAATCTCAACGTCCCGTGTCAGGGACGTTTCGCTCACCTGACTTAGTACCGCAACGTCGATAAGATGATCGTCGCCCAGTTTGCCCGCCCACTTAGGGAATTGCTGTCTTAACGCGTCGAGCACTGCCGGCCGCACATCCAGTTCAACTCGATGCCGTTGCCGGTAGTCGAAGCCTATTGTCTCAACATGGGCGAAGCGGTCGAGCGCCCAGGCGAGGCAGGTCGTCGAATCTTGTCCTCCGGAAAACAGAACAATCGCGTGATCGTCTTTCATGACGTATGCCTCATCGTCCTTCATATTCCGCCCAGCAATCCGGTGTCTCAAACACAGTCACTGAGACCGTTTGTGGAAGGTGCGGCTTGATGCGATCCCATATCCAGATCGCAATGTTCTCAGCGGTCGGATTTTCCAGCCCCTCGACGTCGTTGAGGCAATAGTGGTCCAGTCGCTCTAGAACGGGGCCAAAGGCCGCCTCAACATCGAAGAAATCGACGACGAAACCCGTATGCGGATCGACTGAACCCTCCAGCCGTAACTCCACGCGATAGGAGTGCCCATGCATACGATGGCACCGATGAGTCTTCGGTACATTCGGCAGGCGATGCGCAGCTTCAAAGGTGAATGCCTGTGTGATTTTCATCGAATTCCCAAGTGCTTGTGGGTTTGGAGGCTGAGTTGCCAGCGGGGATTGGCCAAGCAGTACTCGACTGCAGCTTGGGTATTGGATGAGCGTTGGGGGCCATCCATCGGCTGGAGCAGGAAATGGTCGAACGCCAACGCCTCGAACCGCTCCGGTTCGGCGCCGACCTGCGGGAACACCAGCTTTAGTTCGTTTCCTTTCGTCAGGGACAGTGGTGCGCCAGCCTTCGGGCTTACGCAGATCCAGTCGATCCCTGGAGGCGGCATTAATGTGCCGTTTGTCTCAACGGCAATCTCAAAACCCGCTTCGTGGAGGGCGGCCACCAACGACGCGTCGATCTGAAGCATAGGTTCGCCACCTGTGAGGACCACGAAGCGACGCCGCATCTCACCTGGTGGCCATTTTTCTGCGATCGCGTGAGCAAGATGGTTAGCGGTGCGAAAGCGTCCGCCGCCATCTCCATCCGTGCCGACAAAATCTGTATCGCAGAACTGGCAGATCGCCTTAGATCGATCGACCTCTCTTCCTGACCAAAGGTTGCAACCGGCAAATCTGCAAAATACAGCTGCGCGGCCGGCGTTCTGACCCTCGCCTTGCAGCGTGTAGAAGATCTCCTTCACCGCATAAGCCATGGATCACGCCGCCTCTACAGTTTTTGGCAAAGCTCGTTTCAGTTCCTGCACGAGATACATCGACAACTGTCGTATGTCCGAGGGAACATTCTGCAAGCCATTCCAGCGCCGATGTTCGTGTCCGAACACCCATTCACCCGAACTCCAGGCCGTGCGACCCTTCAAATGCCGTAACCCTCTAGCGAACGCCTGCCGGTCCTCGGCGCCCGTCATCACGTGCAGGGCTTCCATGACGTAACCCATCGCAATGATCCCGGCGCCGTGGACGAGTCGAGAGGTCTTGGGCGACTTTCCATCCCAATCATCAGCAAACACGTGCCTCACGGCATGGAAGAATTCGCTTACCAGATCCACGCCGTGACCGAGCAGCAAATGGTTGTCATCGGCGTAGAGGCGGAGCGCACCGTCTGTCAGGGAGTTCATGACAACACGCTGCAAAACCGTGTCGCGAATGATGCCTTTCGGGTTTGTCTGTTGGCGGATCATTCCGCGCAAGGCCGAGCCTTCGCGATAGTTCAGCGCCTCAATCACAAGCGCCGCTTGGCTACGATTGGACATGCGCGGCGGCAGATCGCTGACTTGCGGCAGCAGTTCATAGACAAGCGCCTTAGGCAGCGGCCGAGTGTTGTTGATGAGAATGAATTGCTTTTGAAGCTCCTCAAGGCTGTCGCAGATAAAGCCGGACACAAGGACCTCGAACTCTCGATCGCGCATTTCGCTGAGGGCCGTAAATCGTTGCTGGCCATCGACGATCCAGCCCGGGGCTCCGCCGGTCACATCGATCGTCAGGTGACCGAACTTGCCCTCGCTACTACCGCTAGGAGACGGCAACATCTCAAGGCTTGCGGAACCCATGAAGGCTACGACAATCGGATTCGGGAGAATTGCGCTGGGTTTTTCGAGATAGTCACGAATCTCGCGAATGTGACCAGCAATCTGCGGCCGCTGAAATCCCTGCAACACGCCAACTTCGTCGCGACCTGCTCGCTCAATCCTGGCGAAGCGAGCGACTTCGCTGGCCTTGGCCGCAAAGCTGAAAACCGGCAGCGCCTCACTTTGGCGAGGCACGACAACATCAAAATGGAGAAGGCGCGTTCCACTCATGCTGCATCTGCCCGAAAGTCACAGAGGTGTTGATGGAAAACATGAAGATTGTGCATTCCGCGCCTTTTATTTCGATTGGAATTTCTGAAGATTAGAGCCTCGACGCCGCCCTCACGGCAGACACGGCAGTCGCACCCTTCCCAGGGCCGATCCTCGAGCGTGCGCGCGTATATTCGCCGCTGCCGATTTAGTGAGTCGGCTCGTCGCGACGGCGATACTTCGTCGTCCCAATTGAGCGCATCCCAATAGGCCATCACCGCGTCCAGTGCTTCCTCAATGCCAACTTCTCGCCGTGCCACCTTGCGCACGCCTTCGAGAGCGGCTTTTTCCAGCGTTCGCGCTTCTTCTTGGTTGATGCGCCCTTCGAGAGCCTTATTTTTCAGCCGGTTGTTCTCGATCGCCTGCGGGATGCGAATAGCAGTGTAGTAGGAGAGTTCCCCCGTTCTGCTGCGCACCCAATAGTTTTTGCGCGCGTCCTTGAAGGCTCGCATCAGAGGGGATGTGGTGTCAAAGCTTGTGACGCCATGACGTTCAATGTCTGCAAGCTGCTCAATCTTCCCAAAGCCTAGAAGGTGCAATCGGACATGTTGGGGCACCGCGTCCCGGACCGCTGCCAACGCCCGGCGGATCTGTTCAATTCTGAGCGGAACAGTGCCGCCAACCGCCAAATAGTTGTAGCCCATTTTTGCCAGACCGACGGCTGCGTCTGCCATGCTCGGGGCGGACCACCCTTGAATAACGCCCATCGGAACAAACCGAGGGCCTAGGCTCTTTGCCGCGTGGATGAACTCCGCTGCATTCTGCTGAGTGATTTCGAAGCGACGGCGAGTGTCTTCGGGCACCTCGGATGGCAAGCGCTCCGCGCCTTGGTCATCAAAATCGAAAATCAGATGGTCAGGCGAGCAGCCATGCGTGAAGCCGCCGTCCCCATAGAACTCGACCGTGTCCGCCGCTCGATATGGAGGCTCGGGCAAATTGCGATAGGTGAATGCGCCACAGTCACCCATCATCATGCTGTCGGGAAAGCGCTCCTTTGGATAGCGAAGAAACCGTCTGGCGCCCTCTCGCCGAAATCTCATCAACTGGGCTTCCGTATACTTGCCCAGAATGAGAGCGTCGCCCACGATGCCACGGGAGACCAGGATTCCGTCATATGGCGCTACATCCAAGAACTCATGCGGGAACTGGTCGTCTCGATGAACGGCGCGTCCGGCCCCGTTTCGATCGGCGATAAAGTCATAGGCTGGATCGACGAAATCCAGACTGTCTGCAAACACAAACTTCATCACGCGACCTTTGCGAAGGAGTGCACGTGATCAAGACGCGCCAACTGTTCTGAAAGCAGCCTTATGTCTCGGCTGACATTCTGGATATCGTCCCAATTGCGATCTATGTCAGGCCAGCGCCCTCTCGTCCAACAGCAATATGGCGCTATGCGAGACAGCGCATCGATGGCGTGGCGCCGAAGGTCATTCGACCCCAACGCCCGGGACATGATGCGATCCATCAGATACCCCATCGCCTCGATTCCGGCCGAATGCATCAGTCGGCTCTCCGTCGGCGGTCGTGCCCAAGCGTCAGGAAACACCTCTCTCACTGCCCCCCAGAACGCGGCAAGGACCCGGTACATCCCAAGGCAGTCGGCATCGCGCGAGGATGATGCCTTGTAAGGCGCGAGCACACCAAGCGGGCTAGTGATGCTGTTGCGCACCACCTTGATCAGAGCCGTATCGATGATCACGGCTTGTGAGTTCTCGTCGGACAATCGCCTGATCAAGTTCCGAAGCGGGGAGTCGGGTGCGGTGTTGAGCAAGTTCACGATTTCGCTGGGAATGCGACGCGGGGCGAGATCGCGTGGCAGATCGGCCTCCACCTCGGGCAGCAGTTCGTTGATCAACCGAGGTGGCAGTGGACGCGCTTTGTTGACCAGGATGAATTGCTCACGATGGGTCGACAGATCTTCAGACACAAAGGCGACCACCGGGACGGGAAAGCCTTTGTTTTTTGCCTGCGCGAGCGCGATTGAGCGCTGCTGTCCGTCGACGATCCAGGCTGCTTTCGTTCCGTCCCTGGGTATCGGAATGCGCAGTGTACCCGCTTGAGACGCTTTGACATCACCATCGGGCTTGCTTCCCCGACTTTGTGTGAACACCGCGTGCGGCGAAATCGCCAGGATAATCGCGTTCGGAAAGAGCACTGAACCTTGGTCGAGAAACTCTACAATGGACTGAACGTGGTTGCGGATTTCCTTGCGCTGGAAACCGTGCAGTGCCCCTTGCGAATCCCTCTGGACGCGGCTGATCTCGGCAATCCTGAGCAAATCGGCTCCGGGCACGAAGAAGGCATAGACATCGATCCCGTCGGCCTGCTGTGTCCGCAGGGCGCGTATCGCGAGCATAGGGTCACTGCCGAGTTTTCTGCGCGTCATCCGATCCCCCTGTCACCGGTTGCCACACGATACAGCCGAGAGAAGCGCGCCTGCTCACAGGCAACCCCTTCCTCGTCTCGCAAAACGCGCAGCAAGCGTCCGATTCCCGCCATCTGCGGCAAATGGCGCTTGATCAGGACAAGAACGTCCTCGTCAGAGACCCGCGGCCGTTCGCGCCGCAAAGGCGCGCTTCGGCCCGTCAACACCGACTCGACCCAAACGCGATGGCTGTTCGCGTCAGCGCCGGGACGCGCGAGGAGGCCTTCCGAGACAAAGTGCACCAGCGCGCGCTGGGGAAAGTCGGCCCGTGTTCCAGGCAAAATCGCTTCAAGGCGTTCGTCGTAGGGCAACAGACCGGACAAAAGTCGCGATGACAGGACACTGTCGAGGTTTACGCCAATGATGCGCAGTCTTGCCACGGCCCCATCCGGCAACGCCTCAAGATCTGATGCCAGCATACGGGCATAAGGTTGGGTGAGCGCAATCACCACAGGCCGCGTGGGTTCGCTCGCCAGAACCCGAGACAAGGACGTCGCGAAGGGACTTCCCTGGATGGCATGCCACCATGAACCCGAGTTGAAGTGGCCATGAACACGCGCGCATATGCTCTCAGGCCCGCGTCCGCTGACGGTCAACCCATAAGAGGGAATGCGGCGTTCCGCCGACAAGAGGCCGAGCCCAGCTGAGGCAACATAGAGAGGCGCATTCGCCGCCCTGGACGCCTGCAGAGCCAGTTGGAACCCACGGCCCCCATAGAGATTCATCGCCTCGCACGCAATCGGCAGGGTGACGAGTTTTTTCAGCCACGCACTTTCCAGGTCTTGCTGCGATGAAATTGGCAACGAAACTGCACACGCTTCGTGCTGTGGAGACACTCGCTTGCGACTTGCACAAGGCACTACGAGGGCGGCAGCAGCACTCAGCAATTGCACTTTTTTCCCCCTCCTATCCACAAATATGGCCCGTTAACTGTCACCGATTGAGGTCACTTCTGTCGCCCCTGGCCCGGTTTGCCGCAGCAGAGTCCAATGCCGGAACGACACAAAGACCACTGTTTTTCGACCATAGTGAAAATCTTGTGCCGTAGCTACGCCAAAATTGCTTACGCGTCAAACCAACTCGCTTTAACTGTGACCAAAGCTGTTCACAAAGTCAGAGATCGCGCAGTTTTGAATCGAGTAGCGAGATCATAGGGGCTGAAAACTGCGACCGATCCTGGTCGCAATATCTCCGATGACAGGGCTGGGCGTTCGGCGCGAAAACTGCGTTGTGCATCTGACCGTCAATCAACAGAGCAGCCTCTCAGTGGCTTGCGTCAGGAAACCCCTTACACGACTTGGGCAATTCATTGTGGGCTTAAGGCGCTGATCCACCGGATTAAGGGGGAGAGATGGTCTTGGCCATCTCTCCCCCGCCAACGCCGCCTGCGCGAGGGCGGGGCCGCCCGCTCGCAGGGCGGCTCACAGCCGTGATCCTCGGTCCTGAACCATCCACCCCGCTCGACGCGCAACCCAGCCCTGCTCGCCGGCAATGGCCCCCCTCTCTGCCGCGCGCTCACGCGCCCCCGGGAGGCATGTCGGGGACATGCCTCCGGCATTTACGAGAGAAAGGATCAGGACAATGGCAAGGACATCGAAGAAGACGAAGACCGCCACGGTGCCGGTGGCGGATCAAGCGGAAGCGGTTGGCGCTCCCGCGAACGCGGAGACGGCTGCGGTTCCGGAGAGCGGCATGGAGGTTTTCATTCCGCTCGACAAGCTGAAGAAGTCGCCCCGCAATGCGCGGAAAACGCCGCACAGGGAGGCGATCATCGAAGCCTATGCGGCAAGCATCGCCACCAAGGGCATTCTGCAAAACCTCGTGGTGGAACCAGAGCTTGACGGTGACGGAGCGGAAACCGGCTCCTATTTCGTCAGCATCGGCGAGGGCCGCAGGCTGGCGCAACTGCTTCGCGTAAAACGCAAGGAGATCAAGAAGACCGAACCGATCCGCTGCGTGATCGACGCCAGGAATGATCCCTTCGAAATCAGCCTTGACGAGAACATCACCCGCGAGGATATGCACCCTGCTGATCAGTTCGAGGCGTTCCGCCGCCTCAACGAGGAAAATGGATGGGGCGCGGAGGAAATCGCCGCCCGCTTCGGTGTCACCCCCCATGTCGTGCGGCAACGTCTACGGTTGGGCGCGGTCAGCCCGAAGCTCGTGCAGGTTTACCGCGATGGCGATCTGACTCTGGACCAACTGATGGCCTTTGCCATCACCGAGGATCAGGCACGCCAGGAGCAGGTCTTTGAGCACCTGACCTACAATCGTGAGCCTTACATTATCCGCCGAGAACTGACGCGGACGCACGTGGAGGCGACCGACCGCCGCGCGATGTTCATCGGCGCAGAGGCTTACATCGAGGCCGGCGGCATGATCATCCGCGACCTGTTCACCGATGATCGCGGTGGCTTCTATGACGACCCGGCCTTGCTTGACCGCATGGTCATTGAGAAGCTGGAAGGGATCGCGGAGAGCGTCGGGCAAAGCGAAGGCTGGAAATGGGCGGACGTTCACATCGACTATCCGCATGCCCATGGCCTGCGCCGCACCTATCCACAGCAGGTCGCCTTGTCAGAGGAAGACGAAGCCGCCTACACGGCGGCATCGGAAGCATTCGATCGACTGACAGCGGAATGGGACGGCGCCGAGGAATTGCCCGACGACGCCGACCAGCGTTTCGGGGAGCTTGAGGCCGAGATCGAGCGCATCGATGCGCTTCGCAATGCTTACGATCCCGGCGACATCGCGCGTGGCGGCATGTTCGTCGTTCTGTCTCATGACGGAACGGCCCGTATCGAGCGCGGCTTCATCCGCGCCGTGGACGAGCTGCCCGAGACGGAAGCGGAAACCAGCGCTGACGGGATCGGCTATAGCGTGAGCGAAGATGGCGAAATCATCGACACTGACGTTGAGACCGCCGCCGATATCGGAGACGACGAGGATGGGGAGGAGGACGGCAAGCCGCTGTCCGACCTTCTCGTCCGCGACCTGACTGCCCACCGAACGCTTGGCCTTCGCCTTGCACTTGGGGAGCAGCCAGACATCGCCCTGATCGCAGTGGCGCATGCACTTGCCGCGCAAACCTTCTATCAGGGCGTGGAAGCCCACTGTCTCGAAATCCGCCCGACCAGCGCCTATCTTGCCGGTCACGCGGATGGCATTGAGGACACGGCGGCGGGCAAGACACTGGCGGATCGTCATGCGGGATGGGCAGCGGACATGCCGCGCGACGTGGCCGACCTGTGGGGCTTTATCGCCTCGCTCGACCACGCCAGCGTTATGGCGCTGTTCGCACACTGTGCCTCGCTCACGGTCAATGCCGTGAAACAACCTTGGGAGCGCAAGCCGCGCGCCCATGAGACAGCGGACAGGCTGGCAACGGCGGTCGCACTCGACATGACAGCGCATTGGCGGCCCACAGCGCGCACCTATTTCGGGCGGATCACCAAGGCGCATATCGCTGGCGCCATGCGGGAGGCCGTCAGCGATGAGGCAGCCGAGCGGCTTCTTACGATGAAGAAGCAGCCGATGGCGGACGCCGCCGAGCAACTGCTTGCCGGGACTGGCTGGCTCCCGAGCCTGTTGCGAACCTCGGAGCCTCAAGCACAGTCGAGATCGCAGGACGAGGCCGCCGACCCGGTGATGGAACAGGGCGAGGCGGTTGCGCCCTCCGGAGAAGCGGACTCATCCGATACTGGTGATGCGGCCGACCAAGGCGAACAACTCCATATCGCAGCCGAATAAGTTGCAGCCGGAGCCGTTTCGACGGTTCCGGCACTTCTTCCATTGATCGACTAGAATTTTCGGCCGCGCTGATCAGCGCGGCCGAGACCTCGAGAGCACGACATCTGCAATTCAACGCAAGCGTGGAGAGCCGCAGGCTCGATGCACGCCCATTTTGACTTGTCGCCGCCCGACGAAAACCTGGACTGGTTGCGTGTCGCTATGGCCGGCAGTTCCCATCGCCCTGGGCGCGCGTCAGCCGTTGTTCACAGTGTCCTTGAGAGCCTTGGCGGGCTGAAACACCAGCTTCTTCGATGCGGCGATCTTGATTGTAGCACCGGTCGACGGATTGCGGCCCTCACGCGCCGGCTTGTTCTGCACCTTGAATTTGCCGAAGCCATTTAGAGACACTTCCTCGCCCTTGGCGGCGGCCTCGGTAATTCCTTTCAGCACGTCCTCGACCACAGTCTTGGCCTGTGCCTTCGACAGGCCGTGCGCAGTAGCAAGACGCTCCGCCAGGTCAGTGGTGTTTACAGCCATCTTCCATCCCCTCCGTTGTTGATTGGAACCTTCGCCTTATTGCACAGCTTTAGGGAAGTCAGGAATAGGCAATCACCCGAAAACGTCCGCAGGGCTTGTCCTGTTCTGTTGTCCAGGAATGCGTCAGTTGCCAAGGCTTGGCTGAGCGTATGAGTCTGCTGTCCTCACGATGGTAGTCACCATTGAGGTATCGCATCGTCACTCTTTCGGTCATCTCGGTGAGAGCGAGTGCGACTGGCACCGTGTCGATATAGAAGACAGTCGGTCGGTCCGGAGCCCAGATGCTCCCGGAGTGATAGGGTCCATACTTGCGATCCTTTCGCTCTACCTCCTGTTCCTTGACGTTGATGCGATAAAGATCATCGGCAGCCGGGGCGATGTGAACTCGGTATCCTTGTTCATCCAAAGCAAGGTAGAGGTCGTTGGCGATCGAGAGCGCGCGAAGCAGTGCTGTTTCTGATGAAATCAGATCTGGCAGAATCCGCTTGTAGGGCCTTAGGAACTCGCCGTCTTTCACATCCCGCGTTTTTCGCAAATGTTCTTCGACACCAAACAGCAGCGGATGACGGGCCGGACGACGGGGTTTCGCTACGCGCCTGGTCTTCCGCGCAGAGCCTTCTTCCGGCGATCTCTTTGGCCTTGGTTTCGGGGTCGATGGCGTGATCTCAATGGTCTCATCAGATGCCTCTGGCAGCGCTGGTAGCTCCGACGGGAGCCCGAGAGACATGCGGGTCCAGTACCCCGATCCGGGGTAGGGTACCTGATATCGTTTGCAGATTGCGGCCAGCGCCGTGCCAGAAATTCCGAGCTCTGGGGCGACTTTACTGAGCGGTCTGTCGCACACCCGTTGATAGAGCTCAGAACGGTCAGTTGCATTAGCGAAAGGTCTCAATTCGATTGTGGCCGATATCGCACTGCCCGGATAGGCAAGGCAGGTGTGTCTCTCCGGTTGTGCGTCATTGAAGCGTCCATTTCCATCGCCTATAGCCGATCCCGTTGCATATCGAGATGCGTCACCCTGAACCTTGAGACCATGAGCCGCAGTGCCCCGGCTTAGATGCAGGGATGATGGCCGCATCTTGCGGATGCGTTGACTTTCCCCGGTCAGAGTGATGCCGTCACCGTAGATTCTGTGCCGGTGGATCCTACTGAATAGGTGGAAGGGCTGCTTGCCGACTTTCACCGACCGATGTAATAAAACGTCGGAACTTACCTGTAGTTACCGACAGTTTGATACATGACTGAATCCGTTGAAACCTCTCAACGCAACCTTGCGGTCAGTCTGATTGAGCGCCATGGGATCATGCGCCTGTCGGATCTGAAACGCCGAGGGATCAATCCGGCTACACTGGCGCGTCTGGTTGACGAGGGCATCCTCCATCGCTCCTCACGTGGGCTCTATGAACGCGCGGATGCCGACGTTGACATTTCTCATTCCCTGGCCGAGGTCGCGACCCGTGTTCCGAAAGGTGTGATCTGCCTCGTATCGGCGCTCCAGTTTCACGAGATTACGCTGCAGCTGCCGCGCAGCGTCTGGATCGCAATCGGCTCCAAGGACCGTAAGCCGACGATCGACTACCCGCCAATTCGTATTGCCCGCTTCAGCGAAAAGGCGCTCACCCTTGGCGTCAAGACCTACACCATTGACTCGGTGTCTGTCCGGATATTCGATCCGGCCAAGTCGATTGTCGACTGCTTCCGCTTCCGCAACGTCGTCGGCCTCGACGTTGCAATGGAAGCGCTGCGCATGGGCTGGCGATCCAGAAAGGCCAAACCCGACGAAATTGCCCGGTATGCCCAGGCGCTGCGCATCTGGAGCGTCGTTCGGCCCTATCTCGAAAGCGCAGTTGCCGATGAGGGATAGGCCGGCAAATTTTCCAGCATCGGTTTTTGCCCGGCTCCGCAACATCGCGCGACACAAGCAGACGGACAATCAGCTCATTCTGAGGCGATACGCCATCGAGAGGCTGCTTTATCGGTTGAGCATCTCCCCGCATCGCGATCAGTTCATCCTGAAGGGTGCGATGCTCTTCACAGCGTGGCTCGACGATCCGTTTCGCCCCACGCAGGATCTCGATCTTCTCGGATTTGGCAATCCCGCCGTAACGGCGATCCGCGCCGTTTTCGAAACGATCTGCCGGATCGAGGCCGAAGATGACGGACTGGTGTTCGACGCCGATGGCCTCAGCGTCGAGCCGATCCGTGAAGACCTGCAATATGGCGGCGTCAGGGTGAAGACGACGGCGTTTCTCGGGAGGACCCGAATCCCGGTGCAGGTCGACATTGGCTTTGGCGATGCCGTTACGCCGGCGGTGCAAGAACTGGAATTTCCATCGCTTCTGTCCGCCGAACGTCCCTTGCTGAGAGCCTATCCCAGAGAGACCGTAGTTGCAGAGAAGCTTCAGGCGATTGTCGCGCTTGGCCAGGCGAATAGCCGCATGAAGGATTTTTACGATCTGCTGGCGCTATCGCGCCTGTTCGCGTTCGAGGGCCGATCGCTGACGCCGGCAATTCGGGCAACATTTGCACGCCGTGACACGCCACTGCCCACCGACACACCGCTTGGCTTGAGCATTGCTTTTGCCGAGGACGGCGAGAAGGCAAGGCAATGGTCGGCGTTCGTCGGAAGGGAACCGCTGCTTTTGCGGCCGTCGGATTTCCCCGCTACGATCATCAGCATTGCGGAATTCCTTCTTCCGCCGCTCGAGGCGGAGGCCTCCGGCCACAGTTTCGAGCGCCTCTGGCCGGCGGGCGGACCGTGGACATAAAGCTCGAATCTGCTCTGCCTTGTGAGCCTGAAAAGGCGCCCAACTCGAGCCTGCTCGGCCTCAAGGATGTGGAAAACCTGCCTGCCGAGCACTGGAAGTCGAGCAACCTGGATCGCGTGCCCGAATATCGGCATCGTTGCGTACAATAAGCTGGAGCGCATCCTGGCTCGAAAAGACTGATGAGCAGTCGTTGGTCAGTTGCCCTTGTCAGTCCCCTCATTTTAGGCCTGACCATATGCAGACCAGCGAAACCGCCTTGCAGCCCCAGCACATGAGGGCGCTCATTCGGCGCTCCTCGCCGGGGGCCGTCGGTCCCGCGTCCCGCCCTCGGCGGCGCTATGCTGACGCTCCTACGGCTGCCCTCTTAACCGGTCTCGTCGCTGCAGTCGGTTCCGCGTCCCGGCGCTGAAGGCCGGCGCAAGTGCTGACGCTCCTTCGGCTGCGTTGTTTGCATAGCCAGGCTGCGCCGTCGGCCGGGTCGGCCGAATCAAATTGGAAGTTTGCCGTATTAATTGCCGTACTAATTGGCAAAAAAGTACGGCAGAAATTTCCTAAGCCATTGAAAAGATTGGTGATCCCGACAGGAATCGAACCTGTGACCTACAGATTAGGAATCTGCCGCTCTATCCTACTGAGCTACGGGACCACGCGGCCCGACACATAAACGCTTCGGGCCGGTTCGCCAAGAGGCGTTACCGGCCGATCGCCAGTGTCTTGCTGCGTGGCGCCGGGCGGCGGCCAGGCGAGATCGCCTCTCCGCTAAGCGTCAGGCGGCCAGCGCCGTCTCGGCCAGCCGCACCCAGTAGCTCATGCCGTGCGGGATGACCTCGTCGTTGAAGTCGTAGGCCGGATGGTGGAGGCCGGCCGAGTCGCCGTTGCCGATAAAAATGAAGGCGCCGGGGCGTGCTTCCAGCATGTAGGAAAAATCCTCGCCGCCCATCACCGGCTGGATGGCGCGGTGGACATGGGCGTCACCGGCGACGCCGGCGGCGACATCGCTGGCGAAGACCGTCTCCTGCGCATGGTTGAAGGTGACGGGATAGTTGGCATCGAAGTCGACCTCGATCGTCGCGCCGAATGCCGACGCCAGGCCGGCGCAGATGGCGCGCATGCGCTCTTCCGCCTTCCTGGCCACTTCCTTCTTCAGCGTGCGCACGGTGCCGGCGATCTCGGCCTGTTCCGGAATGACGTTATAGGCATCGCCGGCATGGAACTTGGTCACCGACACCACGACGGCCTCGACCGGATCGGTGCTGCGCGAGGCGATGGTCTGCAAGGCGCCGACCAGCTGGCTGGTGATGACGATCGGGTCGATCGTGCCGTGCGGCATGGCGGCATGGCCGCCGTGCCCTTTGACGGTGATGGTGAATTCGGCGGTCGCCGCCATGATCGGGCCGGGCTTGATGGCGAACTCGCCGACGGGAAGGCCGGGCATATTGTGCATGCCGAACACCTTCGCGATGCCGAAGCGCTCCATCATGCCGTCCTTGACCATCTCGTTGCCGCCGCCGCCGCCTTCCTCGGCCGGCTGGAAGATCACCGCCACGGAGCCGGCGAAATTACGCGTCTCGGCGAGATATTTGGCCGCGCCGAGCAGCATGGCGGTGTGGCCGTCATGGCCGCAGGCATGCATCTTGCCGGGAACGGTCGAGGCATAGGGCTTGCCGGTGATCTCGTTGATCGGCAGCGCGTCCATGTCGGCGCGCAGGCCGATGGTCGAACCCTCGCCGTTGCGGCCGCGGATGATGCCGACGACGCCGGTCTTGCCGAGCCCCGTCACAACCTCGTCGCAGCCGAAAGCCTTCAGCTTGTCGGTGACGAAGGCGGCGGTCTGGAACACGTCGAAGTTCAGTTCCGGCGTCTGGTGCAGATGGCGCCGCCAGCCGGCGACTTCGTCCTGCATTTCCGCGGCACGGTTGAGAATCGGCATAATCGGTCCATTTCTTTGTTGGAGCGAACGGTTAAGGCCGCTGCTCAGCAATTGTGATTGTGGCGCTTTGCCATTTTGGCGTCACATAGGGTAAATAGCACCGCATGGTGCGGCCGGGTCGAGGGACGGTCCGCACCATGCTGGCCGTCGCGTAACGAAATCTTACGGAGCCAGCGGCAATTACGGCAAGAGGCGATTTCGGAATTGATCATGCGGCAAGGGCATTTCCTCAACCTATTGCTTGCGGGCGCGCTGGCGCTGCCGGTGCTTTCCGGCGCTGCGCGGGCCAATCCGGTGGTGCTTTTCGACCTCACGAGCGGCAAGGTGCTGGAGCATCAGGACGCCTTCAAGCGCTGGTATCCGGCCTCGCTCAGCAAGCTGATGACGGCCTATGTCGCGTTCCGCGCGATCGCCGCCGGCGAGGTGGCGCTCGATTCGCCGATCAAGGTGACGAAACACTCGGCCGGCGAGCCGCCGAGCAAGATGGGCTTCAAGCCGGGCTCGGTGATGCGGCTCGACAATGCGCTGAAGATGATGCTGGTCAAATCGGCCAACGACATCGCCATGGCCATCGGCGAGAACATCGGCGGATCGCAGGCGGCCTTCGCCGACCGCATGAATGCCGAGGCCGCCAGGCTAGGCATGGTCGGAACGCATTTCGTCAATCCGAACGGGCTCTATTCGCCGGACCAGTACACGACCGCGCGCGACCTTGCCGTCCTGGTGACGGCGCTCCGCAATGATTTTCCGCAATATGCGCCGTGGTTCTCCATCGAAGGACTTGCCGTCGGCAAGAAGGCGCTCCCGAACTACAATCTGCTGATCGGCCGCTACCCGGGCGCCGACGGCATGAAAACCGGCTTCGTCTGCTCGTCGGGATTCAACATGATCGGCTCGGCGACCCGCAATGGCCGCACGCTGGTCGCCGTCGTGCTCGGCGAAAGATCGGCGATCAGCCGCGCCGAGACGGCGGCGAAGCTGCTCGACCAGGGTTTTGACGCACCGGCTGCCGGCTCGACGACGCTTGCGGCGCTCCAGCCCTATGGCGACACGCTGTCGCCCAACGATCTGCATGACGAGATCTGCAAGAAGAAGCCGAAGAACGAGCAATCCGAGGCAGCGCCCACCGTTGCCGCCAAGGACAAGCCGAAATCGCCCTATCAGGTGAAGCTCGACCACCCGACACTGATCGCGGTCGGCCTCGGCGGCGCGACCGGACCGGCGCCCAAGGCCTTCATCGACCAGACCGATCAGAACTATGCCGATGTGCCGCTGCCGACCTGGCGGCCCGACAAGCCGCTGCCGGCCGGCGCCGCGCCCGCCGCCACCGCGTCCGCCGCGGCGCAAGGGGATCAGCCGGCCAAGGCGGCGAACTAGCGATGACAGGGCAGATGCGCGGCGGCTTTCCCATCCCCGTCTCGGTGGTCACCGGCTTTCTCGGCGCTGGCAAGACGACGCTGCTCAACCGGCTGCTCAAGGATCCGGCGCTTGCCGACACGGCGGTCATCATCAACGAGTTCGGCGAGGTGGCGATCGACCATCTGCTCGTCGAGCAGGCCACCGACGGCATCATCCAGCTTTCCGACGGCTGCCTCTGCTGCACGGTGCGCGGCGACCTCGTCGACACGCTGGCCGATCTCGTCGACCGGCTGCAGACCGGCCGCATCGCCAAGCTGGCGCGTGTCGTCGTCGAGACCACAGGGCTTGCCGATCCCGCCCCGGTGCTGCAATCGATCATGGCTCACCCGGCGCTGGTGCAGGCCTTCCGGCTGGACGGCGTGATCACGCTCGTCGATGCCGTCAACGGCGAGGCCACGCTCGATGCGCTTGTGGAAGCCGTGAAGCAGGCGGCGGTCGCCGACCGCATCGTGCTGACCAAGACCGATCTCGCCGAGGCAAGCGATGTCGAGGCCCTCAGGGCCCGACTTCACCAGGTAAATCCGGGCGCCGTCCTGCTCGACGTCAATGATCCCGCTGCAGGCGCCGCGGCCCTGTTCAATTGCGGCCTCTACAATCCCGAAACCAAGAGCGCCGACGTGCGGCGCTGGCTCGGCGAAGAGGCCGCTGATGATCACGACCATCATCACCACGGCGATGACCACGGCCATCACCATCACGACCACCGCCACGATGCCCGCGTGCACGCCCACTCGCTCGTCCATGACGGGCCGGTGCCGTTCTCGGCGATCGAGATGTTCCTCGATCTGCTGCGCTCGACGCATGGCGAGAAGCTGCTGCGCATGAAGGGCGTGATCGAGCTCGCGGAAGACCCGTCACGGCCGCTGGTCATCCACGGCGTGCAGAAGATCCTGCATCCGCCGGCAAGGCTGCCGGCCTGGCCGGACGGGCAGCGCGGCACCCGGCTGGTGCTGATCACGCTCGATATGCCGCAAGACTATATCCAGCGGCTGTTCGCCGCCTTCACCAACAAGCCGTCCATCGACACCCCGGACAGGACGGCGCTCGAGGCGAATCCGCTCGCGATCGCCGGGCTGTAAGCCGAAAAGACAAGCTCAGGCGACGCCGCGCTCGACGAGGAAACGATGGCCGCCGGCGACCGCGGCCGTCTCGATCAGTTCATGGCCGGCATCGGCGCAGAATGCCGGAATGTCGATCACGGCCAGCGGGTCGGTGGTTTCCAGCCACAGGCGGCTGCCCGGCCGCATCGCGGCCAGCCGTTTGCGGGCCTTCAGCACCGGCAACGGGCAATTCAGCCCCTTCAAGTCGTAGATAGCGGTTGATCTGGCCAAGATCGAAAAATCTAGCCGCCGAACATGCCGAGCAGCTTCTTCTTCAGCTTGGACACGGTGCCTTCGTCGGCACTTGCGGCCTGCTGCGCTTCCGGTGCCGGTTGCGCGGGAGCCGCCTCGACGCCCGCGGTGACCACCGGCTGCTGCGCGGCCTGCTTGGCGGCTTCCTTCTCGGCCAGAGCCTGCGCCTTGGCTGCTTCCTTGGCGGCCTTGGCCGCCTCGATCGCCGCCAGCCGCTGCTCCTCGGCCTTGCGCTTGGCCTCTTTCTCGGCGTCGAGAGCGGCCATCTTGCGACCCGCAGGCGAATCGATGCGGCCCATGCGCGTTGTCTCCGTCACCGAGCCGTCGGAATTCATCGACGGCGGGTCGATCGGCACGCGCTCGCCGCGGGCGCGGCGCTTCGACCAGTCGGAAACGAGGCTGGCTTCCTTGATGCCGGCAATGGTCGGCTTGGGCGCCGGGGTGCTCGAGTTCACGGCCGCATTGTAGGCCGCGTCATAACGCTTCTCGTAGTCGGCATAGGCCGTCTTCAACGAGTCCGGCTGGGTGCTTGCCGGGCAGGCGCCAGTCGGGTCGAAGGTCGTGCCTTCGGGCGCGACCTGGTTGAAGACGTAGCGTTTTTCGCAGACGTCGACCTTCGGCGGCACCTTGGTGATCTCGAAATTGTCGTAGCCGACCTTGAGCATCTTCCAGAACTCGTAGTTCGGGTCGTTGCGGTAGCGCGCCATGTTGGCGGCGGTCATGCGGAACGGGAAGGCCTGGATCTGGAAATCGGTCTGGCCGCCCTGGAAAGCGTCACGGCCGAAGGCGTAGATCTGCTCGATCTGGGCGTCGGTCATCGAATAGCAGCCCGACGACGAACAGGCGCCGTGCACCATCAGATTGGCGCCGGTGCGGCCGTTGGCGCGGTCATAGGCGTTGGGAAAGCCGATGTTGAAGGACAGGTGGTAGTTCGAGCGCGGATTCATCTGCGCCGGACGCACCGTATAGAAGCCTTCCGGCGCCTGGCGGTCGCCCTCGGTGTATTTGGGGCCGAGCTTGCCCGACCATTTGCAGATGTCGTAGGTGGCGACGAGATCGTAGCGGCCGTTGGTCTTGGCCTTCCAGATCTCCAGCTTGCCTTCTTCCTTGAAGATGCGCGCCATCACCGAGGAGGTGCGCACCATGCCCTTGGCCTTCATGTCGGCAAGGATCTTGTCCGGCAGCGGCTTGTTGGCCTCCGGCGCGAAGTCCTTCATCGACGAATCATTGCAGCCGGCAACGCCTATCGCGGCGATCAGGACTCCGGCACGGGCAAGCTTGGCAAACATCGGTACGGCTACGTCTTTTCTCTCGGCCAATGGCTTCGGCATGGCCAGGTCCGCAGGCTGAACACCAATGGACCGTAAGCCCGTTAACCTTGAAAATTCCTTACCGCAAGCCTCAGCCAACCCCTCACGGCGATTTCCATTGAACCGAATCCGGCGGCATTTTTGTGGCGAAATTGGTCATCCTCGCCACAGTTGAATGCACGGCGGGGTCAGAGGCTGCGGCCCATCGCCAGATATTTCTCGCGGCGCTGCTCGCGGAAGTCGGTGTTGGCGCCGGCAAAGTCCTTCATGGTCTTGGCGATCAGGTCGCCGGTGGCGGCAATCACCGTTTCCGGCGCGCGCTGGGCGCCGCCCATCGGCTCGGGGACGATGGCGTCGATGATCTTCATTTCGAAAAGATCCTGGGCGGTGATCTTCATGTTGGTCGCCGCGTCCTTGGAACGGGTGGTGTCGCGCCAGAGAATCGAGGCTGCGCCCTCGGGCGAGATCACCGAATAGATGGCGTGCTCCAGCATGTAGACGCGGTTGGCGGTGGCGATCGCGATGGCGCCGCCGGAGCCGCCTTCGCCGATGACGACGGAAATCGACGGCACCTTCAGCGCCAGGCAGGCCGAGGTCGAGCGCGCGATGGCCTCGGCCTGGCCGCGCTCCTCGGCGCCGACGCCGGGATAGGCGCCGGCGGTGTCCACCAGCGTCAGCAGCGGGATGTTGAAGCGGTCGGCAAGCTCCATCAATCGCACCGCCTTGCGGTAGCCTTCGGGCCGCACCGAGCCGAAATTGTGCTTGATGCGGCTTGCCGTGTCCGAGCCTTTTTCCTGGCCGATCACCGCCACCGGCTCGCCGCGGAAGCGCGCGAAGCCGCCGACGATCGCCTGGTCGTCGCCGAAATTGCGGTCGCCGGCCAAAGGCGTGAAGTCGCTGAACAGGCCCTTGATGTAGTCGAGGCAGTGCGGCCGGTCCGGATGGCGGGCTACCTGCACCTTCTGCCACGGGGTGAGCGCCTTGTAGAGGTCGCGCAGCGCATCGCGCGAACGCTTCTCCAGCCTGCTGATCTCGTCGGCGACATCGACCGCCTCGCCGTTCTCCGCAAGCTTCTTCAGCTCAAGGATCTTGAGCTCCAGATCCTGCACCGGCTTTTCGAAATCGAGGTAATTGTACATGCTTGGGCGGACCGATCCGTCGGAAGGCAATGGCTGGCGGAACCATGGAAATGCTGGCCCCGGGCGGTGGAACGTCGCCCTCACATAGCGATATGAGGCCTAGTCGGCAAGCGGATGATGATCGTTGACCAGCCGCACCAGCCGCTCCTCCAGCACATGGGTGTAGATCTGCGTGGTGGAGATATCGGCATGGCCGAGCAGTTGCTGCACGGCTCTAAGATCGGCACCGTTCTGCAGGAGATGGCTGGCGAAGGCGTGGCGCAGGACATGCGGCGAGATCTTGGCCGAGGCGATGCCGGCCCGCGCCGCCAAACTTTTGAGATCGCGCGCGAAAACCTGCCTGGAAAGATGGCCGCTGTCGGATGAGGCGGGAAATAGATGGGGGCTGTCGGCAAAGGCCGGCCTGGTTGCCCGTTCCGAAAGCCATGTCCGCATGGCCGCGCGCGCCTTGGCCGACAGCGGCACCATGCGCTCCTTATCGCCCTTGCCACGAACCATGAAGAAGCGGTCGTCGCGCAGCGCCACAGTCACCGGCAGGCCGACCAATTCGGAAACGCGCAGACCCGTGGCATAAAGCACCTCGACCAGGGCGTGCAGGCGTATCGCCGCCAGCCGGTCGCCGTCCGGTGCCGCGGCGCCCGCTTCCTCGGCCGCGCGGTCGAGCAGGCGGCCGGTCTCGGCTTCGGTCATGGTCTTCGGCAGCGGCCGGCCCTTCCTCGGGCTGTCCAGCGTCCCGGTCGGGTCGTCGCCGCGCAGGCCTTCGGCGTAAAGGAATTTGAAGAACTGGCGGATCGCCGACAATTTGCGCGCCTGCGAGGTGGGCGCGAAGCCACGCGCGGCGATGTCGTCGAGATAGGCGCGGATATCGGCCGCTCCCGCTCCCGCCAGTCCGCCGCCAATGGCTTCGGAGGCGTCTTCGAGGTCGCGGCGGTAGGAGGACAGCGTGTTTTCAGCCGCGCCCCGCTCGGCGCTCATCATCTCCAAAAAGGCTTCGATGCGGGCCGCGCTGTTCATCTGGCCGGGGTCAATTCTTCTTCGGATTGAGCTTTTCGGCGGGAATGCGCACGCTCATTTCCGCCTTCTTCGGCTCCACGAACATCGCCAGCGCGAACATCGCGCCATAGATGACGCCTGCAAGAACCGCCAGCGTCACGACAAAGCGAAACAGTGTCGGCATTCAGTCTTCGCCCGTCTTCTTGTTCTGCGATTCCAAACCCTGTGCCCTTATGGGACGCCAATCCGGCCAATTCAAGGAGGAAGGATTGGGCAAAGGATTTGTCGACAAAGGTTCTCGACGGAAAGCAGCACGATCAGGCCCGCCTGCGGCGCCCTGCTTGACGCAAACAGGCTTTTGATGTCGATACGGCGCAAAGAGGGTTCCGCATGAACGCGCTACCAGCAAATCCGCCGGACGAAGGCCGTGTCGCGCTGCTCGAGCGCCTCGGCAGCCGCTGCATCGTCTTTGTCGGCCTGATGGGCGCCGGCAAGACGGCGATCGGCCGCAAGGTGGCTGCGATGCTTTCGCTGCCCTTCATCGACAGCGACCAGGAAATCGAGAGCGTGTCGCGCATGACCGTGCCGGAGTTGTTCGAGCGCTATGGCGAGCCTGAGTTCCGGGCGCTGGAGCAGCGGGTGATCCTGCGCCTGCTCGAGAACGGTCCGCAGGTGCTGTCGACCGGCGGCGGCGCCTTCATGAACGCACAGACGCGCGAGGCGATCGCCGGCCACGGCGTCTCTGTCTGGCTGAAGGCCGATCTCGATCTCCTCATGGAGCGGGTCTCGAAGAAGCAGAACCGGCCGCTGTTGAAGAATCCCGATCCGCGCGGCGTGCTGGAGAAGCTGATGGGCGAGCGCTACCCGGTCTATGCCTCGGCCGACATCACGGTTCCGACCCGCGACGACCGCAAGGAGGTCATTGCCGGCGAGGTGGTGTGCGCGCTTTGCGCCTATCTCGGGATCGCCGCCATCGCCACCAGCGGCGAGGTGGAACAGTGAGCCATACCGAACCGGTGAAGGTCGAGGTCGGGCTCGGCGAGCGCGCCTATGACATACTGATCGGGCCTGGCTTGCTCTCCGCAGCCGGAACCGAAATCGCGGGCCGCCTTCCCGGCACGCGCGCGGTCATCGTCACCGACGAGAATGTTGCCGCAGCGCATCTCGAAAGGCTGAAGGCCGGCCTGGCAAAAGGCGGCATCCAAGCCGCCGTCATCACGCTGCCGGCCGGCGAAAGGACCAAGAGCTTCGCCCACCTCGAAGAGGTGGTCGACGGCGTGCTCGCCGCCAAGCTCGAACGGCGCGACGTGGTGATAGCACTCGGCGGCGGCGTCATCGGCGATCTGGCCGGTTTCGCCGCCGGCATCGTGAGGCGCGGGATGAATTTCGTACAGGTGCCGACCTCGCTCTTGGCGCAGGTCGATTCTTCCGTCGGCGGCAAGACCGGCATCAACAGCGCGCGCGGCAAGAACCTGGTCGGGGTCTTCAACCAGCCCAAGCTGGTGCTGGCCGACACCGGCGTGCTCGACACGCTGCCGATCCGCGAGTTCCGCGCCGGCTATGCCGAGCTCGCCAAATACGGGCTGATCGACCGGCCCGGCTTCTTCGCCTGGCTGGAGGAGAACTGGCAAAAGGTATTCGCCGGCGGCCAGCAGCGGACCGAAGCCATCGCCGAGGCCTGCCGCGCCAAGGCCGACGTGGTCGCCCGCGACGAGTTCGAGACCGGCGATCGCGCGCTGCTCAATCTCGGCCACACTTTCGGCCATGCGCTCGAAGCCGCCACGAACTACGACGGCGCCCGTCTCGTCCATGGCGAGGGCGTCGCCATCGGCATGGCGCTGGCGCACCGTTTTTCCGCGCGCCTCAACCTGGCGAGCCCTGACGATGCCGAGCGCGTGGAGGCGCATCTTCGCGCCGTCGGCCTGCCCTGGCGGATGGCCGACATATCCGGCGAATTGCCGGATGCCGAGGCGCTTCTTGGCTTCATCACCCAGGATAAGAAGGTCTCGCGCGGCGCGCTCACCTTCATCCTGACGCGCGGCGTCGGCCAGGCCTTCATCGCCAAGGACGTGCCGCCCTCGGAAGTGCTGTCGTTCCTCAAGGCGAGCCATCCCGAATGCTCAAGATGAGACATTCCGAATGCTCAAGATGAGCCATTCCAGATGATCGACGCCGGCTGGATCGCCGCAGCCGTCCTTGCCGCTGTCGTCGTGCTGGCGCTTCTCTTGCGCACGCGTCTGTTCGCGGCGCTCGGCTACAGCCTGCAGCCGATCAAGCCGACGGCCCTCGAGGACGACGAGCCGGACGAGAACGGCGACGACACCCGCCGCAACGGGCAGGCGCGCGAGGACCGCAACCGGCTGGGCGCGCTATTCGATCTCGAGGAGCTCGAGGTTTCGGACGTGATGGTCCATCGCACCAACATGCGCTCGGTCAACGCCGACGATCCGCCGGAAATGGTGGTGCGCGAGATCCTGCAAAGCCCGCACACCCGCATGCCGCTCTGGAAAGGCTCGCTCGACAACATCGTCGGCGTGCTGCACGCCAAGGATCTGCTGAGAGCCCTCAACGAGGTCGGCAATGACTTTTCCAAGATCGACGTGACAAAAATCGCGTCGAAGCCATGGTTCGTGCCGGATACGACCACCCTGCAGGACCAGCTCAACGCCTTCCTGCGCCGCAAGGCGCATTTCGCCATCGTCGTCGACGAATATGGTGAGATGGAAGGGCTGGTGACGCTGGAAGACATCATCGAGGAGATCGTCGGCGAGATCGCCGACGAGCACGATGTCGACATGCAGGGCGTCAAGCAGGAGGCGGACGGCTCTGTCGTTGTCGACGGCACGGTGCCGATCCGCGATCTCAACCGGGCGCTCGACTGGGACCTGCCGGACGAGGAAGCGACCACGATCGCCGGCCTCGTCATCCACGAGACGCAGACGATCCCCGAGGAGAAGCAGGCCTTCACGTTCCACGGCAAGCGTTTCGTCGTGATGAAGCGCGACAAGAACCGTATTGCGAGACTGCGGATTCGGCCCGCCGGCGAAGGTTAAGCTACGGCCGGTGCAGGCCGATGCTGACGTCTTTCAAGACGCTCCGCTCGGCGAAGTTGGCTTCCGATCTCAAAGTTCCTTTGTCGAGCGCTCGCTGAGCGTCGCGCCGGTTTCGGCATCAGTCGCCGCCAGGCTGACGTCGTAGCCCCACAGTCTTCGGATATGGCGCAGGGTCGCGTCGCGGCTTGCGTCCTCGAGCAGGATGCCGTCCTTGACATTGTGCTGCAGCCGCAGATGCCGGTCGCCCAGGAGGTCCACGTCGACCACCTGGATGTCGGGCCGGTTCGCCCCCACGTCGTAGCGTTGGGCCAGCGCGGACCGTATCTTGGCATAGCCGCGCTCGTTGTGGATCGAGGCGACTTCGTAATGCGGCTCGTCGGCGCCGTCGGCCAGCACGAAGAGCCGCCATTTCCGGATCAGGGTGGGGCTCAGATACTGGCGGATGAAGGACTCGTCACGGTGATTGGCCCAGGCGTCGAGCAAGGTGTCGCGCCAGTCGCCACGGCCGGCGATGTCCGGAAACCAGTCGCGGTCCTCCGCGGTCGGTTCGGTCGAGATGCGCTGGATGTCCTGCATCATGTCGAGACCCAGCGCATAGGGATTGATGCCGGAAAAACGCGGATCGTCGAACGCCGGCTGGAAAACCACGTTCGAATGGTTGCGCAAGATCTCGAGCATGGCGCCCTCGCTGATGCGGCCGCGATCGAAAAGCGTGTTCATGATCGTGTAGTGCACGAAGGTGGCGCAGCCTTCGTTCATCACCTGGGTTTGGCGTTGCGGGTAAAAATACTGCGCGATGACACGAACGATCCTGACGATCTCGCGCTGCCAGGGCTCTAGGACGAGGCTGTTCTTCTCGAGGAAGTAGAGGAGATTCTCCTCGGGCAGATTGAGCGATTTCTTCCGCTCGGCAAGGATTTCGTCCCTTGCATCGGGCTTGCTCTTTCCCGGCGAGGGCGGCAACGTCCGCCAGAGATCGTTGAAGGAGCGCTCCTCATATTCGAGGCGCTCGCGCAGCCCTTCGCGCTGCTGCTCCGACGACAGCTTCGGTGGCCGGCGGTAGCGGAACACGCCCTGCTCCATCAGCGCGTGGGCGGAATCCAGGATCGCCTCCACGGCGGCCAGGCCATGCCGTTCCTCGCACCGGGTTATGTAGCTCTTGGCAAAATCGAGATAGCTCAGGATCCCCCCGGCGTCCGTCCATTGCCGGAAAAGATGATTGTTCTTGAAGAAATGGTTGTGGCCCAGCGCGGCATGGGCGGTCACCAGGGCCTGCAAGGCCATGGTGTTCTCTTCCATCAGATAGACGATGCAGGGATTGGAATTGATGACCAGTTCGTAGGCCAGACCGCGGGCGCCCTTGCGGTAGAGAAGTTCATCATAGAGGAAACGTTTGCCGAACGACCAATGCCGATACATCAGCGGCATGCCGACCGATGAGTAGGCGTCGAGCATCTGCTCGGAGGAAATGACCTCCATCTGCACCGGATAGATGTCGAGGCGAAGTTCTTCGGTCCCGATCGCCTCGATCTCATCGTAGACCTGCGACAGTTTCGCAAAATCCCAGTCAGACCCGGAAAATAGCAACTCGGATTTGCGCGCCTGACTGACCATCAGCCCTGTCCCATCGACCCCTCGGCCTCACGCACTCTTGCGCAGGGCGGGCTGCCTGGCGAAAAGCTCGCGGAAGACCGGATAGATATCGGCCGGGGCAGCGATGCGCCTCATCTGGAAATTCGGCCATTTTCCGTCGACGGCGTTGTAGGCGCGCCAGAGCGATGTCCCGTTCTCGGTCGAGCCGAAAATGTGGCTTTCCCGTTCGTCGATGATCTCCACATAGGCGAAATACTGGCAAAGGCGCATGAGCTTGCGGTCGAGCAGTTCTATGCAGCGCTCGGAATCGGTGGCGAAGTTGTCGCCGTCGGAAGCCTGGGCGGCATAGATGTTCCATTCGCTGACCGGATAGCGCTGCTCGATGATGCGATGCATTTCCTCGAGCGCCGTGGAGACGACGGTGCCGCCGCTTTGGGTGTGGTAGAAGAATGTGTGCTCGTCCACCTCCTTGGCCTCGTGGGTGTGGCGAATGAAGACGATCTCGGTGCGCTCATAACGGCGTGTCAGGAAAAGGTGCAGCAGCACGAAGAAGCGTTTGGCCAGATCCTTCTCGCGCTCTCCCATCGATCCGGAGACGTCCATCAGGCAGAACATGACCGCGCTTGCATTCGGCACCGGCTGGGGGTCGAAGCGATTGAAACGGATGTCGACCGGATCGACATAGGCAATTCGCTTGCGCCGGCGCTCGAGCCGGTCAAGCTGCTCGCGCAGGGCCGCCACGCGTTCGCGTACCGCCGGGCTTGTCGGCTTGGATGTCAGCTCGGCAATCTGCGCGGCGACCGCGTCCAGCTCCGCCTGCTTGGGACGCCTGAGCGCGATGCGGCGCCCGTGGCTGTTTCGCATCGTGCGTCCGACATTGATGTTCGTCGGCGACCCGCTTGCCGTGAAGCCTGCCCGTCTTGGCTTGAAGCTCAGTATCTGCTTGAGATTGAGCTTGACCAGGTCGGGCAGTTCGAGATCCTCGAAGAAGAGGTCGAGCACTTCCTCGCGCGACAGCACAAAGCGAAAATCGTCTTCGGATTCCGTGGTTCCCGGCGCCGAAGAGCCCACGCCGCCGCCGCCAGGCTTGGGGATCAGGTCACCGGGGCTGAACGATTTATTGCCGGGCAGGATGTGCTGGCGCCGTCCGCTGTCCTTGGCGTCGCTGAAGCTCGGCTCGCTGGTGCCCTTGCGCGGCATCGGCACGGCGAGCTCGCGGTCCAGCTCACCGATGCGGCCCGTGCGGACATGGTCGCGGATGCTCTGCTTGAGCTCTTCCCGGGCGCGCCTGAGGAAGCGCTGGCGATTGCTCAGGCTCTTGTCCTTCGGATTCAGGCGGCGGTCGATGAAGATCGGCATGGAACCGTTCGGGCTTTGCTCAGCCAGCCTTGTTCACGCGCATATACCAGTCGACCAGCCGGCGCACCTGCCGCTGGGTATAGCCGCGCTCCACCATCCGCTCCACGAATTCGTTGTGCCGTTTCTCCGTAACACTGTCCTGCTTGGAGCCGAAGCTGATCACCGGCAGCAGATCCTCGACCTGGCCGAACATGCGCTTCTCGATGACCTCGCGAAGCTTCTCATAACTCGTCCAGGACGGGTTGCGGCCATGATTGCGCGCCCGGGCGCGCAAGGTGAATTTGACCACTTCGTTGCGGAAATCCTTGGGATTGGCGATGCCGGCCGGTTTTTCGACCTGCGACAATTCCTTGTCCAGGACCTCACGGTTGAGGATCTGGCCGGTATCGGGGTCCTTGTAGTCCTGGTCCTCGATCCAGGCATCGGCGTAGGCGATGTAGCGATCGAAAAGGTTCTGGCCGTATTCGCTGTACGATTCCAGATAGGCCTTCTGGATCTCGTGGCCGATGAACTCGGCGTAGCGCGTTGCAAGTTCCGATTTGATAAACTCGAGGTACGCGGCTTCCGTTTCCTTGGGGAATTGCTCGCGCTTGATGGCCTCCTCGAGGATGTACATCAGGTGCACCGGATCGGCGGCGACCTCCTTGGTGTCGTAGTTGAAAGTCTGCGACAGGATCTTGAAGGCGAAACGCGTGCTGACCCCGGTCATGCCTTCGTCGACGCCCGCGGCATCGCGATACTCCTGGACCGATTTCGCCTTCGGGTCGATTTCCTTGAGGTTCTCGCCGTCATAGGCACGCATCTTGGTGTAGAGCGGCGAATTCTCGTGCTCGGCAAGGCGGGTCGAGACCGTAAAACGGCTGAGAATGTCCAGCACCTCGGGGGCGCAGGGACTGTTCGCCAGATCGCTCTCGCGCAGAAGTTTTTCGTAGATCTGCCTTTCCTCGGTGATGCGAAGGCAATAGGGGACCTTGACCACGAGGATGCGGTCGAGGAAGGCCTCGTTGTTCTTGTTGTTCTTGAATTGCTGCCATTCCGATTCGTTGGAATGGGCAACGACGATGCCCTGATAGGGGAAGGCGCCGAAATTCTCGGTGCCGTTGTAGCTGCCCTCCTGGGTTGCCGTCAGCAACGGGTGCAGGACCTTGATGGGCGCCTTGAACATTTCGACGAATTCGAGCAGGCCCTGGGTGGTCCGGTTCAAGCCGCCGCTGTAGGAATAGGCATCCGGATCGGATTGGCTGAAATTTTCCAATTGCCTGATGTCGACCTTGCCGACCAGGGCCGAGACGTCCTGGTTGTTCTCGTCGCCGGGCTCGGTCTTGGCGATGGCGATCTGGCGCAGACGCGACGGCGACAGCTTGACCACGCTGAATTTGGAAATATCGCCCGACAGTTCGTCGAGCCGTTTGGCCGCCCAGGGCGAGATGAGTCCGTTCAGGCGACGGCGGGCTATCCCGTATTTGTCTTCCAGCAGATCGCCCATCCGATCGGGGTGGAACAGGCCGAGCGGCGATTCGAAAATCGGGCTGATCTGATTGCCGACCTTCAGCGTGTAGATCGGGCGCTGCTCCATGAGCTTCTTCAGCCGTTCGGCAAGCGAGGACTTGCCTCCGCCGACCGGCCCGAGCAAATAGAGGATCTGCTTGCGCTCCTCGAGACCCTGCGAGGCATAGCGGAAATATCCGGCAATGCGCTCGATCGTATCCTCCATGCCGTAGAAATCGGAGAAGGAGGGGTACACCTTGATGGTGCGGTTCGAGAAGATGCGCCCGAGCCGCTCATCCTTGCTGGTGTCGACCAGGTTCGGCTCGCCTATTGCCTCGACCATCCGCTCAGGCGCGGAGGCATACATGGATTTGTCCTCGCGGCAGGCTAGCAGATATTGCTGAAGGCTGATCTCTTCCTGGGCTGCGTTGGCGTAAATCTCCGAAAACAGATCGAAGACGTCGGATTGGTTCTCTCGCATGATATTCTGCCCTCAGAGCCGCTCTGGCTTCCAGTCGGCCAAGTCGGCTCGTCTCGTATTCAACTGCCGGAAAGCATTGTGGTTCCCTCACATGAAGGAGAGCGTCTGCAATCGGGCATCGACGTCTCAAAGCACCCGACTCAGACGGAATGCTCACCTATGTTATTAAGGTGGTGATAGCCGGGAGAGCTTCAAGGAGAATCTTGGTTTTTCCCCCGCTTACATGTCGTGGTCGGGAACATAGAGGCAGAATGAGTGCTGAGAGTTCGAGTCGCCGCCGGGCTTGCACTCGTGAAAGAACTCGTCACGCGAGCGCTTGATCCGACTGTCGGAGTAGGGAATGAGCTCTCCCGTGGAGAGCTGGTATCCATATTTCGTTTCCTTCACATCGGCCATGGGTGCCTGATAGCAGTCCATTCCCGAGCAGCATGAGCTGTCATACTGCCAGCCCTTGGGCGCCTGATGGGCGGCGGCCGGAGCCGAAAGGAAGGCCGCCAGCGCAATTGCCGGGAACAGGCGCAGAGACTGCAAACGGCCTGAGCACCCGTTGGCACGCGCGGCTGAAGCTCGATAAGTCTTCGTCATTGGGTGGTCACCCTTCGGAGGCGCCGGCCGATGGCATCGGCTCTCCGGTCAGACTAGCAATCCGCCCGGCATGGACGAGGGCTTCCTCCAGGGCCGGGCCTTCAATCAAACTACCAGCCCGGGGAAATGTTCCATGGTCCTCCTCACGCGGCAGCGTTGCGCGCCGGCGCATCTGAAGGCGCGAAAGAGGGTTGCCGGCTCGCCGTTGGCGAGCCAACTGCGCAGCCGGTGAACAATCCTTAACTGGACGTCTGCCGCGCTCGCATGCACTCTTTGCGGAAGGCGGTCGGGGCGGAAGGGCGGTCGCGCAGGGGGCGGCAGGAGATGATCATGATCGATCGGCGGCGTTTCGTCGTTGCGTCCGTTGCCGCGCTGCTGCCGACGGCTGCGTCATCGGCCTGGCGGCCGCGCCAGCCGGCGCCGCGGACACTCGACTACGGACCGGCCAAGCTCGATATCTATGCGCGCGAGGGCGCCAAGAGCGATCCGGTCGTCTTCTTCATCCATGGCGGCGCCTGGCGGTTCGGCAACCGCGGCAATGTCAATGCCAAGCCGGGCTTCCTGCTCGCCAATGGCTTCGTGTTCGTCTCGATCGACTACCGCATGCTGCCCGCGGCCGACGTCGCCACCCAGGCGAGCGACGTCGAGAAGGCTTACCGCTATGTGCGGGCCAATATCGCCCAATATGGCGGCGATCCCGACCGTATCGTGGTGATGGGCCACTCGGCCGGTTGCCATCTCGCGGCGCTGACGGGTTTTCGCGGCGGCTTGCCCGGTGTTGCCGCGCTGGTGCTCGACGATACCGAGGCCTATGACATCGAGGCCCTGGCCAAGGCGCAGGGCGGCAGGCTGCGTCCGGTCTACGCGCAAGCCTTTTCCGATCCCAGCCAGTGGCGGGCGCTGTCGCCCGCGACCTATATCGGGGCGGCCAGGCATCCGCCCGTGTTCGTCGCCTATTCGAACACGCCGATCCGCGCGGCCGCGGCCCGCGATCTCGCGGACCGGCTGCGGGCAGGGGGAACCAAGGTCACGCTGTTCGACGGCAGCGCCTATTCGCACATGGCGATCAACCGCCGCTTCGGCGAGGACGGCGACGCGTTGACCGCAGCGGTCATGGCTTTCCTGAAGGCGACGGTCGCCTGATTGCCGGCTGGATCACGGCAAAGTCGGGGCCGGACATTGCGGCGCGGACACTTATCGGGTCAATTGTCCGGGGGCCACCGGACAAGAGGGAACGCGATGAATGGCGCGGACGTGCTTTGCGACGTGCTGCTGGCGAATGACGTGAACGTCTGCTTCGCCAATCCCGGTACCTCGGAAATGCATTTCGTCGCCGCGCTGGACCGCAAGCCGGAAATGCGCTGCGTGCTCGGCCTTTTCGAGGGCGTGGTGACCGGTGCCGCCGACGGCTACGCAAGAATGACCGACCGGCCGGCCGCAACGCTGCTCCACACCGGCCCCGGACTGGCCAATGGCCTCGCCAACATCCACAACGCCCGGCGCGCCCGCGTGCCGATGATCAACATCGTCGGCGACCACGCCTCCTACCATCTGCCGCTCGACGCGCCGCTCACCAGCGACATCGAAAGCCTGGCGGCGCCGATGTCGAACTGGGTCCGCCGCATCTCGGGTCCGGCCGACGTCGCGCCGTCCGCGCAAGCAGCCGTCCGCGCATCGCTGACGCCTCCCGGCATCGCGACGCTGATCCTGCCGGCGGACGGCGCATGGGGCGGTGCCGGCCCCGTGCCATCGGCCAGGGCGGCGCCCGTGCCGCCACCCGCGGTCGACATGGATGTCGTGCGCAAGATCGCCGAGGCCGTTCGCGCCTCACATGGTCGTGTCGGCATGGTCCTGCGCGGGCGCGCTGCGCGCCAGCGTGCTTTGGAAATCGCCGGCCGGATAGCGGCCGCCTTGGATGTCCGGCTGTTCAGCGAGGTTCTGGTGGCCCGGATGCAGCGCGGCCGCGGGCGCGTCGCGCCGACCCGCATTCCATACCCGATCGACGCGGCAAGAGCGCTCCTTGCCGATATCGACGTGCTGATCCTCGTCGGCGCGAAGGAACCGGTGGCGTTCTTTGCCTATCCGGGCAAGCCGGGCCGGCTCGTACGCGAAGGCTGTGAAGTGATGACGCTGGCCGAGCATGGCGAAGACCTTGAGGCCGCGCTTGCGGCGCTTGGCGATGAGCTCGGCATCAAGCCGTTACAGCCGGTGTCCGTCGCCACGGCATTTCCCGACGAGCCGAGCCCGCGCGGCACGCTGACCGACGATGCGGTGGCAGTTTCGGTCGCGCGGAAACTTCCCGAGAATGCGATCGTCTGCGACGAGGCCGTCACCTCCGCGCGGCGCTATTTTGCGCTCTCGGCTTTCGCCGCGCCGCACGATTACATGATGGGCACGGGCGGGTCGATCGGCGGCGGCATTCCGATGGCGACCGGTGCCGCAATCGCCTGTCCCGGCCGCAAGGTGATCAACCTGGAGGCGGACGGCAGCGGCATGTACACGGTGCAGGGGTTGTGGACCCAGGCGCGGGAAAGGCTCGACGTTGTGACGATCGTCTTTTCCAACCGGACCTATGCCATCCTGCACGGCGAAATGCGCAATGTCGGGGTGAACGCGATCGGCGAGAATGCCAGGCGCATGCTCGATCTCGATCAGCCGGCGCTGGACTGGGTCTCGCTGGCAAACGGCATGGGGGTGGAAGCGGCCCGTGCCGACACATGCGAGCGCTTCGAGGCGCTGCTCGACAGCGCGCTTTCGCGCCCGGGGCCGTTCCTCATCGAAGCGTTGGTCTAAGCGGGTCCTGGGAGCCCGCGGTACCTACCAGCGCGTCTTTTCGCCGGGCGCGGCCGGCTCGATCGCCAGCGCGTGCACGCCGGCCTTCAGTTCGTCGGCAAGCAGCTGGTTGACGGCGCGGTGGCGGTCGATGCGGCTCATGCCGGCAAAATCCGGCGAGACGATGCGGACACGGAAATGCGTCTCGCCGGTGCCGTCGAAGGTAGCCTCGTGACCGTGCTCGACATGATGATGGCCGGCGTGAAGGTGGCTTTCGTTGATGACGGCGAGCCTTTCGGGCGAAAATGCCGCCTTCAGCTTGTTTTCCATCGTCGACTGTATGGACATCGGGCTTCCCTTCACCACATCTGCGGCGCCGCCGCAAAATCTGCACTTTCGACCGCTTTTAAGCCGTGATTCAGCGGTTAGGGCGATCATCGGCGAAATGTCAATTCTTGTTTCGCACCAGCGAACAGCCCATAAATGGGTGAGATGAAACCGTATCCCAAATATTTCGAGAAAATCCGCATCCGGCCGGAGAAGGACGCGGAGCTGAAGTCGCGCGCCCCGATCTGCCAGTGGGACGGTTGCAGCGAGGCCGGCACCCATCGCGCGCCGGTCGGGCGCCTGAAGGAGGGCGAATATTTCCGCTTCTGCTTCGAGCACGTGCGCGAATACAACAAGAGCTTCAACTATTTCTCGGGCGTGTCGGACAGCGAGATCGCTCGCTTCCAGAAGGAGGCGCTGACCGGCCACCGGCCGACCTGGCGCATGGGCGCAAATGGCGGCGGGATGCGTTCGGCGCCCGATTTCGCGCAGCAGCGTTCGGGGCGCGCCGGCTACTACAACCGCATGCGCGACCCCTTCAACCTGTTCGGCGGCGGAACGCGGGAGGTGCGCGAGCGCAAGGCAAAGCCGCTTGAGGCCAAGGCGCTGGAAACGCTTGGCCTTGATACAAAGGCGACTGGCAAGGACATCAAGGCGCGCTATAAGGAACTCGTTAAGCGCCACCATCCCGATGCGAATGGCGGCGACAGGGGTTCGGAAGACCGGTTCCGCGATGTGCTGCAGGCCTATCGCGTGCTCAAACAAGCAGGATTGTGCTGAGCGGCCCTACGGTCCGTGTCGTTTTCCAACTTTCATAAGCTTGGAAAAGGCTCTAAGACCGCCCCCGAACAAAATCGATTGCCGGCGAAACGCGGCGTTTCGCCCGTGGAGACGTTGATAGTGATGAACAAGGTCGATCGCGACATCGCCAACCTGCCCGACACGACCGTGTCGGTGAGGGAGAAATTCGGCTTCGACTCCAGGATGGTGGTACCCGCCTATTCGGCAGCGACCGAACATGTGCCCGACATCGATCCGGACTATCTCTTCGACAAGGCGACGACATTGGCGATCCTGGCCGGCTTCGCCTACAACCGCCGCGTCATGGTGTCTGGCTATCACGGCACCGGCAAGTCGACGCATATCGAGCAGGTCGCCGCGCGCCTCAACTGGCCCTGCGTGCGCGTCAACCTCGACAGCCATGTCAGCCGCATCGACCTCGTCGGCAAGGACGCCATCGTCGTCAAAGAAGGCCTGCAGATCACCGAATTCCGCGACGGCATCCTGCCCTGGGCATATCAGCACAATGTGGCGCTCTGCTTCGACGAATATGACGCCGGCCGCCCGGATGTGATGTTCGTCATCCAGCGCGTCCTGGAATCGTCGGGCCGGCTGACGCTGCTCGACCAGAGCCGGGTCATCCGCCCGCACCCGGCCTTCCGGCTGTTCGCCACCGCCAACACGGTCGGCCTCGGCGACACCACCGGCCTCTATCACGGCACGCAGCAGATCAACCAGGCGCAGATGGACCGCTGGTCGATCGTGACCACGCTCAACTACCTGCCGCATGACAACGAGGTCTCGATCGTTCTGGCCAAGGCCAAGCACTATCGCGACAGCAAGGGCAAAGAGATCGTCAACAAGATGGTGCGCGTCGCCGACATGACGCGCTCGGCCTTCATCAACGGCGATCTGTCGACCGTGATGAGCCCGCGCACCGTCATCACCTGGGCCGAGAATGCCGAGATATTCGGCGATATCGGCATGGCGTTCCGGCTGACCTTCCTGAACAAGTGCGACGAGCTGGAGCGTTCGGTGGTGGCCGAATTCTACCAGCGCGCCTTCGGCGAGGATCTGCCGGAGAGCGCCGCCAACGTGGTGCTGGGGTAGGCGGAGCCCATGCAAGCAGCCCTGCGGACATTCCTGTGGGGTTTGCTGATTTTTTGCTTATCTGTCTGTCAGGTAGCTATGGCTCAGACCAATCCGTTCAAACCCGGACAGATTTGGACTTACCGCGGGGCGGTACCTGATTCATCTCGGGTGATCGTCGGTGCGGTTGACAGCTTCGATGGCAACCACCAGGCCATCGTGTCGATCTCTGTTACAGACGCGCCGATACCGACCGGTGAAAAACAACTGCAGACCGTTCCTCATATGCCTATTTCGGCTGACGCTCTGAGAGGAAGTGTCCTTGAACTTGAAGGGGTCGGTCCGGTCCCAGGTGGTTTTGAAAATGGGTACCGTCAGTGGCGACAGGCTTATGACTCCGGAAAAGGGGGCTATTTCACAATTTCGGTGAAGGAAATTGTCGGAATTCTCCGTGCTCAGTTTGGCCAGCCGACACCAATCCAACAGCCGGAAGTAAAATAGAGACGCATTATGGCAGGTCCAGGCGATAACACGCGCAACAAGCCGAGGAACGGGTCTGAAGCGGACAGCTTCAAGCGCGCTGTCACCGTCTGCATGCGCGCCGTCGCCGGCGACAAGGACCTCGAGGTCGGCTTCGCCAAGGATCGGCCGGCGCTGGCGGGAAATCGCGCCCGCCTGCCCGAGCTGCCGAAGAAGGCTTCCCGCAACGATATCGCGATCACCCGCGGCATCGGCGATTCCATGGCGCTGAAGCGCGCCTGCCACGATCAGCGCATCCACTCGAAGCTGGCGCCGGAAGGCAAGCTGGCGCGGGCTATTTTCGATGCCGTCGAGCAGGCGCGCGTCGAGGCGATCGGCAGCCGCGTCATGCAGGGCGTGGCCGACAATATCGGCTCGATGCTCGAGGACAAATACGCCAAGGCGAACCTGGTCGACGTCAAGGACAAGGCCGACGCGCCGCTCGAGGAGGCGGTGGCGCTGATGGTGCGCGAGAAGCTGACCGGCCGCGCCGTGCCGAGGAGCGGCGAGCGGCTGGTCGACCTGTGGCGTCCCTGGGTCGAGGAGAAGGCCAGCGCCGATCTCGACGGCCTGTCGTCCAAGCTCGACGACCAGCAGGCCTTTGCCCGCATCGTGCGCGACATGCTCGTCTCCATGGAAATGGCCGAGGAGCTCGGCGATGACCAGGAGACCGAAGATACCGAGGACAACGAAGAGAACGAGCAGCAGGGCGAGGAGCAGAGCGAGGAAGGCGGCGAGGACGATTCCGGCTCCGAGCAGTCGCAGTCCGAAGATGCCGAGGCCTCCGCCGACGAGGAAGACTCGGCTGAGACGGAGGCGACCGACGCGACATCGGACGACCTCTCCGACGAGGACGATTCCGACGCCGAGACGCCCGGCGAAGCGCGCCGCAACGACAATCCGTTCCTCAACCTGCCGAAGGAAATCGACTACAAGGTCTTCACCACCGCCTTCGACGAGACGGTCGGCGCCGAGGACCTTTGCGAGGAAGAGGAGCTCGACCGGCTGCGCGCCTTCCTCGACAAGCAGCTCGCCAATCTCTCCGGCGTCGTCGGCCGACTCGCCAACCGGCTGCAGCGTCGCCTGATGGCGCAGCAGAACCGCTCCTGGGATTTCGACCTGGAGGAAGGCTATCTCGATCCGGCGCGGCTGGTGCGCGTCGTCATCGATCCGATGCAGCCGTTGTCCTTCAAGCAGGAGCGCGACACCAAGTTCCGCGACACGGTGGTGTCGCTGGTGCTCGACAATTCGGGCTCGATGCGCGGCCGGCCGATCACCGTCGCCGCGACCTGCGCCGACATCCTGGCGCGCACGCTGGAGCGCTGCGGCGTTTCGGTGGAAATCCTCGGCTTCACCACCCGCGCCTGGAAAGGCGGGCAGGCGCGCGAGAAATGGCTGAAGGACGGCAAGCCGCCGAATCCGGGCCGGCTCAACGACCTGCGCCACATCATCTACAAGTCGGCCGACCATCCGTGGCGGCGGGCGCGGCGCAATCTCGGCCTGATGATGCGCGAGGGCCTGCTGAAGGAGAACATCGACGGCGAGGCGCTGCTTTGGGCGCATAATCGGCTGATCGGCCGGCCGGAGCAGCGCAAGATCCTGATGATGATATCGGACGGCGCGCCGGTCGACGATTCAACGCTCTCGGTCAATCCCGGCAACTATCTGGAGCGCCATTTGCGCGCGGTGATCGAGCTCATCGAGACGCGCTCGCCGGTGGAGCTTTTGGCCATCGGCATCGGCCACGATGTCACGCGCTACTATCGCCGCGCCGTCACGATCGTCGATGCCGAGGAACTGGCGGGCGCCATGACCGAGCAGCTCGCTTCGCTGTTCGGCGAGGAAAGCGCGCGCGACACGCGGCGCGGCGGCTTGCGGCGCGTCGGATGATCTTATCGGGGGGCGGATTCCGGCGGACGGTTTTCGCTTGCGCGGCGGCCTGCGCGACCGCTTCGGCAGCGATTGCGGCCGAGCGAGCTCCGGTCGAGGCGGTCGAGGTTTCGGCACGGCCGATCACCACCTTCCATGTGGGCCATGACGAGAAACTGTTCGGGCCGCTCGAGTTCGTCGGCGGGCTGGAGATGACCTCGCAGTCGCGCGATTTCGGCGCGCTGTCGGCTTTCCGTTTCCTCAAGCCCGGCGGCGATTTCATCGGCGTTGCCGACACCGGCTTCTGGTTCTTCGGCAGCATCACCCACGACGCCGACAAGCGCCCCTCGGGCGTGTCGAGTTTCCGTATGCAGCAGATGGTCGACGCTTCCGGTCGGCCGATCGACGAGAAATGGGAAGTCGACGCCGAAGGCCTGGCGGTCAAGGACGGCATCGCCACCGTCGGCTTCGAGCGCGAGCAGCGCGTCGTCCAGTTCAAGATCGACCCGGACGACATGAAGGGACCGTTCAAGACGCTCGACTATCTGGTCCCGGCCCGGGAGCTGCGCCAGAACCGCGGCTTCGAGACGGTCTCGCATGCCAATCCCTACGGCCAGCACGAGGGCGGCCTGGTCGTGGTTTCGGAAAAGAGCCTCGACAAGGCCGGCAACATCTTTGCGGCAATCATCGAAGGGCCGAGGAAGGGCGTCTTCACCGTCAAGCGCAACGGCGATTTCGACATCACCGACGGCGCCTTCCTGCCCGATGGCGACCTGCTTTTGCTGGAACGCAGCTTCTCGATGGCGCGCGGGGTGAAGATGCGGCTGCGGCGCATCTATGGCGAGAGCATCGAGAAGGGCGCGGTCGCCGACGGCCCGGTGCTGATGGAAGCCGATATGGGCTACCAGATCGACAACATGGAAGGGCTCGACGTCTGGACCCGCGACGACGGCGCGCTGATGGTGTCGCTGGTGTCGGACGACAACCACTCGATCCTGCAGCGGAACCTCTACCTGGAGTTCATCCTGCATCAGGATTGAGCCGCGCTTCGGCGATCCTGGAGTTGTTGTTCAGCGGACCCTGTAGATCTCGACCGGCTTGTCCGCCGTCGCGCCGTCCAATTCCAGCCAGTCGGGAACGTCCCGCTTCAGCAACCGCCCGGCCAGGCCCGTGGGGGCCTCGGCGGCGAGCGACAGCTCTTCCGAATTGCCGCGGCATATGGCGACCAGCCCGACATGTTCGCGCTCGACGATGGCGCGGGCGGCGTCGGGCGTTCCCATGAAGGCGTCGAGCATGGCGAGGTTGCCGCCGACATTGCGATGGTAGGGGCCGGCCAGCGCCCTGTGCCCGGTAAACAACAAAACAGCGGAGCCGAGGTTGGAAGACGCAAGCACCGTCGTTGCCGGCATGGCGGCCAATTGGCTGAAGTCTGCGGCCTTGCCGCAGGTCAGCGCATGGTCCGCGTCGGAGTTGACCTCCCTGGGCACCTTTTGCACCACCGCCTGCGCGGCGACCGCAACGCCGGCCCAGGTCGCGTTGAGCGACACCAGCCATGCCGCCGCGATGCGGGTCGAGACGCGCCATGACTGCGCGGCGTTTGCCTGCAGGCGGATCCTGGCGACCCAGGTCGAGAGCGGCAGCACGGCCAAGGCGACCGAGAAGGTCGAGCTGCGCACCTGCCAGAGGCTGACGGCGAAAGCGACGATCAGCAACATGGCGGCAAGGGCTTCCTCGCGGCGCAGGCGGCGGCTGCGAAGCTGAAGGCCGATCAGCAGGATTGCGATGAAGGGCGTCACATAGCGCGCCGCCATCAGCTTCGGCTGGTTGACGGCCACGCTGAGGAAGGGCTGCGCCTCGACGACGTCGTTCAGCCAATAAGTGCGAATGCGCTCGTCCATGCCGGCATAGGGCGATGCCAGGCATTGCGGGAAGAACACGATCGCAACGGCCGTGATCGCCAGGGCCAATGCGGACATTAAGAAGAAACGCGTCCTGGCCGTCGACTGCCCGGACAGGCCGGCAATGGCCGCAAGGCCGAAGCCCGACAGCGCCGCGATGACGAATTGGAAGGCCGAGAAGGCGTCGCACTGGGCCACGCCCCAGGCCGCCGGCGGTATGGTGGCAACGAGGACCACCGAGGCTATTGCCGCAAATCCGAGGCCGAAGCCGCGCGCGGTTTGGCGCTCTCTTTCGTCGACGATAAAGAGCGCCGCGGCACAGGCGCCAAGCGCGGCCACATAGGGCGCTGTCTCCATGCCGACGGCCAGCGTCAGGCCCGCGCACAGGCCGGACAGAAAGGCGGCCGGCCGCCAGAAGGGAGCCTCCATCAGCAACCAGAGACTGGCCGCCGTCAGCAGGAGCTGGACGTTATGGTGGTCCAGCGTGCCGGGGTTGAAAATGCCGAGAAAGAACAGCGCCGCGGTCGCAAGCACCAGCGACGGCATCGCCACGTCGGCGTCGGCAAAGCGCCGCGAGGCGCGCAGGATGACGAATATGGTGAGCCCGTAAAGGAAAAGCGGCCAGATGATCTGCGCCGCCCTTTCGGCGGCGGCCGTGCCGGCGCCCAGCGCATGGAAGGCCATGATGATCAGCGCGATCGGCGTGTCGACCAGCCGCGACCAGTGCATGACGAAGCCGCCGGTCAGGCCCATCCGGTATTGGTGAAGATCGAACCAGCTCTGTCCCGCCAGCAGGTCTCGAACCTCGACCAGCCTCATCATGCTGTCGTTGTCGGCGCCAAGGTCCGCAATGGTCGGAAAGCCGGAGATCGCGTTGATCGCCAGCACGAGCAGCGTCGCGCAGAGCGCAAGCAGGAGATCATGTTTCCAACCCGTGCCCTGGATGGTCATGCTGGCGGCGATGTCCTGGATCGTTTTGGCGATCCTGCACCAATGGCCGTAACAAAGCGTAAAGCCGGCTGGGTATCTCCGGCGGTTGAAGACGTGAGGCGATGGCGGGCTGGCTCCGGCGGCGCGCGGCCGGTAGGGATCACCGCCCGTTGGTCGCAACCCAGATCACGTGGCGGGCGCCGCGCTTGCCGCGGGCCCGCGTGTTGATCTCCTCGACCGCGAAGCCGGCCTGCTTCAGCCGCCGCGTGAAGCCGCCGTCAGGTCCCTGCGACCAGACCGCCAGGACGCCGCCAGGCTTCAAGGCGGCACGCGCGGCTGCGAGGCCGGCCGCGCCATAGAGCGAGTCATTTTCCTTGTAGACGATGCCTTCGGGACCATTGTCGACGTCGAGCAGGATGGCGTCCCAAGCGGCCGTCTCGGCCCTTATCAATTGGCCGACATCAGCCTCGCGAATGGTGACGCGGGGATCGTCGAGGCAGCCCTCGAAAATCCCGGCCATCGGGCCGCGCGCCCAGGCGACGACCGCGGGGACAAGCTCGGCAACGGTGACGGCAGCGTCCCCGTCAAGCGCGGCGAGAGCAGCGCGCAGCGTGAAGCCCATGCCGAGCCCGCCGATGAGGATGCTCGGCAGCTTGCGGCCAGCGATCCTCTCGCAGGAAAGCTTTGCCAGTGCCTCCTCGGAGCCGCTGAGGCGGCTGTTCATCAGCTCATTGGTGCCCAGCATGATCGAGAATTCATCGCCGCGCCGCTTCAGGCGGAGTTCCTGTGCGCCGTCGGGCGTGAGGGCTGAATCAAGCTGAACCCAGGGGATCACGGTTTAGACCGCGATTGCTGGCTGACTCCAGCGGGCGGCGAGCAGCCGGTAGGGGATCAGCGCCACCACCGCGATGATCAGCTTGACCGAGAGATCGCCCAGCGCCCAGGAGACCCAGCGCATGGTCTCGACGGGCAGCACGCCCATCAGCGGCGCCGTTTCCAGCGCGAAGCCGTCGTTCGGCCCGACAAAGGCGAAGGCGGCGGAGAAGGCGACGCCGAAGAAGACCAGCGTATCGAACACCGAGCCGACCAGCGTGCCGACGATCGGCGCGCGCCACCAGCTCTGCCGGCGCAGCCGATTGAAGACGGTCACATCAAGCAGTTGCGCGATGAGGAAGGCGGCGCCGGAAGCGGCGGCGATCCGCACCAGCCGGTCGGCGGCGGTCTCGAATTCGATCAGGCCGTGGCGGAACAGGAAGGGCGGAACGAGGATCGAGCAGATCACCGCCGTCATGAAGCCGACGAACACCACCTTGCGCGCCACGGCCGGGCCATAGCGGCGATTGGCGAGGTCGGTGACCAGGAAGGAGAAAGGATAGGTGAAGGCGCCCCAGGTCAGCAGGTCGGCCAGCGACAGGCTGCCGACCTGGCCCTGCATCGGGAACTGGACGAGGATGTTCGACGCCACGACGACAAGCGCCATGGCGGCCACGAAGGGCAGGTATCGTGTGAGGAAGTTCATTTTTTTATCCTGGGTAATGGAACCAGCGGAATGTCATGCCGAATCTGCACGACACTCCTTGGAAGGCGGTCGACGCCGCCTGAAAAGCACCTTAGGCGGCCGACTGCTCGGCGAGCTTCTTGGCGATCTGCTTCTTGAGCAGGCGGGCGCGCTGCGACAGCTCCTTGGCGTCTGCCTTGGCCAGGAACGCGTCGAGACCGCCGCGATGCTCGACCGAACGCAGCGCGTTGGCCGAAATGCGCAGGCGAACGTTCTGGTTCAGCGCTTCCGAAATCAGCGTCACATTGACCAGGTTCGGCAGGAAGCGACGCTTGGTCTTGTTGTTGGCATGGCTCACATTGTTGCCGGTCTGGACTGCCTTGGCAGTGAGCTCGCAGGTACGGGACATCTTGTCTAACCTTCAGTTCTGAACCTGCCAAACCATTCTGCCCGCGCCAGGCGGCGCGCGGTCTCGGTCAGGCGGCCTTTGGAAAAGTTGGCGTTCCATAGTTGCATTTCGCCACGCCGTCAAGCTCCGCCAGGTGCGCTACGGCGAGGCGCGCTCCATATAAAGGCCGGATTTCGCCCTATAAGCCCTTCGGGAAGGGATTGCCAGGCTGGAACCGTTGCGTCTCCGCCCGTATCAAGGACTTGCCGCCCGCCATGCTTCGATCATCCCAAGCCTTTGCCGCCCTGCTTGCCGTCATCGTTCCGACGTCGGGTTTCGCCGCAGCCTCGCCGCAGTCCTTCAAGGGCGAATACACGGTTTCTTTCCTTGGCCTTTCGGTCGCCAGGGCGACTTTTTCGAGCCGTTACGACGGCGACAACTACGCCATCAACGGCACTGTCTCGGCCGCGGGCATTGCCAAGCTGTTCGACGACACCAAGGGCACGATCTCATCGAAGGGCACGATTTCGGGCCAGCAGATGCGGCCGCAGGCTTTCCGCGCAGACTACACCTCCGGCAAGAAGGCATCCGCGGTCGACATACGCTTCGCCGGTGGCGCCGTCTCCTCGACGAACGTCGTTCCGCAGCCTGGCAAGCGCGATCCCAAGAGCTGGGTGCCGGTCGGCGCCGGCGACCTGAAATCGGTGCTCGACCCGATGGCGGCCACCGTCATCCATGCCGACAGCCTGGACAAGGTCTGCGGCCGGACCGTCAAATTCTTCGATGGCGAGATGCGCGCCGACCTGTCGCTGACCTATGCCTCGAAAGGCTCGATCTCGGTGCCCGGCTACAAGGGCGACACCGTCACCTGCAAGATGGGCTTCGAGCCGGTGGCGGGCTATCGCAAGGGCCGCAAGGCGCTTGAATTCCTCAAGAACAAGAGCCGCATGATGGTGACATTTGCACCGCTCGGCCAATCCGGCGTATATGCGCCGATCCGTGCCACGGTCGGGACCCAGATCGGTCCGCTGACCATAAGCGCGCGACGGTTCGAAGCAGTGAACTAGGTTGTTTTTGCGCAATTCCGGGCGGAAATCCGCCAGCCACTTTTCCTGGAATTGCTAAGGGCGCCACGGCGCCCCGCCGGGGGGCAGGTATGGGGCGCGCAACACTGATCGGTTTCTCGGCGGTTGCCATGTGGGCGCTGCTTGCCCTGCTCACCGACGCCTCCGGGCAGGTGCCGCCGTTTCTGCTGTCGGCCATCACCTTCGCCATCGGCACCTGTGTCGGTCTTGCCGCCAGGCTGGTGATGCCGGCCCCGGACAAGAGCCGGAAGGTGCCGCCGCAGGTGTGGCTGATCGGCATTGCCGGGCTGTTCGGCTATCACTTCTTCTACTTCACGGCGCTGCGCAACGCGCCGGCGGTCGAGGCGAGCCTGATCGCCTATCTGTGGCCGCTGCTCATCGTGCTCGGCTCGGCGCTGATGCCGGGCGAACGGCTCGCCTGGAACCATGTCGTCGGCGCGCTGCTCGGCCTTGCCGGCACTTTCCTCATCGTCACCAAGGGCGGCGGGCTCGCCTTCGACGCGCGCTACGCCTTCGGCTATGCGATGGCGGGCGTCTGCGCGCTGCTCTGGTCGTCCTATTCGCTCCTGTCGCGACGCTTCCCGTCGGTGCCGACCTCGATCGTCACATGGTTCTGCGCCGCGACGTCGGTGCTTTCGCTCGCCTGCCACCTGCTGCTCGAAACGACCGTGCTGCCGGATGGCCCGGGCCAGTGGCTGGCCGTCGTCGGCCTCGGCTTGATGCCGGTGGGGGCCGCCTTCTATGCCTGGGACATCGGCGTCAAGCGCGGCAACATCCAGGTGCTGGGGGCGGCAAGCTATGCCGCGCCGCTTTTGTCGACGCTGGTGCTGATCGCGGCAGGCGTTGCCGAGCCGTCGCTGCGCATCCTCGCCGCCTGCGTGCTTATCACCGGCGGGGCGGCGCTCGCGGCCAAGTCGCTCCTGCTGCGCAAGCCGGCGACCGGCGGAGCAAGCGCATGATGCCGTTTGCGGGCGGCCTCGAGGCCAACCCGAATGCGACGCTTCTGTTCTCGATCGCCGCCTCGGCGATCTACGTCCTGGCGCTTGAGCTTTCGCCGCGCCTCGCCCGCTCCGCCGCCAAGACGCTGGCCGTCGCCTTGCTGGCGGCGCTTGCCGTCATGCAGGGCGGTCCGCTGCTGCTCGTCGCGGCATTGGCGCTCAGCGCCGCCGGCGATGCGTTCCTCTCGCGCGACGGCGAAAAGGCGTTCCTTGGCGGGCTGGCGAGCTTTCTTGCCGCGCATGTCGCCTATGTCGCCCTGTTCATCGAGGCGGGCGGCGGGATCGGGCTGCTCGCGGCCGAACCCTGGCGCGGCGCGATCGCCCTGGTGATGGCGGCGTTCGTTATCGTGATGCTCGCCGCGCTGTGGCGCCGCGTCGGTCCACCCTTGCGTATCCCGATCGCCGTCTATGTCGCGGCGATCCTCGCCATGGGCATCTCGGCGCTAACGACCGGCTACCCCTGGGTGATCGCGGGCGCCGTGCTGTTCATGGCCTCGGACGGCTTGCTGGCGGCCGAGCGCTTCCTACTTACCGCGATCTCGCCGCATCGCGTCTGGATGCGCTACGCGGTCTGGGTGCTCTACTATGCGGCCCAGCTGGCAATCACGCTTGGTTTTCTCTTGAGTTAAGAGGTTTTCGGCTGCCAGCCCGGCTCGGCAAGCTCGAAAGCCGCGAAGTCGAAACCCGGCGCCACCGTGCAGCCGACCAGCGTCCATTCGCCGAGGCTGCGCGCCGACTGCCACCAGCCGGCCGGCACCACGATCTGCGGCCGCTCGCCCGCGGCAAGCGCGGCGCCCAGCACCTGCTCGATGACGGCGCCGGAGCCTTCCTCATGCATGGCGAGCGCCAGCGGCGCGCCGGCATAGAAGTGCCAGACCTCCGCCGCATCCTTCACCCGGTGCCAGGCCGAAAGCTGGCCTTTCTCCAAAAGGAAATAGATCGCGGTGGAATGGCCGCGCGGGCCTCCCGAAGCGTCGCGAAACGTCTCGGCATACCAGCCGCCTTCGGGGTGCGGCTGGAGCCCCAGCGTTGCGATGATTTCGGCGGCGCTGGTCATGAAAGAGGTCTTTGACCTTGATGCATGTCGTTATCCCAAAAGCCACATACTTTTCGGGCGGCATGCATCAGAAATTGTCCTTGCGCTTGCGGATCTCCGCGAACACCTCAACGTCGCTCGCCCTCTCCATGCCGAGATGCTTGCGGATCGTCGGGTCGTGCCAGCGCAGGAACGGATTGGTCGACAGTTCCTCGCCGATCGTCGTCGGCAGGGTCGGCTTGTTGTCGGCGCGCAGCGCCTCGATCCTTGCGGCGCGTTCCTTCAAGGCCGAATTGCTGGGGTCGACGGTCAGCGCGAAGCGGGCGTTGGCCAAGGTGTATTCGTGGCCGCAATAGATAACGGTCTTGGCCGGAAGGGCGGCAAGCTTCTTCAGCGACTCGTGCATCACCGGCGGCTTGCATTCGAACAGCCGGCCGCAGCCCAGCGCAAACAGCGTGTCGGCGGTGAAGGCCACCTTCGAGGCCGGCAGATGGTAGGAGACATGGCCGGCGGTGTGGCCGGGCGTCTCGATGACCTCGATCCTTTCCTCGCCAAGGCGGATGACGGAGCCTTGTCTGACGGTCTCGTCGATGCCAGGAATCTTCGCTTTCTCGGCTTCCGGCCCGATGATGGTGAGCTTGAAACGCTCCTTCAGGGCCAGATTGGCCTCGACATGATCGCCATGATGATGCGTGGTCAGGATCATGGTCGGCGTCCAGCCGGTGCGCTTGATCGCGGCCAGGATCGGGGCTTCCTCCGGAGCGTCGATGATCGCCGTCTGGCCGCTTTCGGGGTCGTGAACCAACACACCGAAATTGTCGGTGCGGCACATGAACTGTTCGATTTCGACCGGCATATCGGCGCTCTCCGTTATCGCCGCAGACATAGGGCGCCCGGCCGCCGATGTCATCCGCCTTTGTTGAACTCGGCATTTATCGCGGCTACCGTCCCAGCCATGCATTCCGATATCGTCGATCTCCGCTCCTTCTATTCGACCACGCTCGGGCGCCTTGCCGAGCGCGCGATCACCATGGCGCTGTCGTCGATATGGGCAGCCGTTCCGAACGAGCGACTGGTCGGCCTCGGCTACACGCTGCCCTGGCTGGAGCGCTTCGGCACCGACGCCGAGCGCGTCTTTGCCTTCATGCCGGCGACGCAAGGGGCTGTGGTGTGGCCGGCGACGGGACCGACGGCGACCGCGCTCGTCTTCGACGAGGAGCTGCCGCTGGTCGATTCCTGCATCGACCGCATGCTGCTGGTCCATTCGCTCGAACATGTCGAGAATCCGCGCGAGACGCTGAACGAGATCTGGCGCGTGCTGTCGCCGGCGGGCAGAGTCGTCATCGTCGTGCCCAACCGGCGCGGCGTCTGGGCGCGCTTCGAGCACACGCCGTTCGGCAACGGCCGGCCGTTCTCGCGCGGCCAGCTTACCGAATTGCTGCGCGAGGCGAATTTCACGCCCGCCGCGTGGTCCGATGCGCTGTTCTTCCCGCCGTCGCCACGGCGGTTCATGATGCAGTTCCATAACGTGCTGGAGCGGGCCGGCCGGCGCTTCTGGCCGATCTTCTCCGGCGTCATCGTCGTCGAGGCGCAGAAGCGCCTTTACCAGGGCGTGCCGGTCGCGCAGCGCGCATCGCGCCGCGTCTTCGTGCCGGTCTTCTCGCCGCAGGGCGCGACGCGACTCGGCCGAAAGTCGGCCGACACGCTGCGCCGGACAAAGCAGATGACGCGTTCGTGATCGGGGGCAAACCTTGCATCGCACGGCAATCATCACCCTATCTCAGGGCCGGGTTCGAGGTGCGGCATCGGCGTCGATGACCGTTTCCGAAAGCAGGGATACCGCGTATGGATGACAAGCCCCGCGCCGAACAGGCAGCGTTCTCGGTCGAGTCGAGCAGCCTCTCCGACCAACTGGCGGCGATCAGGCTGGCGCTGAAGACGTCGCCGGTGCGCAGGCCGCTCCTGTGGGCCTCGATCGGCATTGTCGGCGTCATCGTCGCGACCTCGATCGGGCAGGTCCTGCTCAACCGCTGGAACCAGCCCTTCTACGACGCGCTGGCGCGGCGCGACCTGCCGGGATTCCTGCACCAGCTGATGGTTTTTGCCGCAATCGCCAGCAGCCTCCTGGTGCTCAATGTCGGCCAGACCTGGCTCAACCAGACGATCCGGCTGAAGTTGCGCGAGGCGCTGACGCTCGACCTCATCGACGAATGGATGCGGCCGGCGCGCGCCTTCCGGCTCACCCACGCGGGCGCCATCGGCGTCAACCCCGACCAGCGCATGCAGCAGGACGCCGGGCATCTCTCCGACCTGTCGACAGACCTCGGCGTCGGTTTGTTGCAATCCTTCATCCTGCTTGTGTCCTTCATCGGCGTGCTGTGGGAGCTCTCCTCCGGCTTCGTCTTCGATATCGGCGGCCATTCGCTGGCGATACCCGGCTACATGGTCTGGGCGGCGATCCTCTATGCCGGCATTGCCTCCTGGCTGAGCTGGCTGGTGGGCCGGCCGCTCATCCGCTTCAACAGCGATCGCTACACGCGCGAGGCGGAGCTGCGCTCCTCCATGGTCCGCGTCAACGAGAATATCGACGCCATCGCGCTTGCCCATGGCGAGGCGGACGGCCGCCGGCAGCTGGAGGTCGATCTCGCCAGCGTGCTCGGCGCCATGCGGCGCATCTACGGCGCCCAGATCAACCTGTCCTGGGTCACCGATGCCTATGGCTGGATCACCGTGGTGGCGCCGATCCTGGTCGCGGCGCCGGTCTATTTCGCGGGCGATATCAGCTTCGGCGGATTGATGATGGCTGTCGGCGCCTTCAACCAGGTGAATTCCTCGCTGCGCTGGTTCATCAACAATATCGGCGCCATCGCCGACTGGCGGGCAACGCTGATGCGCGTCGCCGACTTCCGCATCGCGCTCGGCGAAACGGACATCCTGCATGCCAAGGAAAAGCGCATCGCGTTCGGCGAGAACGCGAATGGCAAGCTGACATTCGACAAGCTCGAGGTCGCCTCTCCCGACGGCTGCACCAGGCTTGCCGAGACGGATGCCGAGATAAAGGCCGGCGAGCGCGTCATGATCACCGGCGATCCGCGCGCCGGCAAGACGCTGTTCTTCCGCGCCATCGCCGGCCTTTGGCCCTGGGGAAGCGGGCGCATCGGCATGCCGGCCGGGGAGAGGCCGTTTTTCGTGCCGCGCACGCCCTATTTCCCGCTCGGCACGCTGCGCGACGTGCTCAACCACGCCGAAGGCGCCAGGATCGACGACGCCGAGATTTCCGCGGTGCTCGGCGAAGTCGGCCTCGAGCGCCTGTCGTCGCAGCTCGACCGCTCGGCGCGCTGGGAGCATGAACTGGCCGACGAGGAACAGCGGCTGCTCGCCTTCGCGCGGCTGGCGCTGAGGAAGCCGAAATGGGTGATCATCGACGAAGCGCTGGATACATTCGACGGCGCCACGCTGCGGCGCGTGCTGGCGATGCTGCAGGCCAGGCTGCCGGACGCCGCCATCCTCAATATCGGGCGTGGCCTGCACAACAACGAGTTCTTCCCGCGCGCGCTCACCATCGTCAAGGACAGCGGCCGATCGGCGCTCAAGCCGGCCCGCCTTCGGGCCGGCGCGATCGAACCCCCGCCGGCCGCGGCGCACGCCAGGAAATAGCTTTATTTCGCCGTGATCGCGGTGAAGAATCCCGGCGTGGTGGGAGCCTGCCATGCTCAAGCTGCTCAGCCTGCTTGCATGCCTTGCCTGCGCCGAGGCAGCGCCAATGCCTGCAATCGGCGGCACTGCCGTCGATGTCGAACTGGTGCTGGCCGTCGACATCTCGCAATCGATGGACGAAGGGGAGTTCGCCCTGCAGCGCGCCGGCTATGTCGAGGCGCTGCGGCATCCCGATTTCATCAATGCCGTGCGTTCGGGTTCGAGGGGCCGCATCGCGATCGCCTATTTCGAATGGGCGGGCGTCGTGCGCGGTGACGGCGTGATCGCCTGGCAGGTCATCGACGGCGCGGACAGCGCCAACGCCTTCGCCGACAAGATCGCGGGCCGTCCGTTCCGGAGCTTTCGCGGCACCTCGATTTCCGGCGCTCTCGGCTTCGGCGCCGCGCTTTTGCAGAAAAACGGCTTTTCGGCGCCGCGCCGGGTCATCGACATATCGGGGGACGGGCCCAACAATGCCGGGCTGCCTGTCGCCATGACCCGCGATGCGGCCCTGGCCGAGGGCATCATCATCAACGGCCTGCCGATCCTGATCAGCCCGTCGCCGAGCGTCAGCCATCTCGATCGCTACTATGCCGACTGCGTCACAGGCGGCCCAGGTTCGTTCGTGCTGCCGATCTATGCGGCGTCCGAATTCTCGACCGCGATCCGCCGCAAGCTGATCCAGGAGGTGAGCGGTATCGGTCACCTCAGAACGGTTCGCGTCGATGCCCAGGCGCCGACCGATTGCCTGCTTGGCGAGCGGCTGCGGCAGCGGTTTTCCGATCCGTATTTTCCGGAGCTGGATCGATGAACTGGAGCGCGCCAGACGTTCCAACTTCTGTTTTTCGCAATTCCGGACGGTTTTGTCCCAGGCGCCCTTAAACCGCCCGGGCGCCGTATTTGGCGCGGAACTCGTCATAGCAGTCGCGGCGCCAACGCCGGCCGACGACATAGCCGCGCAGCAGTTCGGCCGGCGAGTAGCCGAGCGCCTTGGACGACCGGTTGGCGAGGTAGCCCGAAAATGCCTGCGGCAGCCTGCCCTTCAGGATGTCGGCGATGATCTGGCGCGCGATCATATAGGGCGGGACGTCGGGATAGCGGTCGGCGATGTAGGGGTGCTTGCCGATCAGGTTGGCATAGGCCTCGACATAGCCGTCGCGTCGGCCGGAAATCGAATTTTCCGAATTGTACTTCTTCCAGTCGATATCATCCGACAGCAAGCCGCCGCTGCGGTTGGCAAAACGCAGCAGCAATTCGCGGTCCTGCATGCGCGTGATGTCGCTGTCGAAGCCGCCGATCGCAAGCAGCGATTCGTGCCGGGCGGTGATCGCCGAGCCGGCGATGAAGATCGTCTGCGAGACCAGGGCGCGCTGCAGCGTGCTTTTGTCGAGCAAGGCCTGGCGGTTGATGCATTTGGTGCTGCGGTTGCCCTTCACCGAGATGAAGGAGCTGATCAGCACTTCGAGCGAAGGGTTTTTGTCGAAGTGCGACAGCGTCCGGTCCAGCCGGTCCGGCAGATAGACATCGTCCGAATCAAGGAAGGTCACGATCGGCGCCCGCGCGCGCTCGATGCCCGCGTTGCGCGCGGCATTGGCGCCCCGCCATTTCGCGCCGACATAGATCAGTCGGGGGTCGCGAATTTCGGCGAGCGCCAGGGCGGTGCCGTCGGTCGAACCGTCGTCGACGACGATGTGCTCGAAGCGGGTAAGTGTCTGGGCAAGAACGCTTTCCACCGCGCGCACGACCTGGCTGCGCCGGTTGTGCGTCGGTGTGATCACGGTGATCAGAGGAGCTGTGTCGGAAGCGGTCGGCATCTAACCTTCGTTGTGGGGCGGACAAGCAACGATCGGATCGATCCCGCACCTGCCCTTTATGTCCACCGCCCCCGATGGATTCGACAAAAACGGTACCGAAAAGATGCGGCTATGTCACCTGAAGCGTCGCTTAAGCGTCAGGGTCGGTGCGTATTTCCTCAATGTCATGCGGTTTGAAGGCAACACTTTGCGACGACCTATCCCCAGCCATGCCCGACACTGTCAGGAACGACTTCCACCACGACCGAACAGGTTGGATGTTGCGCCGCCATCATCTTTCCACGACCGCAGTCAGCGCTTGAGCAGGAATACCGCCTGCTGGCCGAAGAAGTTCCAGAACCACCAGGGCATCGACAGGCCGATCTTCTGGCCGTTGGCGTCGAGCGCGGTGGCCTTCTCGACCGTCGCGCCGAGCTCCTCGCACAGATTGACGAAGTCGCGGATGGTGCAGAAGTGGATGTTCGGCGTGTCGTACCAGGAGTAGGGCAGGTCCTTGGTGACCGGCATCCTGCCCTTGATCAGCAGCGAGAAGCGCACGCGCCAGTGGCCGAAATTGGGGAAGGAGACGATGGCGCGGTTGCCGATCCGAAGCAGCTCGTCGAGCACCACCTTCGGATTGCGGGTCGCTTGCATGGTCTGCGACAGCACGACGAAATCGAAACCCTTGTCGGGATAGAATTTCAGATCCGTGTCGGCATCGCCTTGGACGACGGAAAGGCCGCGCGCCACGCATTCGTTGACACCTCGCTGCGACAGCTCCAGGCCGCGGCCGTCGACCTGCCTGGTCTCCTGCAGAAGCTCCAGCAGCACGCCGTCGCCCGAGCCGACATCCAGCACGCGCGAATGCGGCGGGATGAGACCGGTGACGACCTCGAGGTCGACTCGCTGCGCACGATTGACGCTCATGGGCACACCTCCGGCCTTGGAGCCTTTGCGGCCACGGGGAATCCTGGCGCCGCGCAAATGCGGCCAAAACAGAGGGATCGCGCGCCGCTCACAGGCTGAGCCCCCTGGCGCGTGCGGCCGAGGCGATGAAGCCGTTGATGGCCGCGAACAGTTCCGGCTCGTCGAGCAGGAAGGCGTCATGGCCGCGATCGGTCTCGATCTCGACGAAGGAGACGGAGGCGCCGGCGGCGTTCAGCGCATGCACGATCGAGCGGCTCTCCTCGGTCGGGAACAGCCAGTCTGATGTGAAGGACACCAGGCAGAAGCGCGTCTTGGTGCCGGCGAAGGCGTCGGCCAGCCTTCCGCCATGGTCGGCGGCGAGGTCGAAATAGTCCATCGCGCGGGTCAGATAGAGGTAGGAGTTGGCGTCGAAGCGGTCGACGAAGGTCATGCCCTGATGGCGCAGATAGCTCTCGATCTGGAAATCGGCGTCGAAACCGAAGGTGAGCGCTTCGCGATCCTGCAGGTTGCGGCCGAATTTGCGGTGCAGCGCTGCTTCCGAGAGATAGGTGATATGCGCCGCCATGCGCGCCACGGCGAGCCCCTTTTCCGGCCGCCTGCCGAAATCCAGATATTTGCCGCCGTGCCAGTCCGGATCGGCCATGACGGCCTGCCGCCCGACCTCGTGGAAGGCGATGTTTTGCGAGGAATGGCGGGCGCCGGTGGCGATCGGCAGCGCCGAGAAGACGCGCTCCGGGTAGCTTGCGGCCCATTGCAGCACCTGCATGCCGCCCATCGAGCCGCCGAGCACGCAAAACAGCTTCTCGATGCCGAAATGGTCGACCAGCATCAGCTGCGCGCGCACCATGTCGCGGATGGTGATGATCGGCAGGTCGAGGCCATAGGGCCTGCCGGTCGCCGGATTGGTCGAGGCCGGGCCGGTGGAGCCGAGGCAGCCGCCGACGACGTTGGCGCAGATGACGAAAAAGCGGCTGGTGTCGATGATCTTGCCGGGGCCGATCAGCACCTCCCACCAGCCCGGCTTGCCGGTCACCGGATTGGTGTTGGCGACGTGCTGGTCGCCGGTCAGCGCATGGCAGACGAGGATGGCGTTGGAGCGGGCGTCGTTGAGGGTGCCGTAGGTCTGGTATGCGACCTGGAACGGCGACAGCACCGTGCCGGCATCGAGCCTCAGCGGCTTGTCGGGACCGAACGGCAGCACCGGGCTCGACGGGCGGTCGGCCTCGTTGTTGGTCCTTGGAGCGCGCTGAGCGGCCATTGCATTCCCCATCCAGTCCGCATCGATCTCACCGACGCGGTGTCCGGCCGGCCGCGGACAACAAAAAACCGGCTCGCCTTCGCAAAGCCGGTTACAGGTTGCAAACGGCCCTTTAGCGAATTGTTTAACGTGGCTGCAAGCCGACCGGCCAAATCACCACGGGAAGTCCGGCTGCTCTTCTAGGACCAGCATCGCGCTTCGTCAACGGCCAGCAGCCTTGGCGCGAGCGCGGCACTCGACATTCCGGGCCACGGCCTGTATTTCCGCAGCGGCCTCCGGACCGAGGCCTTCTCGACGGATTTGTGACATGAAGCAGGATCAGCCACGTCCGACGCCCCGCGCGGGCATCATGGACATCGAGGCCTACGTGCCTGGAAAAAGCACCGCGCCCGCCGGCGTGACGAAGGTCTACAAATTGTCGTCGAACGAGAATCCGCTCGGGCCTTCGCCGAAGGCGATCGAGGCCGCGCGTGAAGTGGCAGCGAAGCTCGACGTCTATCCCGACGGCTCCGCCCGCCGGTTGCGCGAGGCGATCGCCGAGGTGCATGGCCTCAACCCGGCAAACATCATCTGCTCCAACGGCTCCGATGAGATCCTCGGCCTGTTGGCGCAGACCTATCTCGCGCCCGGCGACGAGGCCGTGTTCACCGAGCACGCCTTCATGGTCTACAAGATCTACATCCAGGCCGCCGGTGCCAAGCCGGTGGCGGTCAGGGAAACCGACGAGCGCGCCGACATCGACGCGATCCTGGCTGCCGTCACGCCGCGAACAAAAATCGTCTTCCTTGCCAATCCCAACAATCCGACCGGCACTTACGTGCCGTTCCAGGAGGTGCGCCGGCTGCATGCCGGATTGCCGAAGAACGTGCTTTTGGTGCTCGACGCGGCCTATGCCGAGTACGTGCGGCGCAACGACTATGAAGCCGGCATCGAGCTGGCGGGCAGCGCCGAGAATGTGGTCATGACCCGCACCTTCTCCAAGCTCGGCCTCGGCGGCGCGCGCGTCGGCTGGATGTACGGGCCGGCGCATATCGTCGATGCGATCAACCGCGTGCGCGGCCCCTTCAACGTCAACGCGACCGCGATCGAGGCCGGCATCGCGGCCATCCGCGACCGCGCCCATGTCGAGCGCAGCGTGGAGCACAATGCGAAATGGCTGGCCTGGCTGAATGAGGAACTGACCAAGCTCGGGCTGCGCGTCACGCCCAGCGTCGGCAATTTCGTGCTGATCCATTTTCCCGACGACAAGCGGCATTCGGCGGCGGCGGCGGACGATTATCTGAGTGCGCGCGGCTACATCCTGCGCCGTGTCACCGGCTACGGCTTCCCCAATGCGCTGCGCATGAGTGTCGGCACCGAAGAAGCCAATCGCGGCGTCGTCGATGCGCTCAAGACCTTCCTGAAGAGCTAGAGACCATGGCATCACCGATGTTCGAAAGAATAGCGCTGGTCGGCATCGGCCTGATCGGCTCGTCGCTTGCCCGCGTCATCCGCCGCGAAGGCCTTGCTCGCCATATCGCCATCGCGACGCGCAGCAAATCGACGCTCTACCGGGCCGGGGAACTCGGCCTTGGCGATTCCTACACGACCGATGCAGAAGAAGCGGTGCGCGACGCGGATCTCGTCATAGTGTCGGTTCCGGTCGGGTCGTCCGGCGAGGTCGCCGCCGAGATCGCGCCGGCGCTGAAGAAAGGCGCCATCCTGACAGATGTCGGCTCGACCAAGGCCTCCGTCATCGCGCAAATCGGGCCGCATGTGCCCGAAGGCGTGCACTTCATCCCTGGCCACCCGCTGGCGGGCACGGAAAAATCCGGGCCGGATGCCGGCTTCGCCGACCTCTTCGACAACCGTTGGTGCATCTTCACGCCGCTGCCGGACACCGACCCCGAGGCGCTGGAGAAGCTCTCGGAGTTCTGGCGCCGATGCGGCTCCAACATCGACACGATGGACCCGCAGCATCACGACATGACCTTGGCCATCGTCTCGCATCTGCCGCACATCATCGCCTACAACATCGTCGGCACCGCCGACGATCTGGAATCGGTGACCAAGACGGAAGTCATCAAATATTCCGCCTCCGGCTTTCGCGACTTCACTCGACTGGCTGCCTCCGACCCGACCATGTGGCGGGATGTCTGCCTGCACAACAAGGACGCGATCCTGGAAATGCTGGCGCGCTTCTCGGAGGACCTCGCGTCGCTGCAGCGGGCGATCCGCTGGGGCGACGGCGAAAAGCTGTTCGACCTCTTCACCCGCACCCGCGCCATCCGCCGCTCGATCATCGAGGCCGGCCAGGACATCGATGTGCCGGATTTCGGCCGCCAGGCGGTCGAGCATCCGGGAGCCAAATCCTAAGCTGTTCGCGCGGCTGTTATGACGGCGGCCAGTGGGCTGCCATCATGGCCAACGTCTCGGCCCGGTCCGGCGCGCCGAGCCGGCCGCCGAAGCGCAGGCATTTGAGCGCGGCGGCGGCGCTGGCAAAGCGCAGCGCCTGCTCGACAGGCATCGCTTCGGCAAGGCCGATGGCAAAAGCACCGTGGAAGACATCGCCGGCGGCGAGCGTGTCTACTGCCTTGACCTTTGGCGCTTCGACATGGCGGACGCGGCCGGCTGCCCGGTCATGCCACCAGGTTCCTGCAGCGCCTCCCGTCACCGCGACAAAGGCGTCGGTGCGCGAGGCAAGATCTGCGCAGGCGCTTTCAGGGTCGAGTGCGTGGCCGCAGACGATGCGCGCCGCCGGCTCAGAGGCGACGATGTGCGAAGCCAAGGGCAAGAGCCGTTCCAGCACCTCGACCGGCGCGGTGTCGGCGTCGAGGATCGCCGGACGGCCGGCGTCCCGCGCGGCCGTCAAGGCAAGTGCAGCGGCGCCCGGCCAGCGCACGTCCGCCAGCACGGCGTCGAAGGCGGAAAGATCGGCAAGCGGCAGGGAGCCGGGATCGGCTTGCGCCTTGCCGTCATAGAAGGGAACGATGATGCGCTCGCCATGGGTATCCACCAGGATCGCGGCCAGCGCAGAGCGCGCGCCGGCGACGCGGCGGACCAGGCCGCAGTCGACGCCTTCCGCCTCGATCTCGGCGATCAGCCGGTCGCCGACCGCATCGTCTCCCGCGCTCGCCCAAAGCGACACATCGGCGCCGAGGCGATGCGCGGCGCAGGCGGCGCTCGTCGCCATGCCCGAGGCGATCTGGACACCATCGCCGGCGATGAATTTGCCCTGATGCGTGGGGAGCGCCTCGACATGCAGGATCGTATCGAGCGTGAAAGCGCCGACACTGAGCAGTTTGACCGGCCTTGCCATTATCGGCCTACTCTACCGGCTTGATCTTGCCAAGCGGGATGAAGCCGAGCGAAGCCTTGCCTTTGACGACCTTGAGCGGCATGGACGGCTCGCTGCCGAGCATGGCAATGCCGGCAAAACCCTGCTCGATCTCGCTCTTGTGCTCGGGAATGGCGCCGGCGAGGATGGCCGCCACCGCCTTGGGGTCCTTGAGCTTGATCTTCAGGCTGGCATCGATCAGGCCGTCCGCGTCGACCGAGATCGGTCCGGACACGGTGATGCGCGCCGTTCCCGACGACAGGTCGAGGCTGGCAATGTCGACGGATTGGCCGCGCAGACTTTTGGGCGGCTTCGCGATCAGCGCCACCCCGTTCCTCACCGTCGCCTCGCCGCCGCCGTCCAGCGCCGGCAGCAGGCGGCCGCCGATCGCGTTGGCGTTGATCTCAAGATCGCTGAAGCTGCCGGTATAGACGATATCCTGGCCGTTGGGCTGCAACTGGCCAGCGGCCTGGCCGGCGCTGAACAACTGCATGGGATCAGTGTCGTCGGCCGGATCGGTCTGTCCGGACAGGCCCTCCGCCTGCAGCAAAATGCGCCGGGGAAGCGGCCATGACAGTTTGACCGTGGCGCGCAGTTGGTCCCAGTCGAGCCACAGCGGCGGCATGCCTGGCGCGACGGTCCGCAACGGCCCGCGCAGGTCCGCCACGGGCGACAAGGGCTGGGTGATCCGGGCGACGGCGCTAAAATCGCCGATCGACGCCGCGACATTCCGGGCATCGTCCTGATAGGCCAGGCTGTCGCAGGAGACAGCGAAGTTAAGCGGATAACCGCTGACCGTGAGATTGGCGCAGTCGGCCTTGATGCCTTTGCTTCCGAGCGCGGCAACGGTCCGCTCCGCCTCGATCTTGACCCGGCCGGCGAGATAGAACCATCCGCCGCTGTAGAGCGCGAACAGCACCAGTATGAATGCGGCAAGCCAGAACAGCCGGCGGCGAGATTTGCGCGATCGCTGGTCACTTGACGTCATGCTGCGGCTCTCGTTAACCCCTCGTGCGGCGAGCGGGCTGTTAATCTCACGCACAAGAAGCGGGGACGGAAGAAACACCTTATCGGTGCGATGTCGTCACTCGAATGCGATCAGGCTTGGCGATATGGGCGATTTTTGGGTTTTTGGCTATGGGTCGCTGATCTGGCGGCCGGGATTCGCACATGTCGAGACGCGGCGCGCCCGCCTCTACGGCTATCGCCGGTCGCTTTGCGTCTATTCCTTCGTGCATCGCGGCACGCGCGAGAGGCCGGGACTGGTGCTCGGCCTCGACCGCGGCGGCTCGTGCATCGGTCTTGCCTTTCGCGTGCCCGGCGATTTGCGCGACGAAGTGCTTTCCTATCTGCGCGAGCGCGAACTGGTGACCAGCGTCTATCTCGAACGCGCCCTCGATGTCCGGCTGGATGGGGCAGGACGAGGCGGAACGGTCGAAGCGGTCGCCTACATTGTCGACCGCGCGCATGAGCAATATGCCGGCGGGCTCGACGCCGGGCATGCGGCAGAAGTCGTGCGCGGCGCGGTCGGCCAGTCGGGCAGGAACGAGGACTATGTCTTGAGCACGGTGGAGCATCTGAAAGCGCTCGGCATCCGCGACCACTGGCTGGAAGACGTAGGGCGGCGGGTCGCGCCTTCGTGAAGGGCATTTCCGGCGAACCAGATCGCCTCCAATGCTCTATCTCTTTGTTTTTCCGCAATCCCGGACACAAGGCTACGGCGAGGCCGCTGACCCTAACCGCTGCGCACTTTTGCTGGAATTGCTCTGGCCCGATCAAAAAGCAGAACCATGCCTTTGACCTCGGCAAGGCGCGACCTAGCTTAACGGCAATCCATCCCACCAAGCCCTTGCCCTTCTTTGGGCGTCCAGGCCTTCCCAGCATCACGGAGATCAATCTTGCAGAAACGCCGTCTCGGTCGCACCGACCTTTCCATCGCGCCGCTGGTCCTGGGAGGCAACGTCTTCGGCTGGACCGCCGACGAGAAGACCTCGTTCGACCTGCTCGATCGCTTTGCCGCGGCCGGCTTCAACGCCGTCGACACGGCGGATGCCTATTCGCGCTGGGCGCCGGGCAACAAGGGCGGCGAATCCGAAACCATCATCGGCAACTGGATGAAGAGCCGCGGCAATCGGGACAGCATTGTTGTCATCACCAAGGTCGGCTCCGACATGGGCCAGGGAAAGAAAGACCTGTCAGCGGCCTATATCGAGAACGCGGTGGATCAGTCGTTGAAGCGGCTGCAGACCGACGTCATCGATCTCTATCTGTCGCATTGGCCCGACCCGGCCACGCCTTACGAGGAAACGCTCGGCGCCTATCAGCGCCTGCTCGAGAAGGGCAAGATCCGCTATCCGGGCTGCTCCAATCTCGATGCCGGACAGTTGCGCGCGGCCCTCGATGTCGCCAGCCTGCGCAGCCTGCCGCGTTATGAGGTTCTGCAGCCTGAATACAATTTGTACGACCGTTCTTCGCTGGATGGCCCGCTGCTCGATCTCTGCAAGGGGCAGGATCTCGGCGTCATCACCTATTTCAGCCTGGCCAAGGGTTTTTTGAGCGGCAAATACCGCAGCAAGACCGATCTCGGCCAGAGCGAGCGCGGCGAAGACGTGGCCGAGTATCTCAACGAGCGCGGCATGCGCATCCTCTCCGCGCTCGACGCGGCCGCCGGGCGCCATTCTGCCAAGCCGGCGGAAGTGGCGCTCACCTGGATCATGGCGCGGCCGGGCGTCACCGCGCCGATCGCCAGCGCCACGACGCCCGCCCAGATGGACAGCCTGATCCGCGCGGCGTCGCTGAAACTTTCCGCCGACGACATTGCCGCGCTCGACCGCGCCAGCGCCTAAACGTCTCTTAAGGCAGGCGCGCGAAGCCGATCGGCTCCACGCACGATCGTCCAAGACCTTTGCGGGCGGCGTCGCGATAATTCCTGACGCATCGCGACAGGAATCGGGTTCGGCATGATCGGAGACATTCTGCCTGGAGCGCAGTCCTGGCAGCAGCTGCTGGCGCTGGTGTTGGCGGCCACCGTCGTCATGGGCAGTCCCGGTCCGGCGACGATCAGCGTGACCGCCATAGGCGCCGCCTTCGGACTGCGTCCCTCAATGCGCTATACGTCAGGCGTCGTGTTCGGGACGATCGCTGCGCTTCTCGTGGTGGCCGCCGGCCTGGCCGGCATGCTCGCCTCGATGCCGGCGCTGGCGCCCGCGCTGACAGTCGCTTCGGCCGCCTACATCCTCTACCTCGCCTTCAGGATAGCAATGGCGCCGCCGCTTGCCGAAGGTGCAAAAGAGGCGGCGCGTCCCACTTTTCTCGGCGGCTTCATGCTCGCCGTCGCCAATCCGAAAGCCTATGTGGCGATCGGCGCCGTGTTCGCCGGCGCTTCGTCGCAGGCCGACGGTCTCGGCATGTCGACAAAGCTGCTGGTGCTCGCGGCGATGATCGTGGCCATCCACACCCTGTGGCTTCTCGCGGGCACGGTCTTCGCGCGCTTGCTGCGCAATCCGCGGGCCGCGGGGATCATCAATCTCGCTTTTGCCGCGACGCTGGTGCTGACGACTGCTTTGGCAGCGCTGCCGTAGGAGGGCTCTCAGGTCTTCGCCGTTTTCGTCGCGCCGAGCTCCGCCAGCCGCTTCACCGCCGTCGGCGGCATGGGCGGCGGGTTCGCCGTGCTCGCGGCTTCGACCAGCAGCTCGTCGCAGGCGGCTTCTGTTTCGCCGATCAGGCGCTGCATGAATTCCTCCTTGTCGAGTCCGGGCGGGATCGGCGGCAGGAAGCGGGCCTTGATGGTGCCTGGATAGCGCATGAACTTGCGGCGCGGCCAATAGAGGCCGGCGACATGGGCGACCGGCACCACGGGGACGCCGAGCTGGTTATAGAGCTCGACGATGCCGTATTTGTAGGAGGGCTCGGCGCCCGGCGGGCGGCGGGTACCTTCGGGATAGATGATGAGCTGGCGCGGATTGCGCGCCATCTCCTGCCTGGTCGCGGCGACGACCGCTTTCAGCGCCTTGGAGCGACTGCCGCGGTCGACCGGGATCATGCGCATCTTCATGACGTACCAGCCGAAGAAGGGGATCCAGGTCAGTTCCCGCTTCAGGATGTACAACGCGTCGTCGAGATACGGAAAAAAGGCGATCGCGTCCCAGAAGGACTGATGCTTCGGCGCCAGGATGAAGGACCCTTCAGGCAGGTTCTCGACGCCCGTGATCTCGCTCCTGGTGCCGGCGATCTTGTCATAGAGCCACATCGAGGTGCGCGACCAGAATTTCGGCACGAACCAGGCGCGGTGGCGGGGCGACAGGAAATAGAAGGGCGTCCAGAAGATCATCTGGATGACCAGGCTGAGATAGAAGGCAAGGTTGAACGCCAGCGAGCGGATATAGAGCATGCGGGAAGGGGCCCGGTGTGGAAGTGTGCGTTGGTTACACCAAGCGCAGACAAAAAGGAAACGGCCTGGTGAGCGAGCACGCCGCCGTCATAAGGATTGCGCCAGCCGCTCCTTCAGGCGCGGCGCCGCGAAATCGAGGAAGGCGCGCAGCTTTACCGGCAGCAGGCCCTGGCCGGCATGCACGAGATTGACCGGCCATGGCGGCGGCTCGAACGGCTCGAGCACCACGCGAAGCGCGCCCGCGCGCACGGCGGCGTCCGCCTGATAGGAAAGCACCTTCGTCAGGCCAAGACCGGCGATCGCCGCATCGATCGCCGCCTCGGCGGTGTTGACCTGCAGCCGCGAGCGGACCGGAACCGCGGTTTCCCTATTGCCGGACACGAAACTCCATGTCGCCGGGGCGGCAAGCCCCTCGAAGGTGACGCAGTCATGGCCGGCGAGATCGCGCAGTTCGAGCGGCGTGCCGCGCTCGGCGAGATAGGCCGGGCTTGCGCAGACGACGCGGCGGATCGAGCCGACGCGCATCGCGACCATGGCCGAATCCGGCAGCTCGCCGATACGGACGGCGAGGTCGATATGCTCCTCGACCAATTGCGTGATCCGGTCCGACAGGGTCAGGCGGATGTCGACGTCGGGATAGGCGGCGAGGAAGGCGGTGACTACGGGCAGCACATGCAGGCGGCCGAAGACGACCGGCGCGGTGATGACCAGTTCGCCGGTCGGGCTCGAGTATTCGCCGGCGGCAGCGCGCTCGGCTTCGCTGACCTCTTCCAGGATCCGGCGGCAGGCGGCCAGATAGGATTGGCCGGCGTCTGTCAGGGTGAGGCGTCGCGCCGAGCGGTTGAGCAGACGCGTCTTCAGATGCGTCTCCAGCACGGAGAGCTTGCGGCTGACCGTCGCCAGCGGCACGCCGGCGCGCCGCGCGGCGGCGGACAGGCTGCCGGCCTCCACCGTGGCGACGAACAGGGACATGGCGTCGAGGCGGTCCATTCATTCTTCCAGAAAACGGAAGGATAGATTGCAAATATGCCTTCTGTCTTCGGATTTCGGAAGGGATTAAAAATCGTGGCATTTCGTTCGAGGAGCGCTGCCATGAACGCCTTCACCAGCGATGTCGCCTTCACGCCCACCGTCAAGGCGATCCAGTCCCGCAAGGGTTCGCGCGGAAACTATGCCCGCGTCGAGGAGCGCGGCGGCTGGCGCGCGGCGATCACGCCCGATCTCGCGGCCTTCGTCGAGGCGCAGACCAGTGTGCTCCTGGCGACGGCCAATGCCCAGGGCCAGCCCTACATCCAGCATCGCGGCGGGCCGGCCGGCTTTCTCAAGGTGCTCGACGAGCACACGATCGGCTTTGCCGATTTTTCGGGGAACCGGCAGTTCATCACGCAGGGCAACTTGGAAGACAATGCCCAGGCCTTCCTGTTCCTCATCGACTACATGCTTCGGCAACGCATCAAGATCTGGGGCCGGGCGCGGGTCGTGGAGGACGATGCGGAACTGACGGCAGGGCTGATGCCGGCAAACTACAAGGCGCGGCCGGAGCAGGCGATCCTGTTCAGCGTCACGGCCTGGGATGCCAATTGCCCGCAGCACATCCCGCAGCGCTTCGAGGCGGCGGATGTGGCGGCGGCGCTTGCCGAACGCGACGGGCGTATCCAGAGCCTCGAACAGGAGATCGCGCGGCTGCGCGGCAATGCGCCGGGTGATGCCTAGTGCGTTTCACCGTTTCACGGAAACGGCGAAACGCCCTATCTCCTTGTTTTTACGCAATTCCGGACGGAAAACCGCTCACACTTTTCCGGGAATTGCTCTAGTTTTTTGCCGTGGAGGCTTCGGCGAGCGTGACGCCCTCTGCGGTCGGGCGCACGGGAACGATGCCGCGCGCCAGCGCCAGCACATATTTGCTGTATTCGGTGAGCAGCACGCGCAGCGCTTCCGGCTTGGTCAGCCAGCTGCCATTGCCGAGTTTGGTGTTGACCACCGGATAGGGCTCGAGCCGCGCGCCATGCAGCAGCCGGCTCATCTCCAGCAGGCTGCGCGGCATGTGGTAGTTGTTGGTGACGAGGATGATGCTGCCATAGGCGTGGCTTTCCACCCATTTGGCGCTCTCCTCGGCATTGCCGATCGTGTCGAGCGCGGCGCGGTCGATATCGACGCAGCAGGAGAACAGCTGCTTGTCGCCGCCCATCGCCATTTGCAGCTGGCGGCGGCTGGCCGAGGGGTGAACGCCGCTGATCAGCAGCCGCTCGCCCTTGCCCGATGCCAGCAGATCCATGGCAGCGTCGAGCCGCGACTGGCCGCCGGTGAGCACGATGATGGCGTCGGCCCTGACCGGATTGACCGGCGTCGTCATGTTGCTGACCTTATCGGCAAACCAGCCGAAGCCGCCGGCGAAAAGCGCCAACAGGGCAAGCAGGAAGAAACCGCAGAGACGAAGCGCGAACCTGAGACGACCGGGCCTTGCAGGCGCCGCGCCGCGTCCAAGCGCCGCCGGCATCCGTCCAGCCGTTCCGAAGGAGTCCCGCGCGTCCATCATCCCCAGGTTAATCCTGAAAACGTCCTATCGTTAACTCTGAAATGCGGCCTTTGATAGATGGGGCGGCGCACATTGCGTTACGGCAGTTTCCCTTGCGTGATCATGCACTTGGATCGCGATCGCATCGGAAACCCGGTTGCCGCCTCCTGCATTCGCCGACCCTTGGCTTCGGATCATGGTCAGCCCGCCTCCGGCTGACGGATATCGATATCGCTGAGGTAGGCGACGACCGTGGCATGCGAGGTCGCCGCCGTCAGCGCGCCGATCACCAGCACCATCAGGCCGACGCCGAGATAGCCGGTGGAGCCGATGGCGAAATTGCCGAACAGCGCGGTCGCCTGATCCGCCTCAGGCGTCGCCATGTTGCGCGACGACCACCAGGAAAAGACGATGAAGACGGCGATGGCAGCGGCGCCGCCGGCGGCGGCGCCCTTCATGCCGGTGACCAGGAAATGCCAGCGGAATTCGCGCGCGATGAAGCGGGCCTCGGCGCCGACGAAATGCAGCACTTCGATGATGTGACCGTTGCCGGCCATGGCGCCGCGCGTGGCGAACACCACGGTCAGCACCGTCGCCGACAAGATCAGCGTCAGCACGGCAAAGCCGATCGTCACCGTCGTGCGCGCCATGGCGACCAGCCGGTCGACCCAGGTGCGATGGTCGTCGAGCGCGGCGCTCGGCAGCTTGGGCGTGATCGCGGCGCGCATGGAGGCGAAGTCCGGCGGATTGGCCTCGTCGATGGTGACGACGATGAGGCGCGGCACCGGCAACTCGTCGATGTTGAGGCCGGTGCCCAGCCACGGCTCCAGAAGGCGCGCCGTCGCATCGCGGTCGACGATCTTCGTGCCCGTCACGCCGGGAAACTCGCTGGCGATCTGCGAGGCCTGCGCGAGGGCCGCTTCCATGTCGAGGCCTTCGACCGGCTTGATCTGGATCGTCGCCTCGCGCGAGATCTGGTTCTCCCACACCGAAGCGGTGTCGCGCACCAGCGTCACGGCACCGAAGGTCAGGCAGGACAGGAAGGTCATGATGGCGATGACCAGCACCAGCGCCCGGCCGGCGATGTTCTGCGCCGGCACGATCGGCGCCATCTTGCGCTGGACGCGCCGGACGGTCGCCGTCGTCTCGGGCGCCTGGTCCTGCAGGTGATCGGCCGGAAGATCAGTCATAGACGTCCAGCCTTCCGCCGGCGAGAATCATGCGCCGCGCATCGACCTGCTCCATCAGGCCGAGATCGTGGGTGGCGATCACCACGGCGGTGCCAAGCCGGTTGAGCTCGATGAAGAGCCTCAGCAGCCGGCGCGCGAGCGGCGGATCGACATTGCCGGTCGGCTCGTCGGCAAGCAGGATCTCGGGCTGCTCGATCAGGGCGCGGGCGATCGCGGCACGCTGCTTCTCGCCGCCCGACAGCACCGGCGGCAGCACATGCATGCGGTCGCCGAGGCCGACCCATTTCAGGAGCTCGGTGACATCGGTGCGATAGCTCGCTTCCTCGCGCCCGCGCACGCGCAACGGCAGCGCGACGTTCTCGTAGGTGGTCATGTGATCGAGCAGGCGGAAATCCTGGAACACCACGCCGATGCGGCGCCTGAGCAGCGGCAGCTCGCCGCGCGAGATGCGCGAGCGGTCCTTGCCGAAGATGGTGATCAGCCCGCGCGTCGGTTTCAGCGACATGAAGAGCAGGCGCAGCAAGGTCGTCTTGCCGGCGCCCGAGGGACCGCTCAGGAACTGAAACGAGCGCTCCGGAATGTGCAGGGAAATGTCGCGGAGGATCTCCGGACCCATGCCATAGCGAAGGCCGACATTTTCGAAGCGGATCACTTTCGGCGACCTGAAACCTTAGGCGGCGTCCTGCCAGCCTGTTCTCTGCCAAGACCATCGGCCGGCATGGTTAATGGTTGGTTAATTTCTGCTCGTTTTCGACGTTTCACGGCGGTTCCGGTGGGGAAGCGTTAACCATTTGCGTTTACCCAAAACAAACGAAGATTGCACTGGGGCCGTAATGGCTGAGGATCGAACCGCGCGCCCTGTTTCCGGCGAAATCATGACGGGTGCGGCAGCAAACGCCGCGCCTCAGCGCGTCAGGCTAGACGCGCCGGCCGACATCGTCGATGCCGACTATGTGGTGTTGCCGCGATTCGCTGCCCGTCCGGAACCGATCGCGGCGCCGCTGCCACCTCAAGCGCCCTCGACGCCATCCATCGAAGGCATGGGCATGCTGCGCAAACCGGAGGGCGTGCCCGCGCGGCCGGCCTCGCGCGGCGGTCCGATCTTCTGGACCGCCGGAGTGGGCGCAGCGCTCGTCGCCTTCTGGGTGTCGGGCGGACACGCCCTGGTGCGTCAAAGCCCCTTCTGGGCGGCTTCTGCGCCGGCAAGCGCGCTCAGCATTTCCGGCGTGACGTCGCGAATCGATGCCTCGGGCTTGAAGCCCGTCCTGTTCGTCGACGGCGAGGCCGCCAATGACGGCGCAAGGTCGCAGCCGCTGCCGCCGCTCGAGATCCGCGTCACCGACAATGCCAGCAACGTCATCCGCTACAGGCTGGGGACATCCAACCGCTCGCTGGCGCCCGGCGAAAGATTCGGCTTTTCCAGCCGTCTCGATGTGCCTAGAAACGGCGTTAGGGCCGTAGCGGTCACCTTCGCCGGCTAGGTATGTTGGTGTTCAGGTAATGCCGGCCTGCAAATGGCGGGTTTCCTGCGCTTCCGGTGCTCACGTACCCAAAAGTACGCTCCGCTCCGGTTCTCGGAAACTACCATTTTCGGCACGGCCTGACCTGAATCTCAACACACCTGACACGATCGGTGGTGTGGGCGAACATTTTTGAGGAAGCAGACACATGCCAGTTGTTCGCGGCAAGGATATCGAGGTCCTGTTTTCGGCGTCGGCGATCGCCCGCCGCAATCTTGAGCTCGCCAAGGAGATCGCCGGGCGCGACTATCACGATCTGCTGGTGATCTCGATCCTGAAGGGCTCGTTCGTGTTCGCCGCCGACCTCATCCGCGCCATGCATGATGTCGGCCTGTCGCCCGAGGTCGAGTTCATCTTCATCTCAAGCTACGGCGCCGGCACCACCAGCGGCGAGGTCAAGGTGTTGCGCGACATCGACAATGAGGTCGCCGGCCGCGACGTGCTTTTGATCGACGACATCCTCGAATCGGGCAAGACGCTTTCCTTCACCCGCGACCTCATGCTGTCGCGCGGCGCCAAAAGCTGCGCGATCGCCGTGCTGCTCGACAAGCGCATGCGGCGCCAGACCACACTCAACGCGGATTATGTCGGCTTCGACTGCCCCGACTATTTCGTCGTCGGCTACGGCATGGACGTCGCGCATGCGTTCCGGGAATTGCCGTTTGTCGGGGTCGTGAAGGGCGACGCGTAACGGTCGCGCCGAAAAGGCCGCAGCGGCGTTTCAGATTTTCAGAAAACGTCAACGTTTCGGCGGCATCTATCTCGGCATGGCAAAGCTCCTGATCGTCGAGGACGATGAGTCCGTCCGCACCCTTGCTGCCCGCGCGCTGGAGCGTGACGGGCACAGCGTCACCATCGCCGCCGACGGCGCGCAGGGGCTCGCCCTGATCAACCAGGCGCGCGGCGGCTACGATCTCGTGGTGTCCGACATCCGCATGCCGGAGATGGACGGCATCGAGATGGCGACGGCGGCGGCAAAACAGTTCCCGGCGATGAAGATCATGCTGATGACCGGCTATGCCGACCAGCGCGAGCGCGCCGAGGAACTGAACGGCATCATCCTCGACGTCGTGCAGAAGCCGTTCACGCTGGCCGAGATCCGCGCCCGCGTCGGCCGGGCGCTAAGCTGCTTCGCTTGACTGTTTAAACTGCTTCGCCAGGCGCAGCGATTGCTGGCGCCGCACCGCGCCGGCGTTCGCCGTTGAGCGCGACCAGGCCGGCGCCGATGATCAGCGCAGCACCCAGCACCGTCGTTTCGCGAGGAACCTCGGCAAAGAACAGGAAGCCCCAGAGCGGCGACCAGAGGATGCCGGTGTATTCGAAGGTGGCGACGCGATTGGCGGGCGCCATCCGGTAGGCCTGCGACAGCAGGATCATGCCAGCGGAGGCAACGAAGCCGCAGGCGGCCATCTTCATGAAGTCCGGTATCGTCGGCCACACCCAGGGCCGTACCAAGAAGTCGAGGCTCGGATGGCCGGCATGGGTGATGCCGGCAAGATGAAACATGATGGCGACCGCTACGGCGCCGGTGAGATAGGCGCCGTTCTGGTAAAAGGCCATGACGGTGGAGGATTCGGTATCGCCGATCCGGCGCGCCATCAGCTGCGAGAAGCCGTAGAGGAACGCCGAGCCGAGCGACAGCAGCGCCGCCCAGTCGAACACTCCGGCGCCGGGACGCAGCATCACGATCACGCCGACCAGGCCGATCAGCACGGTCGTCAGCGTCCGCCAGGAAACGTGCTCGCCGAGATAGGGCCCGGCAAGCGCCATGATGAAGAGCGGCGCCATGAAATAAAGCGCTATGGCGTCGGCCAGCGACAGAGCGGCGATCGCCAGGTAGTAGGCCGTATAGGAGCTGAATTGGATGAAGGCGCGCAGCGTCAGCATGCCGGTCCGCTTTGACAGCAAGGCCTTCAGGCCGACATCGGCCTGGACGACGACGACCAGGATCGGCAGCGCGACGATGGCGCGGATCGCCATCACTTCGGTCACTGGATAGCTGCCCGAAACCGCCTTCACCAGCGGATCCTGCAACGAAAACACGAGAACGCCCAGGCAGAGGCTCAGAATGCCAAGCACCATCCGGTTCTGCATCGTCGTTCCAGCGAAAAAGAGCCCGCTACCGTTGCGGGCAGCGGGCACGAGTGAGGACTCTTCGAATTGGTCCGCGGCCGAATCTCACGGCCGCATATCCAATGGGTGAGGGAAATATCCCGCCGCGTTTGACATGTTGCAAACGAATTGGAATGATGCCAGCAATCAAAATTTCTTATGGCGACGTCCATGAAGCCCACACTCGACAGCGACCTCCTGCGCACCTTCGTGGCGGTGGCCGAGACGGGCAATTTCACCAAGGCCGCCGAAAAGGCCGGGCGCACCCAGTCGGCCGTTTCCATGCAGATGAAGAAGCTGGAGGACATGGTCGGCGACAGCCTGTTCGAGCGCGGCTCGCGCGGGGTGGCGCTGACGCGCCGGGGTGGCGAGCTCATCGTCAACGCCCGCCGCATCGTCTCGCTGCTCGACGAGACGGCGGCTTCGCTGGTGGCGCCGCCGCTGGGCGGCCTGGTGCGCATCGGCATCCCCGCCGAATATGGCCGTTCGATCCTGTCGCGGGCGCTCGGCGAATTCGCCAAACGCCACGCGCAAGTGGAGGTCACGGTGCGCTACGCGCATTCCGATTCGCAGGTTAGGGCGCTCGCGGCCGGGGAACTGGATCTCGCCGTCGTGTTCGAGTGGGAAGGCTCCTCCGGAGGCGAGGTGCTGATGCACGATCCGACAGTGTGGGTGACATCGGCTCTGCACCACATGCATGAGGAGCGGCCGGTGCCGATCGCGCTCTACAGCCGCAACGGCTGGTGCCGCGACTTCGCGATCAAGTCGCTGCAGCAGCGCGGGCTCGACTACCGCGTCGCCTATACCAGCGACACCAATGGCGGCCTGACGCTGGCGGTCACTTCCGGTTTGGCGATCGCGCCGATCTCGCGCAGCAACATCCCGCCGGACTGCCGCGAGCTGACGGCCGCCGACGGCTTCGGCGACATCGATTCCTCCAATGTGGTGCTGCATCGCAATCCGCTGGCGACCGGCGAAGCGATCGACGGCATGGAGAGCGCGATCCGCGAGGCTTTCATGCTGACCGGGCAGGTCGCGCCCGTAGCATAAATACCGGCGCGCAGCGATCCTTCGCGCCCCCCTCTGTCCTGCCGGACATCTCCCCCACGAGGGGGGAGATTGGCAGTTCCCGCGACCGCGCATTTCCTGCGGTGTTGGCGATTGCGGCGTTGGCGATTGGCGAAAGCGGTGACGACATCTGATCTCCCCCCTTGTGGGGGAGATGTCCGGCAGGACAGAGGGGGGCGCTGTCCCGCCAGCATCCCAAAGGTAGGCTGGCCGTCACATCCAGTCTAAGAGCTTTGAGGCGCGCTATTTCAGTTCTAGCAGCCGTTCGAGATAGCTGCGCTCGATGTCGGGGCTCAGCGCATTGCCCAGGCGCTTGCGGATCGCCTCGAGGATCTGGCGGGCGCGCTGCACGTCGATCTCGTCCGGCACCTTGACCGAGTTGCCGTCGTCGGGACCCTTCGTGGCGCGCGGCCGGCCGAGCGGGTCGCGGTCGGCGTCCTGCTGACGCCCACCTTGCTCGCTGCCGCCCTGGTCGCCCTGCATGGCCTGCATCTGCTTCATCATTTCCTTGGCGCCGCGGCGCAGGGCCTCGAGCGCGCGGCCCTGATGGCCCACCGCCTGGTCGCCCTCGCCCTCGCCAAGCGACTGCTCGGCATCGCCCATGGACTTGCCGGCCTCGCCGAAGCCCTCATTGGGCTCCATGCCCATGCCTTCGAGGCCTTTCTTCAGCTTGTCGAGATCGTTCTGCAGCTGGCCCTGGCCCTCCTGCAGCTGCTTCAGCGCGTCGGCGAACTCCTGCGGCGTCATCGGCTTCGGCCGGCCGAGCGGATCGCGGTCGTCGCCGGGGCCGGGTTTCTGCCCGTCTTCCGATTGGCCCTGCTCGCCATCCTCGCCAAGCTGCTCTTCACGATTTGCTCCGCGCTGCCGCTCGCCGCGCTGCATCTGGTCGAGGCGGAAGGTGTCGTTCATCATCTCCTGCTGGCGCCGCATGATCTCGCCCAGCTTATCCATCTGCTGGCGCATCTCGCTGTCCTGCTCGCCGTTCTGCTGCTGACGGCCGGCCTGCAGGTTGTTCATCATGTCCTGCAGCTCCGACAGCAGCTGCTGGGCCCGGTCGCGGTCACCGGATTTGGCGAGGTTCTCGATCTCGTCCATCATCCGGTTGATGTCGCTCTGGCGCAGCTCCCGGCCGTTCTGCTGCATTTGCGGCGCGTTCGGGTTCTGCTGCGCGCGCTGGGCGAATTCCTGCAGGAACTGGTTCATCGCCTCGCGCAGTTCCTTCATCGCCTTCTCGAGTTCTTCGTCGCTGGCGCCGTTCTTGATGGCGTCCTGCAGCGCCTGCTGAGCCTGGCGCAGCCGCCGCTCGGCGGCCGAGAGATTGCCTTCCTCGATACCGAGCGCGATCTCCCACAGATAACCCACCTCGCTGCGCAGCTGGTCGTCGGTCTCGCAGAGCTTCAGCCGGCTCCTCGCGCTCATGATCGCCAGGTAATGCGACATGTTGTCGAAAGTATCCTCGGGACGCAGCGTGATCGCGTCCATCAGGTCGAGCACGCGCGGCTTGGCGTTGGCGTCGAGCGCCAGCATCCGGCGCTGCTCGATCACGGCGCGCGCCAGCGGGTTGGAGAAGGGCCGCTCCGGCATCACCAGCGTCTTGGTTTCGCTGGTGGCGGTATGGCCGGCATCGTCGGTGGCGGTGAGCGTCAGCTTGATGCTGCTGCCGGCCCAGACATGCTCGGTCAGATCCTTGGTGGTCTTGGCCGCGTTCGCCTTGCCGCCGCGGCGCGGCAGCGTCAGCGGCATGTCCGGCGGGCCATAGAGCGGATGGGCACTGGCCGGCGGCGGATCCGACAGCTCGAAGACGGCCTTGGCGGAGGCAGCGCCGTAATCATCGTCGATCTGGTAGTTGAGCTCGATGGCGCCGTTTACGGCGCGCTTGGGCTCGCCGACGAAACGGATCGCCGGCGGCTTGTCCGCAACAATGGCAAAGGCCCATCGGCCGAGATCGTCCTCGCCGGATTTGAGCGTCAGCGTGCCGTCGGTGCTCAGCTTGCCGGAGAATTGGCGCACCTTGAGCTGGGTGGTGGCCGGGGCCCCCGTCTGGGCGGCGGGCGTGGCACCCTTCGGCGCGGCCGGTTCGATGGCGCGGTCGTTGCCGCTTGTGTCGGCATAGCTCAGCGTCTCCTCGCCGGTTCCGCCGGTGACGCGCAACGAGACGTCGCTGCCCTGCGGGACGCTGAAGGTGCGTGCCGCCTGATTGGCGTCGGCGGTCAAAAACAGCGGCGGCTTGCCGGTGTAGGCGGGCGGCGTCACCCAGGCATCGATGCGCGGCGGCACCGTATCGCGCGCGGCGCTGGCGACGAAGCCGTCGCTGATCCTGCCGCCGAAAGGCCCGAACGAGAAGGCAAAGGCGGTGACGAACAGCAGCCCCACCACGGCCCGCAGGCCCCAGCGGTCGTGATCCGGCACGCTTGTGCGCGGCCGGTCGGCGCCGAGGCTGGAGAGCCGCTCGGCCATGCGCTTCTGATGCTCGCGCCACAGCGCCTGCGAGAAAAGGCTCTCCGCGCCGCTCGGCCGGTCGGTCTGCACCTGCACGGGGCTGTGCAGCAACTCGTTCGCCGCCTCGATGCGCCGGTCGACCTCGGCGGCGGAAGGAATGCGGAAGAAGCGCAGCGGATAGAGCGCCGCCAGCGCCGAAATGGCGAACAGGATCAGGAGGCCGATCCGCGCCAGATCCGGCAGGCGCTGAAACAGGCCCAGCCACGAGACGCTGAGGAACAGGCTGGCGATGACCGCCAGCGGCAGCAGCAACGGCCAGCCGCGCTCGAGGATCATCGAGGCCCGCGTCGCCAGCCGGCTCAAGGCAAGTCGCCCGGCCAGACCGCGTTCGCCGCTGGAAATGGGTTCCGTCATCGGCCCTTCCTGCCCGGGCGGGATGGCCCAGACCTCATGAGCAGAAGAATACCAGCAAACACGGCAAAGGCGAGGCGGGTTCCAAAAACATGAAGCGGTTGGCCCCGTTTATCGTCAGAAATTCGCGGGATTCGTGTTGGAGCCGCAGACAAGCACGGCCACGCGCTCGCCGGAAGCCGGCGCGTAGCGGCCGGAAAGCAGCGCTGCAAAGGCGGCCGCCCCGCCGGGCTCGGCGATGATTCGGGCGCGATCCCAGAGCGCCTTCTGGGCGGCCACGATGTCGTCGTCGCCGACCAGAATCGAGCGCTCGACGAAGGCCTCCGCGATCGGGAACATCATCTCGCCGACACGCTTCGGCGCCAGCGAATCGGCGGCGATGCCCTCAGCCGGCGCGTCGACCGGCTCGCCTGCCTCGAAGGCGCGGTAAAGCGTCGGCGCGCCCTCAGGCTCGATGGCGATGATGCGGATGCGACCCGAGAACCAGGCGGCGATGCCGCCGATCAAACCGCCGCCGCCGACGGCGACGAGAAGCGTGTCGAGATCGGGCAGGTCGGCATCGATCTCGAGGCCGAGCGTGCCCTGGCCGATGAGCGTCTCTTCCTGGTTGAAGGCATGGATCTGCAAGGCGCCGGTCCTTTCGGCAAAATCCTCGCTGGCGGCCAGCGCCTCGGCGTAGCGCGCGCCGCCGACGACCAGTTCGGCGCCATAGCCGCGGATGCGCTCGAGCTTCGCCGGCGAGCTGACCTCGGGCACGAAAATGGTGGCCTTGTGCCCGAGCTTCATGGCGGCGTAGGCGACGGCGGCGCCATGATTGCCGCCTGAAGCCGCGACGACGCCGGCTTCCGGTACCTGCCGCTCCAGCAGGTTGGTGAAGGCGCCGCGCGCCTTGAACGAGCCGGAATGCTGCAGGCATTCAAGCTTGAGATCGACTGGGAAGGGCGGCCGGCCGAAATCGGCCATGTCGACGCGCATCACCGGCGTGTGGCGGATGTATGGGCGGATGCGCGGCTCCACGGCGGCAATGCGCTCGCGTGTGATCGCCCCTTTGTCCGACGTGCCCGTGGTTGTGTTCAACATGGTTTGCTCCTCGGGATTGACTTCAATTAGTAACTTAGCAAAATGGCTAAATGCAAGAGGTTGAAATCTTGAAGGCGATCGCCAACGAGCGCAGGCTGCAGATCCTCGATTGGCTGAAGGATCCGCGCGCGCATTTCCCGCGCCAGGCCGATGGCGATCTGGTCGAGGACGGCGTCTGCGCGCTGCTGATCGCCGAAAAGCTCGGCATCACCCAGGCGACGCTCAGCGAGCATATGCGCGTCTTGACCCAGGCGGGCCTGCTCAGCGCCAAGCGCACCAAACAATGGATATTCTATCGCCGCGACGAGGAGAGGATCGCCGAAGCGAAGGCCCTGATCCAGCAGAGGATCTAGGGCTTCGCTACTTCAGCCAGTCGGGCAGCGAATCCAGCCCGATCAGCTCCTCATAAGTCTGGCGCGGTCGCACGACATGGAAGCGGTCGCCGTCGACCAGAATTTCCGGCACCAGGAGCCGCGTGTTGTAGGTGCCGGCCTGCACCGCGCCATAGGCGCCGGCGGTGGCGACAGCGATGAGGTCGCCGGCCTTCAGGCTGGGCAGATCACGGTCGAGACCGATGAAATCGCCGGTCTCGCAGACGGGGCCGACAACATCGACCTTCATGCGCGGCGTGGCAGCCGGCGGCTGCACCACCGGCTTGATGTCGTGGAAGGCGTCGTAGAGCGTCGGCCGGATCAGGTCGTTCATCGCGGCGTCGACGACGAGGAAATTCCTGGCGTCGCCTTCCTTCACATAGATCACTTCGGAAACCAGGATGCCGGCATTGCCGACGATCAGCCGGCCCGGCTCGAACATCACCTTCAGGCCGAGCCTGGTGACGTGCTTCCTGACGATCTCGGCATAGGCGTCGGGCAGCGGCGGCGGGCTGTTGTCGACGCGGTACGGGATGCCGAGGCCGCCGCCGAGATCGACATGCTCGATGGCATGCCCATCGGCGCGCAGCACGCCGACGAGTTCCACCAGCAGCGCGAAGGCGTCGTCGAAGGGCTGCAGCTCGGTGATCTGGCTGCCGATATGGGTGTCGATGCCGGTCACCCGGATACCGGGAAGCTCCGCCGCGCGGGCATAGACCTCGCGCGCCCGCTGCCACGGAATGCCGAACTTGTTCTCCGCCTTGCCGGTGGAGATCTTCTTGTGGGTCCTGGCATCGACATCCGGATTGATGCGCAGCGAGACCGGCGCCGTCTTGCCGAGCGCGGTTGCGCGCGCCGACAGCAGTTCCAACTCCGGCTCGGATTCGACGTTGAAGCAGAGGATGCCGGCGGTGAGGGCAAAATCCATTTCCCGCGCGGTCTTGCCGACGCCCGAAAACAGGATCTTGCTCGCGGGGATGCCGGCTGCCAGCGCCCGGCGCAATTCGCCTTCCGACACCACGTCGGCGCCGGCCCCTTGCCTGGCCAGCGTCTTCAGCACGGCCTGGTTGGAGTTGGCCTTCATTGCGTAACAGACCAGCGCGTCGAGCCCGGCAAACGCTTCTTTGAAGACGCGGAAATGCCTGGTCAGCGTCGCGGTCGAGTAGCAGTAGAAGGGCGTGCCGACGCTGGCGGCGATGTCGGGGATCGCCACATCTTCGGCGTGGAGCACGCCGTCGCGGTAGTCGAAATGGTTCACGGGAAATGGTCCGAAAATTGGAGCATGGTGAGATCGGATGATCTCGTCGGCTCTAGAGCAAGGGGTCGAGAATGAACTTCTTGTCCTTGACCGGTTTCTCCGGCTCGGGCGGCAGCGGCTGTTTCGCCTTTTCCGCATCCTTGCGGGCCTCAACGGCAGCCTCGTAAGGCGTATCGAGGCCGCCCCTCCTGCCGCAGGCCGTGACGGTGACAACCGCCGCGAGCAGCGCGAGCGTCACCAAAATCCTGCCTCGGGTCATCGATCCATCCGTTCGAAACTGTTTCTTATGCCGCCGCTTTTAGCCGAGTTTTCGGCGCATTGCATCCCGGCATTACGCCTTGGCGAGCCGCTTTTTCCAGTAGCGGATCTGCTTCTTCACCTCGGACGGCGCGGTGCCGCCGAAACTGACGCGGCTCTTCACCGAATTCTGCACGGCGAGCACCGAGAAGATGCCCTCGGTGATGCCAGGATGGATCGAGCGCAGGTCCTCCAGCGAAAGCTTCTCCAGGCCGACCTTCTTCTCCTCGGCAAGCGCGACGGCGCGACCGGTGACGTGGTGGGCCTCGCGGAAAGGGAGGCTCAGATTGCGCACCAGCCAGTCGGCAAGGTCGGTCGCGGTGGCGTGGCCGGCGCCGGCCGCCTTCTTCATGGCGGCGGCGTTCACGGTCATGTCGCGCACCATGCCGGTGGTGGCGGCCAGCATCAGGTCGAGCGTCTCGGCGGCGTCGAAGACCGATTCCTTGTCCTCCTGCATGTCCTTGCCGTAGGTCAGCGGCATCCCCTTCATCACCGTCAGCAGGCCAACGAGGTGGCCGTTGATGCGGCCGGTCTTGCCGCGCACCAGCTCGGCGGCGTCCGGGTTCTTCTTCTGCGGCATGATCGAGGAGCCGGTGGAGAAGGAATCCGAGAGCCGGACGAAGCCGAATTGCGGCGTCGACCAGATGATGATCTCCTCGGCGAGCCGCGACAGATGCGTGCCGCAGATCGCGGCGACGCCCAAGAACTCGAGCGCGAAGTCGCGATCGGAAACGCTGTCGAGCGAATTGCGCATCGGCTCGCGGAAGCCGAGCGCCTTCGCCGTCATGTGGCGGTCGATGGAAAAGCTGGTGCCGGCAAGGGCAGCGGCGCCCAGCGGGCTTTCGTCCATGCGCTCGATGGCGTCCCGGACGCGCGAGAGGTCGCGGCCGAACATCTCGACATAGGCCATGCAATGATGGCCGAAGGTCACAGGCTGCGCGGCCTGCAAGTGGGTGAAGCCCGGCATGACGGTAGCGGCATGCTCCTCGGCGCGTTCGAGGAAAGCGGCGATCAGATCCTTCAGCGCCCGGGCGACGCGCTGGCATTCCTCCTTGACCCAGAGCCTCAGATCGACGGCCACCTGGTCGTTGCGCGAGCGGGCGGTGTGAAGCCGCCCGGCGGCCGAGCCGATCAGGTCGGCCAGGCGCGCCTCGACATTCATGTGGATGTCTTCGAGCCTGGTCGAGAATTCGAACCCGCCGTCTTCGATCTCTTTCAGGATCGTGTTCAGGCCGTGAGCGATTTTTTCTTGATCGGCCGCCGAAATAATGCCCGTTTGCGCCAGCATCTCGCTGTGGGCGATCGATCCGCGGATGTCCTGCGCGTAGAGTTTGCGGTCGAAGGAGATCGACGCGTTGATCGCTTCCATGATCGCGGCGGGACCCGAGGCAAAACGTCCGCCCCACATCTGGTTGCTGGCCTTCTTGTCGCTCATCGCTATATCCCGTGCTCCGGAGCAGTTCTTAAGAAAATGGCAGACGGCAATAAATTCTTCCCGGCCCCGCGCCTCATCCTCGCCGCCCTGGTGGCGGGCGTGCTGGCCGGCGCGGTCGCGGTATATGTCAACGAGAGCGGTTCTGGCAACAACGCCCCGCCCCAGGCCGCCGCGAGTACCGACGGCAAGGACGACGTCGCCTGCAAGGCCAAGGCCGAGCATGCCAAGCAGGTCGCGGCAAAGGCGGTCGGCCAGGTGGCGGCACTGCAGCCGGCGGACCCGCCGCAATCGCTGAAGAGCCTTGCCTTCAACGGCCCCGACGGCAAGCCGATGACCATCGCCGACCATGCCGGCAAGACCGTGCTGCTCAATCTCTGGGCGACCTGGTGCGCGCCCTGCCGCGCCGAAATGCCTGCGCTCGATGCGCTGCAGAAGGAAAAGGGCGGCAACGCCTTCGAGGTCGTGGCGGTCAATGTCGACACCGGCGACGACGCCAAGCCGAAGAAATTCCTCAAGGAGATCGGCGTCGAGACGCTCGGCTATTACCGGGACCCGACGATAGCTCTGTTCAACGAGGTCAAGACGCGCGGGCTGGCGCTGGGTTTGCCCGTCACCATGCTGATCGACGGCGAAGGCTGCCTGATCGCACATATGAACGGCCCGGCGGAATGGTCGAGCCCCGACGCCAAGCGGCTGGTGGAAGCAGCGGTCGGCCCGTCAGGCTGAGCGCGATGCCGCGGCCGGCTCCAGCATGAGGATGCTGCCGCCGCGCGATGCGACGCGATCGTTGGCCGCCGGCGCCGGCACGCCGGTCAGTTCGCTGAAGGTTTCGATCGGGCCGGGCCTGCCGAGATAGTATCCCTGGCCGATCTCGCAGTCCTCGGCGTCGAGGAAGCGCAGTTCGTCCAGCGTCTCGACGCCTTCGGCCAGGACCGGCAGGCCGAGGCCTCGCCCCAGGCCAAGCACCGCACGCACGATGGCCGCGACCTGACCGTTGCGGTCGACCGATTTGATGAAGGAACCATCGATCTTGATCTTGTCGAAGGGGAAGGCGCGCAGGTTGGACAGGGACGAATAGCCGGTTCCAAAATCGTCCATCGCGACGCGGACACCGAGCGCCTTGACCTGCCGCAAGGTGGCCAGCGCCCGTGGCATGTCCTTGATGAGCGCCGTCTCGGTCACTTCGAGCTCGAGCCGGTCGGGCGCCAGCCCGGTGCGCAGGAGGATCTCGTGCACCTTGCGGCTGAAATTCGGGTTATGGAGCTGCACCGCCGAGACGTTGACGGCGATCGTCAGCGGATTTTTCCAGCGGACGGCTTCCTCGCAAGCCGTCGCCAGCACCCATTCGCCGATCTGGGCGATGCCGCCGCTGTCCTCGGCCACAGGAATGAAAACCGACGGCGGGATATTGCCGCGTTCGGGATGATGCCAGCGGATCAAGGCTTCGAAACCGATCATCTTGCCGCTGCTGATCTCCTTCTGCGGCTGATAGACCAGCCGGAACTCGCCGCGCGCGACCGCCTGGCGCAGGTCGTGCTCCATGGCGCGCCGGTCGCGGGTCTCCACGCCCATCGAGGCCTCGAAATAGCGGTAGGTGTCCTTGCCCTCGGCCTTGGCGCGGTAGAGCGCGGTGTCGGCATGGCTGACCAGCGCCGCCTGCTCGTCGGCGTCGAGCGGGTAAAGGGCGATGCCGATGCTGGCCGACACCAGCTCGCCGCCGGGTGACAGTTGGTTCTCCTGACGCAATTTGGAAAGCACCGCCTCGGCGATCCGGCCGGCTGCCTGCGGGTCGGGAAGATTCGGGGCGATGATGGCGAACTCGTCGCCGCCGAGGCGGGCGAGCATCTGCCCGGGGCGGAGCACGCTCGAAGCGCATTGCGCCACTCTTTGCAGCACGGCGTCCCCGGCGGCGTGACCGAAAAGGTCGTTCACTTCCTTGAACCGGTCGAGGTCGAGAAGCATGAGCGCGAGCTGCCCGCCCTTGCCGTTTCCGCCCGCCGCGGCGATCTCGGCTTCGAGCCGGCCGGCGAAGCTGCGGCGATTGGCAAGCCCGGTCAGCGGGTCGAAATGGGCGAGGCGAATGATCTCCTGTTCGGCCTTCTTGCGCTCGCGGATGTCGCGCACGGCGACGACGTCGTGAGGCTTGCCGCAATAGTCGATGCTGCGGGCGATCAGCTCGACGGGGATCCGGGCGCCATCCTGGCCGCGCAGCTCGGCTTCCTGCGCCTGGCCGTGGCCGCCAGCGATGCTCGAGGCGATCCGCTCGCCGAAGAGATCGCCAAGCGTCATCGTGTTCAGCGTACCGGCGGCGATGCCGCTCAGCGCCGCGATGCTGTCGTTGGCGCTGACGATGCGGCTGCCGTCGCAGACGATCAGCCCTTCCACCGCGGCGTTCGCCAGGCCGTGCATGCGCTCGGCCTCGACGCGGTGGCGGCGGAAGCGCAGATCGATGCGCAGCGCGGCGGCCGAGAGCACCAGGATGACCAGGCTCGCCGCAGCGGCGGCGAAGGCCTGCGACATCGGCGCGATCGTGAATTTCGAGATCTCAATCGAGGAATCCGGGTAGATCGACACCGCGCCCATGGCGATGAAATGCAGCGTGCAGATCGCCAGCGTCAAAAGGACAGCTGCGGCGATCGTCGTCAGCGTCGACGGGCGGCGCAGCACGACGAGCAGCGAAAGCGCGGCAAGCGTGATGCCCGCCACCAGCGAAAGCGCGACGAGCAGCTGGTCCCAGACGATCCTGCCCTGGACCTCGAACGCGGCCATGCCGGTATAATGCATCGCGGCGATGCCGGCGCCGATCACGGCGCCGCCGACAAGGTAGTGATCGATGCCGCCGCGCATGGTGGCGATCCACATTCCCGCCGCCGTCAGGGTGACGGAGGCGGCCAGCGACAGCGCGGAAAGCTCCGCGTTATAGGCGTTGGGTATTCCCGGTGTGAAAGCGACCATGGCGATGAAATGCGTCGCCCAGATGCCGAATCCGGTAGCCGTGGCCGCAATCAACAGCCAGGCATAGCGATTTCGACTGGTCGACTGCTGGACATGGCGAAGAAGATTGACCGCCGAGAAAGACGAAATTCCGCAGATGAGCGCGGCAAGTACAACCAACCTCAGATCGTGCTCGTGCACGATGCAATTATAGACGGTCAACATCCTGCTTCACCTGATCTTCCCGCATCAATCAAGTTAAGATTGATTAAGGCCCGACGGCTGAAGAATCGATTAGTGCGGCTGCAACCGAGGCGTGTCTTTCAGGTTGTGTGGCCGGCTGCGAAGCGGCCGTCATTCAACGCGCACCGTCACCACGAGCGCGTCGTGATCGGCGGTCGGGCTGCCGTCGGGCAACAGCGCCGGCAAAGTGGCCGGCTTGGAGGCCGCAAGGCCGCGGGTGAAGAACCAGTCGATGCGGCCGACCGGCGTCGGATCGCCTGCTGCTCGGCGCTGGGTCGGCCGGTCGAGCGTGTTGGCATCGCGCCAGCGGTAACCGCGTTCGGCAAGCAGCTGGAACAGCGGTTCGCGGCGCTCGACGTCGATCAGCCGGTCGGGCTCGGCGGCGATCCGCGCGCGCCATGCGGCCGGGTCGTCGTGCCGTTCCTCATGGGTCGCGGTCAGCGTGTTGAAATCGCCGCCAATCAGCACCGGCGCATCCGCATCATATTTGTCGACGGCGTCGAGGAGGTGGCGTGTCTGGTCCGCACGTCCGGCGGGATCGATGCGGTTTTCGAGATGCACCGAGACGACGGTCACCCGGCGCTCGCCGAGCAGCACCTGGCCGCCGATCGCCATGCGTCCACCGATGCGCGGCTGGCCGCGTTCGAGCCGGAACCAGCCGCCGGCGGCATCCAGGCGAATGAGCATTGGGCGCCTGAGCGGCACGGCGCTGGTCACGGCGTTGCCGTGGAAGCCTTCCTCATTGCGGGCTTCGCCGGCCGCCGACTGCTCCGTCTCGTTGCCGGTGCCCAGCTCGACGAACTCGACGCCATAGGCAAAGGCATGGCCGAGCCGATCGGCAAGCAGGCTCAACGGATGACCGTTGCCGGAGCGGGCCATGCCCTTGTCGACCTCCGTCAGCAGCACCACGTCCGGCGCCTGGGCGGCGATCGTCTCAGCGATCGCTTGGACATGGCGAAGCCGCTCCACATTCCAGGCCATCACCGTCAGGCTTTCACCGGCGCCGTCGCGGGACGTCCTGCCGCCGATCTCGATCTCGCCCAATGCCGGAATGGCCGCGGCGTGACGCATATGGGTGGCGCTGTCGCGCGGACCTTCCCGCATCGCCTGGCGTTCGGCCATCGGCACATGGGTCAATCGCGGGACAAGCATGTCATTCATCCAATTTAGCCGGCATCCAATTTAGCCGGTTAAGCATAGCCGGTCTTTACGGCGCCTTTCGGCGCCCTAGCTTCCTAGACCGCCGATATGACGTTTTCATGCCGGCGCAATCGCCGAGGGGGAGGAGAGACTGGCTGTCCACAGGCCGCAAAGCCCACAACAGAACTGTCACATACCTTCTCTAAGAGAGCGGCAAGGACTTGCGCAAAACCTTGTGAAACTGCCACTCAAGAGGGAAAAACCATGACCATCATCAAGCGGGGCCTCGCTGCCCTTGCCGCCGGCGCGCTCAGCTCCGCGCTTGCGGCACCTGCCTCCGCAGAGCCGGTGAAATTCGATTTCTGGTTCGGCCTGTCGGGCGATCTCGCGCGCGTCGTCGACACGCTGTGCAAGAACTTCAACGCCTCGCAGTCCGACTATGAAGTGGTCTGCACCAGCCAGGGCAATTACGACGCCACGCTGCAGAACACGATCGCCGCCTTCCGCGCCGGCAAGCAGCCCACCGTCGTCCAGGTCTATGACGTCGGCACCGCCACCATGATGCTGTCGGGCGCCTACAAGCCCGCAGACAAGCTGATGGAGGAAAACGGCTACAAGATCGACTACAGCGACTATTTCCCCGGCATCGCCCGCTACTACGCGACGTCGAAGGGCGAGATGCTGTCCTTCCCGTTCAACTCCTCGACGGCGCTGATGTACTGGAACAAGGACGCCTTCGCCAAGATCGGCAAGACCGAGGCGCCGAAGACCTGGGAAGACGTCGGCGCGGACCTCAAGGCGCTGAAGGACGCCGGCTATGATTGCCCGATGGCGATCAACATCTCCGGAAATGAAAGCTGGCAGCTGATGGAGCAGTTCTCGGCCATCCACAACCAGCCGATCGCCACCAAGAACAACGGCTATGACGGCCTCGACGCCCGCCTGGAGGTGAACAAGACCAAGTTCGTCCAGTACGTCACGGACCTGAAGAAGTGGTATGACGCCGGCCTGATCAAGATCAAGTCGAAGGATCTCGGCCAGGACATGGTGCAGGCCTTCGCCACCGGCACCTGCCAGGTCATCATGAGCTCGGTCGGCGACCACGGCACGGTCGGCAAGACCAAGAAGGAAGGCATGAACTGGGATGTCGCCGAGCTGCCGGTCTATGCCGGCACCGAGCGCAAGAACTCGCTGGTCGGCGGCGCTTCGCTGTGGGTGCTGTCCGGCAAGTCGGACGCCGAATACAAGGGCGCGGCCGCCTTCCTCAACTTCATCCACGACCCCAAGACCGCCTTGTTCTGGTCGACCAATACCGGCTACATTCCGGTGACGAAGTCGGGCTTCGAGTACATGAAGTCCAGCGGTTTCTACGACAAGGCGCCCTATAAGGGCCGTGAGGTGGCGATCGCCAGCCTCACCGCCTCGGAGCCGACCGAGATCACGCGCGGCATCCGGCTCGGCAACTTCACCCAGATCCGCGCCGAGTTCGGCACACAGATGCAGGCGATCTTCGCCAACAAGGAAAGCGTGCAGGACGGCATCGACGCGCTGGTCAAGAACGGCGACGCCATCCTCGACCGCTTCCAGCAGACCTACCCGAACAAGACGCTGCCCTGATTTCAGGCATTTGCCAGGCCGCCCGCCGAGAATCGACGGGCGGCCATTCACATAGGTTCTTGATTGCGCATGTCTTTGTCCCGAAACCGGTTCCCACTTTCGGGAGACATGCTTTAGTCTGTTCACGGCAAGGCGGGCTGGCGGTTCAACGGCGTCAGCGGATCGATGGAAAAACGCGTCACTTTCGGTAGATGGACGATCGGCATTCTGTTCGCGGTGCCGCAGCTGATCCTGATCTTCACCTTCTTCTATTGGCCGGCCGGGCAGGCGGTCTACTGGTCGCTGACGCTGCAGCAGCCCTGGGGCGGCGGCAACATCTGGGTCGGGCTCGACAATTTCCGCTCGATCCTCGCCAATGCCGATTACTGGAACTCGATCACCGCCAGCCTGACCTTTGCTGCAATCAGCACCGGCCTTGCGATGGTCATCGCGCTGGTGCTCGCCACCTTGACCGACCGGCAGCTTGCCGGCTCACGTCTCTACCGCGTCGTGCTGATCTGGCCCTACGGCATCGCAGCGCCAGCGCTGGCGCTGGCGTTCCGCTTCATCCTGGCCCCGGAAGCCGGTTTCATGGCCGCCGTCAACAAGTTCTGGCCGGGCTTCTGGGATCCCGGCCTCGACGGCGCCGACGCCATGGCCTCCGTCATCATCGCGTTCTCCTGGAAATATGTCGGCTACAATTTCATCTTCTTCCTCGCCGCGCTGCAGGCGATCCCGCGCTCGCTGATCGAAGCAGCGGCGATGGACGGTTCGGGTGTCGTCCGGCGCTTCTGGGACATCCAGTTTCCGCTGATCACGCCGACGATCTTCTTCCTCCTGGTCATCAACATCACCGAGAGCTTCCAGGATTCCTTCGGCATCGTCGACATCATGACCTCCGGCGGTCCGGCGAACGCGACCAACCTGATGGTCTACAAGATCTATTCCGACGGCTTCAGAGGTCTCGATTATTCCGGCGCGGCAGCACAGAGCATTATCCTGATGCTGCTTATCATCCTGCTGACCATCGTCCAGTTCCGCTTCATCGAGCGGCGCGTGCATTATCGCTGAGGCGGCCATGGTCGAGCGCACCCCGATCCTCAACTTCTTCACGCATCTGATCTTGTTCGCCGGCTTCGTTTTCTGCGTGGCCCCATTCGTCATCGTAGCGATCGCGGCCTCGCATAATCTGAAGGACGTCAACGACGTGCCGATGTCGCTGCTGCCGGGCAGCGACTTCTGGATCAACATCAAGACGGCCTGGACGACGGCCGACCTCGGCCCGAAGCTTCTCAACAGCTTCATCATGGCGGCGGGCGTTGCCGCCGGCAAAGTGATCATTTCAGCGCTCACCGCCTTCTCGATCGTCTATTTCCGCTATCCAGGGCGGACGCTGATCTTCTGGTTGATCTTCGTCACGCTGATGCTGCCGCTCGAAGTGCGCATCGTGCCGACCTATGCGGTGGTGGCCAACGTGCTTTCGCCCTATCAGGCGATCATGGACGTGACCGGACTCTCCTGGCTGATCGAGAAGATATCGGGCGTGCAGGTCTCGCTCAGCCTCGGGCTGCTCAATTCCTATACCGGCCTGATCATGCCGCTGATCGCCACGGCTACCGGTACCTTCCTCTACCGCCAGTTCTTCCTGACGGTGCCGGACGAACTGGCCGAAGCCGCGCGCATGGACGGCGCCGGAGCGCTGCGCTTCTTCATCGACATCCTCCTTCCGCTGTCGCGCAACAACATGGCGGCGCTCGGCACCATCATGTTCCTGTGGGCCTGGAATCAGTATCTGTGGCCGCTGCTCATCACCACGGATCAGTCGCATGCGACCGCGGTGACAGAGTTGAAGCAGCTCATCCCCAATGTCGGCGGCGCACCGGAATGGCATATCGCCATGGCGGGTACGCTGATCGTGATGCTGCCGCCGCTGATCGTCGTCGTGCTGATGCAGCGCTGGTTCGTGCGCGGCCTCATCGCCACCGAAAAATAAGGAGACAAAAAATGGCCTCCATCACCATCCGCGACGTCCGGAAGAGCTACGCCAAGATGCAGGTCGTGCACGGCGTCGATCTCGACATCGCGTCGGGCGAGTTCGTCGTCATCCTCGGGCCGTCAGGCTGCGGCAAGTCCACGCTGCTTCGCATGATCGCCGGGCTGGAGGAGATCTCGGACGGCACGATCGCCATCGACGGCGCGGTGGTCAACAAGCTCGAGCCGCGCGAGCGCGGCTGCGCCATGGTGTTCCAGAACTACGCGCTCTATCCGCATATGAGCGTCGCCCAGAACATCGGCTATTCGCTCAAGGTGGCAGGCGTTCCGGCAGCCGAACGCGCCCAGCGCATCCAGGCCGTCGCCCGCATCCTGGAGCTCGAGCACCTGCTCGACCGCAAGCCGATGGCGCTTTCCGGCGGCCAGCGCCAGCGCGTCGCCATGGGCCGCGCCATGATCCGCGAGCCCAAGGTTTTTCTTTTCGACGAACCGCTCTCCAACCTCGACGCCAAGCTGCGCGTGCAGATGCGCTCGGAAATCCGCAAGCTGCACCGGCGCCTCAGCGCCACCTCGGTCTTCGTCACGCACGACCAGGTTGAGGCGATGACGCTGGCCGACCGGCTGGTGGTGATGAATGGCGGCCGCGTCGAGCAGGTCGGCACACCGGCGCAAGTCTACAGCCGTCCGGCGAGCCGCTTCGTGGCGACCTTCGTCGGCGCGCCGGCCATGAACATGCTCGAAGGCGAGGTCACGCTCGAAGGCCTGTCGCTGCTCGCCGGCGGCCGCAAGCTAAACGTATCGCGCGCGGGTCTTCCCGTGGGCTCGAAGGTTGCGGTCGGCGTCCGGCCCGAGGCCGTGCGCATGGTAGCGCCGGGCACGCCCGGCGCGCTCGCCGCAACGGTCGATCTGGTCGAAGAGCTCGGCGCTGGCCGGGTCGTCTATGTCGATCTCGACGGCGCGCCGTTCTCGGTGGTCACCTCCGAGACCGTGCATCCAGAGCCTGGCAGCGCGATCGGCCTGCAGTTCGCGGCGAGCGACCTGCATTTCTTCTCATCGGAGACCGGAAGCCGGCTCGACGTGTTCAAGGCCTCGGTGCCGGAGCCTGCACTCTAAGGGCGGTCCTTGCACGGCCGGCTTTGCAAAATTTGATCGAGGGTTCAGGGAATGAAGATCATTCAGGTCACCGACGTTCATCTCGGCCGTCAGCGCGAGGTACGATTTGGCGCGAACCTGAATGAGCGGCTCGATCGTTGCATCGACCACATCAACGCCCGCAATGGCGATGCGACGCTCTGCGTCTTCACCGGCGACCTGACCGACGACGGCGAGGCCGAAAGCTATGCCGACCTGAAATCGGCGCTGAGCCGGCTCACCGTGCCGTACCGGCTGCTGCCCGGAAACCACGACCGGCGCGCCAATCTGGTCGCTGCCTTCCCGGAAAACGGAACCGACGGCAATGGCTTCGCGCAGTCGGTCTTCGAGACGCCCGAGGGCCGGCTGGTGTTTATCGACAGCCTGGCAGAAGGCCGCGTCACGGGAGAGCTGTGCGACGACCGGCTTGCCTGGTTGGACGCGCGGCTCGCCGAGGCGGCGGGCAAGCCTGCCTATCTCTTCCTGCACCATCCGCCGGTGGAACTCGGCCTGACGATTCTCGATCCGCTCGGCCTTGAGCAGCCGCAGCGGCTCATCGACGTGCTGACGCGCCACGGCAATGTCCGCTATATCTTCTTCGGCCATGTCCATCGCGACATCGCCGGTACGGTCGCCGGCATTCCGTTTTCGGCGCAGCGCGGCCTGCATGCCCGCTTCATGCTCGACCTGATCGGCGAGGAAGTGGTCGAGCAGGCGCCGCCCGCCTATTCGATCATCCTGATCGACGGCCAGCGGGTCGTCATCCATAGCCACGATTTCCTGGAGCAATGGCCGCTCTGGTCGCCGGCGACAGGCGAGCGGGTGCGGTAGAGCAACCGCGCCCAGCCTGCGTTCAGGCAAACACATGCGCCTTGCCGGTGACGGTGAGGCGCACGATCTCGCCGACGGACGGGGCATCCATGCCTGTCTTGCGCAGGATGAGCGGCGTGTTGCCGATCGCGGCCGCATCCGGCGGATCGGGGCTGTTGAGCAGCCGCACCGCGACAGTGCAGACCGAACCCGCGAATTCGGAGTCCGTCACTTCGCCGAACAGCATGTCCGGTGTTCCCGACATGCCTTCGCGCGAGGTCCGCTTGAGGACCACCTGCTCGGGCCTGAGCATGATGCGGGCGACGTCGCGCCGCTCGGCGGTGTCGACCGCGATGCGGCCAAGCGGCGAGATGGCGAAGCCGTCGGCGATCCTGGCCGGCACGATGATGGCGTCGCCGAGGAACTCGGCGACCATCCTGTCCTTGGGCTGGAAATAGAGCTCGCGCGGCGTGCCGACCTGCGAGAACAGGCCGTCGCGCATGACGGCCACCTGGCTGGCGAAGGACAGCGCCTCGGCCTGGTCGTGGGTGACCAGGATGGTGGTGATGCCGGCCTCCTCCAGAAGCTCGGCAACGGCCTTGCGCATCGAGGCGCGCAGGCCGGTGTCGAGCGCCGAGAACGGCTCGTCGAGCAGCATCAGCCGGGGTTTCATCGCCATGGCGCGGGCGAGCGCGACGCGCTGCTGCTGGCCGCCCGAAAGCTCGTGCGGCCGGCGCTTCAGGATCGCCTTGTCCAGCCCGACGATATAGGCGAGCTCGATAATGTGCTCTGCGCGCTTCTCGGCGTTTCGGGGCATGCCGAAGCCGATGTTGTCGGCGATGGTGAGATGCGGGAACAGGGCGCCGTCCTGCGCCACCACGCCGATGCCGCGGCGATGCGCGGGCACGGCGGCGCCGCCATTGGCGAGCACCTTGCCGTCGAGCGCGATGCGGCCGCTGTCAGGCGCCTCGAAGCCGGCGATCAGCCTCAGCAAGGTCGTCTTGCCGCAGCCGGAAGGTCCGACGATCGCGGTGCGGCTGCCGCTTTCGACGGTGAGGTCGACGCCGGCCAGCGCCGCCACCTTGCCGTAGTATTTCGCCACGCCGTTGAGTTCGAGGAAGCTCATCGTCCGGCCATCCGCTTCGACTGGACGTAGAGCACCCAGGTCATCGGCAGCGACATCGCCACCATGATCAGCGCATAGGGGGCGGCGGAGGCGTAGTCGATCTCGCCGCTGTAGGACCAGAACGCCATCGCCAGCGTGCGGGTGCCGTTCGGCGCCAGCATCTGGGTGGCGGTCAGTTCATTGGTGATGCCGAGCGCCACCATCGCCATGCCGGCCGCCGCACCCGGCGCCGACAGCCGGATCGTCGTCGACCACAGCGCCTTGAGCGGCGCCCGGCCCAGGCTCGAGGCGGCGCGCTCGAGCTCCACCGGCGCCTGCGCGACCGAAGCGCGCAGGCTGACAAGCGCGCGCGGCAAAAACATCAGCGCATAGCCGAAAAGGATGGTGAAGAGCGTCTGGTAAAGCGGCAAGGCGATGCGCACGGTGATGGTGACCAGCGCCAGCGCGATGACGACACCGGGCAGCGAGCCGACGATGTAGTTGCAGCTCTCGAGCAGGCGCTGCAGACGGCCCGGCGCGCGGATCGAGATCCAGGCCATCGGCATCGCGGCGATCGTGGCAAGCAGCGCGCCGGCGACGGCGAGGAACAGCGTCTGGCCGAGCGCCAGGCCGATCTCGTCCCAACGCCAGACATCCGCGCCGCCGGCGAGCAGCCAGCGGCCGACGGTGACGAACGGCACGCCGAGCGCGAGCAGCGCGGTGCCGGCGGGCAAAAGCAGGCAAGGCAGCGTGGCGCGGCCGAGGCTGGCGCGCTGCTGCTGGCGCGCGGCGCCGGAGCCGACGCGCGCATAACGCTCCTCGCCGCGCACGATCACTTCCACGCCAAGCAGCACGAAGCAGCAGGCGACCAGCACGGCGGCAAGCATGTTGGCCGCCGGGCCGTTGAAGGTCGACTGGAACTGGTCGACGATCGCGGTCGTGAAGGTGTCGAAGCGAATGAAGACATAGAGGCCGTATTCGGCAAGCAGGTGCAGGCCGACCAGCAGCGAACCGCCGCAGATGGCGAGCCGCAGTTGCGGCAGCACGACGCGCGCGAAGACCCGCCAGGGCCCAAGGCCAAGCGCGGCCGCCGCATCCTCCAGCGCCGGGTCGAGCCGGCGCAGCGCGGCCGCGATCGGCAGATAGAGGAACGGGAAATAGGCGATGACGGAGACCAGCACGCCGGCCCAGAGCCCGTGCAGGCCGGGCACAAGGCTGATCCAGGCATAGCTGTGGACGAAGGCCGGAATGGCCAGCGGCGCCACCGACAGCCACGACCAGAGGCGATTGCCGGGCAGGTCTGAGCGCTCGGTCAGCCAGGCGAGCGCCACCGACAGCACAATGGCGATCGGGACGGTCACGACGACAAGCAGGATGGTGTTGACCAGAAGATCGCCGACGCGCGGCCGGAAGATCAGCGCGGTCACGGTTTCCCAACCGGTCTGGATCGCGGTCCAGACAATGAAGGCGAGCGGCAGCAGCGCGATCAGCGAGACGAGGGCGGCGGCAAGCGTGATCCACGACGTGGACCGCTGGCTCTGCCTTGCGGCAGCCGGCGGGCCTGAGGGCGTGAGGTCGATCGCGGATGCCATCAGAGGCAATGCTTCTCCGGGCTCGACGGACGCAGGCGATCCGATGAACCGCTGATGCGGCCGGATAGGCAGCTGATCGTCATCGACGAGGCCATCTCCAAAACAAAAGCGCTCCCGCGGAAAGCGAATTCCCGCAGGAGCACGGTCGGTGTCCTTTTAGGACGAACGCGAACTAAAGCAAGCCGGCTTGCGTCATCAGGTCGATGACCTTCTTGGAGTTCAGCGTCGCCGGATCGACCTTGGGCGCCTGCAGGTCGGCGAGCGGCACCAGCTTCGGGTTGGACCCGGCGCCCTTGCCGACCGCGTATTCATAGGATGTGCCGGTCTTCAGCACTTCCTGGCCGCCCTTGCCGGTGACCCACTTCAAGAACGCCTGCGCCTCTTTCTGATGCTTGCTCGAGGCCAGCACGCCGCCGCCGGAGATCGACACGAACGCGCCCGGATCCTGGTTCTTGAAATAGTGCAGGCCGATATTCTTGCTGTTTTCGCCGGTCTTGGCCTGATCGCCGAAATAGTAGTAGTGGTAGATCACGCCGCCTTCGATCTCGCCGGCATTGACTGCCTTCATGACCGTGCTGTTGCCCTTGTAGGCGGTGAAGTTGTCCTTCATCGCCTTCAGCCAGTCGGCGGTTGCGGCTTCACCCTTGAGCTGGAGCAGGGCGCTGACGATGGCCTGGAAATCGGCGCCGGACGGCGATGCCGCCCAGCGGCCCTTCCAGCTCGGATCGGCGAGGTCGAGCAGCGACTTGGGCAACTGGTCTTCCTTCAGCTTGTCCTTGTTACAGGCAAAGACGGTGCTGCGCGCGGCGACGCCCACCCACTTGCCGCTCGAAGGCTGGTATTCCTGCGGCACCTGCGCCAGCGTCTCGGCGTCGACCGGCGCGAACAACCTCGCCGCCTCGACAAGCGCCATCGCCGGCGAATTCTCGGTCAGGAACACGTCGGCCGGCGAGGCGGCGCCTTCGGCGACGATCTGGTTGGAGAAATCGCTGTCGCCGCCATTGCGCAGCGTCACCTTGATGCCGGTTTCCTTGGTGAAGCCCTTCGCCCATTCCTTGGCCAGGCTCTCATGCTGGGCGTTGTAGACGATGATGCCGGCATCCTCGGCCAGGGCGGGCCCGGCGATCAGGCTCGCCGTCAGCGCAACGGCGCCGGCAAGGGTGGAAAGAGCATATTTCATGGCATGGTCCTCAAAACTTGAGACAGGGGTTCGGGCTCGGACGCACCTATCAATACCTGATCGGTATAGTCAACATTACGACCCTGCTTCAATCGGTCGCCGTGCCGCAAACTTTCGTGATTTTCCGGTACTTTGGCTTGGACATTATTTTGTTGGCCACGTAACAAACCAGGGCCGAGGCGCGAACATCGGGGGTAAACTCTTGTGACCGGCAAGGACGAAGCCGAGCTTTCCCGGCTGCTTAGGGCCGCGATCGCCGGAGACGAAAAGGCTTATGCCGACTTTCTTCGCCGGATAGCCGCCCTCGTCCGCGGCTTCGTCCGGCGCAAGATCGTTCAGGGCGGGGTCGACCCCGAGGATGTCGTGCAGGAAACCTTGGTGGCCATTCACGTCAAACGGCACACGTGGCGAGAAGACGCGCCGGTGCTGCCATGGGTCTATGCGATCGCCCGCTTCAAGCTGATCGACGCGTTCCGCCGGCGCGGCCGACGCATCGAGATCGAGATCGACGAGATCGCCGAGACCTTCGCCGAGCCGGAAGCGGAGACGGTCAGCGAGCGCGAAATAAACCGGGCCCTCGACGGCCTGCCGCCTTCGCAGCGCTCCGTGGTTTCGGCGATTTCGGTCGATGGCCGCTCGATCGGCGAGACGGCGGCCAAGCTCGGCATCAGCGAGACGGCGGTGCGCGTGTCGCTGCATCGCGGCCTTGCCGCGATCGCCAAAAGGTTCGGACGACAGTGACATGAGAACGAGGACCTCATCAAGGCGCTCCGCGATACCGCTCGGCCTGGCCTGGTGGCTGGCCATCGGCGTGGCGGTGGCGGTTGCGGCGCTGGTCTTCTTCATGACCATCGGCCCGCGCCCCGACATCATGCCGGCCATGCACACGATGCGCTTCATGTCGAAGTTCGTCTTCACCCTGGCGCTCACGGCCACCGCCTTCGGCCTGATCAGGGTGCTGTCGACGCCCGGTGCGGCGGGCAGGCGCGCCAAACTATGGATGCTCGCCGCGCCGGCGCTCGTCGTGCTCGCCGTGGTCCTTGAGCTTCTCGTCGTGCCGGAGGCCGACTGGGGGCGCCGCCTCGTCGGCACGAACATGATGATCTGCATGAGCTTCATCCCGCTGATCGGCATCGGACCTCTGGCGGTCTTCCTCGGCATGCTGCGCTATGGCGCGCCGACGCGGCCGGTGCTGGCCGGCGCGGTCGCGGGCCTGCTGGCAGGCGGCTTGGCGGCGACCTTTTATGCCGCGCATTGCTTCGACGATTCGCCACTGTTCGTCGCCACCTGGTACACGATCGCGATCGCGTTTCTCACCGCGCTCGGCGCGCTTGGCGGGCGGTTTTTCGTCCGCTGGTAGGATTGCACACCGATCCTTAATCATGCCGGCAATTGTTTGCCGGTTAGCGGAACGCTCGCCGCCGCTTGTGCAACCATTCCTTAAAATCGATCCGCCAGGGTTGTGGCGACGTGCAGTTGCGCATTGGGTGGGATCGCATTGTGGCGTGGTTGAGTTGGAAAGGTCCGCGGGCCGGCAAGCGCGCTGTGCTCGCCTTGATGGCAGCTGGGCTGCTTAGCCTGACGGCATCGGTCCTGTTGCGGGCGCTGGAGCTCGGTTCGGATGCGCTGAAGCTCTGCCTGCAGCTATCTGTCGCCGTCACGGCCGTGACGCTGTTTGTCTCGGCGCTGTTCATCCGCAAGATCATCGACGACCGCCGGCAGATCGCCGAAAGCGAGCAGCGCTTTCGCCGCGCGATGGAAGATTCGGCGATCGGCGTCGCCATCGTCGGCCTCGATGGCCGCATCGTTCAGACCAATCCCGCCTTCGCCGCGATGCTCGGCTATAGCCGGGCGGAAATCGAGGCGCTGACCTTCTTCCAGATCACGCATCCCGACGATCTGCAGATCGGCCGTGAGACGATGATCGCGCTGAAGGAGGGAAAGATCGATTCCTTCCATTTCGAGAAGCGCTACCTCAAGAAGGACGGCACCCCCGTCTGGGCGCAGCTTGCCGGCTCGGTCATCCGCGAAGAGGAGACGCGTCGCCCTCTCTACCTTGTGTCGCAGATCGAGGACATCGATGCGCGCAAGCAGGCCGAAGCGCGCATCGCCGAAGCCGAAACGCGCTGGAACTTCGCGCTGACCAGCGCCGGACAAGGCGTCTGGAGCCTCGACATGCGCAAGGGCGGCACGATCTACTCCGAGACCTGGGTCAGGATGCTGGGCTATGACGATGGCGAGCTGGACGGCGATCCCGACCGCTGGCTGACGATGATCCATCCGGACGACCGCGAGCGCGTGGCGGAAGCGGACCGGGCGCATCTTGCCGGCGAGACGGCCTTCTTCGAGGCCGAGTTCCGGATGCGACACAAGGACGGTCATTGGGTCTGGATCCTCGACCGCGGCAAGGCGATCGAACGCGACGGCGAAGGCCGGCTGATACGGGCCATCGGCAGCCTGACCGACATCACTCAGCGCAAGCAGGCCGAAGAACGGCTCAGGGTTTCCGCGGCCATGCTGGCCGACGAGAAGGAGCGGCTCAGGGTCACGCTGCAGTCGATCGGCGACGCGGTGATCTGCACCGACGCCGCCAACCGCATCACCTTCATGAATCCGGTCGCCGAAAAGCTGACCGGCGTTGCTGCCGGTGAGGCGCTGGGCGAGGTGCTTGGCCATGCCTATTGGCCGGTCGACGAGGAAAGCGGGCAGAGGATCGGCCTGACGCGGCCTTCGGCGGGCAGCCGTCTTCATGGCGACCAGAACGCCCGCGCCGTTCTCGTCCGGCGCGACGACACCCGCTGCAGCATTCGCCAAATGGTGTCGCCGATCATGAACGACCGCAACGAGTTCTGCGGGCTGGTCATCGTCTTCCAGGACTTCACCGATGCGCGCGCCCTGCAGCGCCAGCTGGCCTACGCTGCGGCGCACGACGCGCTGACCGGGCTCGCCAACCGCTCCAGCTTCATCCTCACGATGGAGGAACTGGTCGATCAGTGCCGTCTCACCGGCGGCGAGCACCAGTTCATGTTCGTCGACCTCGATCATTTCAAGGCGGTCAACGACACTGGCGGCCATGCCGCCGGCGATGCATTGCTGAAGCGCGTCGCCGACGTCATCCGCCACGCGCTCGGGCCGGAAGACATCGTCGCCCGCATCGGCGGCGACGAGTTCGCCGTCATTCTGAAATCGGGGGCACCGGCGCGAGCGGCGATCGCGGCGCGCTCCATCATCGATGCCATCCGCAAGCTGAGCTTCAGCTGGGACGGCCGCGCGCATTCGATCGGCGCCAGCATCGGGCTGGCGCCGATCCGCGCCGGCTGCGGCGAAGTGGACGAGATCATCGCCCGCGCCGACGCCGCCTGTTATGCAGCCAAGGCGGCCGGACGCGGGTGCGTTTCGGCGGCGCCGGACGAGGACGTCAGGGATGAGACCGTGAGGGCGCTTGCCGCGGCGTCCTGAGCTTCAGTCGAGAAAGCTCAGCGCGTCGGCACCGGATGGTCGCCGCGATAGTCGTAGAAGCCGCGGCCGGTCTTGCGGCCAAGCCAGCCGGCCTCGACATATTTCACCAGCAGCGGGCAGGGGCGGTACTTCGAGTCCGACAGGCCCTCGTGCAGCACCTGCATGATCGACAGGCAGGTGTCGAGGCCGATGAAGTCGGCAAGCTGCAACGGTCCCATCGGATGGTTGGCGCCGAGCCGCATCGCCGTGTCGATGGCGTCGACCGTGCCGACGCCCTCATAGAGCGTGTAGATCGCCTCGTTGATCATCGGCAGCAGGATGCGGTTGACGATGAAGGCCGGGAAATCCTCCGAAACGGTGATCGTCTTGTCGAGCCGGTTAACGAATGCCTTGGCGGCCTCGAAGGTCTGGTCCTCCGTGGCGATGCCGCGCACCAGCTCGACCAGCTTCATCACCGGCACCGGATTCATGAAATGTATGCCGATGAAGCGCTCCGGCCGGTCGGTCTGAGCCGCGAGCCGGGTTATCGAGATCGAGGAGGTGTTGGTTGCCAGAATCGCTTCCGGATTGAGCTGCGGGCAGAGCTGGGCGTAGATCTTGCGCTTGACCGTCTCGTCCTCGGTCGCCGCCTCGATGACGAGGTCGGCCGCGGCGAGATCGGCCATGGCGGCGGCCGACGAGATGCGTGCCATCGCCTCGTTGCGCGCCTTCTCCTCGAGCTTCCCGGAGCCGACCTGGCGGGCCATGTTGCCGCTGACGGTGGCGATGCCCTTCTCGATGCGGTCGGACGAGATGTCGTGGATCAGAACCTTGTAGCCGGCCAGCGCCGAGACATGGGCGATACCGCCACCCATTTGGCCCGCGCCGACAATACCGATCGTCTCGATCTTGCTCATTACCCCGATCCCGTCTGAAGCCTCTCCGCTTCTGCGAAGCACGGAAACGCTTCTTTTTGTTTCTCGTAATTCCGAACGGAAAACCGCCACGCGCTTTTCCCGGAATTGCTTTTTTAAGCCATCGTGGCCTGCTTTTTGTGCAGTGCAAACTAAAAGGGCGGGGCGACTTCGTCTACCCCACCCTTCGGATTTTAATATGCCAGAGTTGATGACGTCAAAGCGCCTTTTGCAGCTCCGGCAGGATGACGAACAGATCGCCGACGAGGCCGTAGTCGGCAACCTGGAAGATCGGCGCTTCCTCGTCCTTGTTGATGGCGACGATGACCTTCGAATCCTTCATGCCGGCCAGGTGCTGGATGGCGCCGGAGATGCCGACGGCGATGTAGAGGTCGGGAGCGACCACCTTGCCGGTCTGGCCGACCTGCCAGTCGTTCGGGGCGTAGCCCGCGTCGACCGCGGCCCGGCTTGCGCCGACGGCCGCGCCGAGCTTGTCGGCGACGGGCAGGATCACTTCCTGGAACTTTTCCGACGAGCCGAGCGCGCGGCCGCCCGAGATGATGATCTTGGCCGAGGTCAGCTCCGGACGGTCGTTCTCGGAGAGCTTGTTCTCGACGAAGGAGGAGAGGCCGGGGTTCGCGGCGGCGTTCACCGTCTCGACCGAAGCCGCGCCGCCCTCGGGCGCGGCCGAGAAGGAGGCGGTGCGCACCGTGATGACCTTCTTGGCGTCGGTCGACTGCACGGTCTGGATGGCGTTGCCGGCATAGATCGGCCGCTTGAAGGTGTCGGGCGAGACCACCTCGATGATCTCGGAAACCTGCGCGACGTCGAGCAGGGCTGCGACGCGCGGCGCGACGTTCTTGCCGGACGATGTGGCCGGGGCGACGATCGCGTCATAGGAGCCGGCGAGCGAGACCACCAGCGCTGCCGTCGGCTCGGCTAGGCGTTCGGAAAGCTCGTCGGCTTCGGCCAGCAGCACCTTGCGCACGCCCTTCAGCTTGGCGGCGGCGTCGGCCGCGCCCTTGGCGCCCTTGCCGGCCACCAACACGTCGACATCCGAGCCGATCTGGAGGGCCGCCGACAGCGCCTTGGCGGTCTGGTCGGAAAGGGTAGCGTTGTCGTGTTCGGCGATGAGGAGAATTGCCATTTTCCTGTTCCTTTCCTGACCGCTTCAGAGCACGCCGGCTTCGTTCTTGAGCTTCTCGACCAGTTCGGCCACGCTCTTGACCTTGACGCCCGCCTTGCGGCCGCCCGGCTCCTCGGTCTTGATCACCTTGAGGCGCGGCTTGACGTCGGCGCCGTAGTCGGCCGGGCTCTTCTCGTCGAGCGGCTTCTTCTTCGCCTTCATGATGTTGGGCAGCGAGGCATAGCGCGGCTGGTTGAGGCGGAGGTCGGCGGTGACGATCGCCGGCATCTTCAGCTCGACCGTCTGCAGGCCGCCGTCGACCTCGCGCGTCACCTTGGCATGATCGCCGGCGAGCTCAACCTTCGAAGCGAAGGTGCCCTGGGCCCAGCCAAGCAGCGCCGCCAGCATCTGGCCGGTCTGATTGCTGTCGTCATCGATCGCCTGCTTGCCGAGGATGACGAGGCCGGGTTGCTCGGCCTCGACCACGCCCTTCAGCACCTTGGCGACGCCGAGCGGCTCGGTCTGCTCGTCGGTCTTGACCAGGATGGCGCGGTCGGCGCCCATGGCAAGCGCGGTGCGGAGCGTCTCCTGTGCCTGCTGCGGGCCGATCGACACGACGATGATCTCCTCGGCCTTGCCGGCTTCCTTGATCCGGATCGCTTCCTCGACGGCGATCTCGTCGAACGGGTTCATCGCCATCTTGACGTTGGCAAGCTCCACGCCCAACCCGTCGGCCTTGACCCGGACCTTGACGTTCGCATCCACAACCCGCTTCACGGGCACAAGGATCTTCATTTTCCTGTCACCTCTCCTGAGATAGTCGGGCGCGCTATAGCAGCGTACGCCTTGTCAGAGTTGTCGAAAGCCGACATTCCGGGCGGAATTCTGGTCTTCGACCGCCAAGAACCTGTTCCACCCCGATCTTTCGATTGTGCATGACCTTTTCCGAAAACCGGTACCCACTTTTCGGGATCATGCCCAGGGTGGCGTTTCCGTAGTGGCGGCAATCCGGCGCGTCAATATGCACGACGCACTCAAATCGGTTCAGTCCCGAGGTGACGCGGCGCCGCGGCCCCATTGCGGCGCCGGCTGCGCCGGCGTTTCGGGCGTTGCCCCGGACTCGGTCGGAACGGGGACCTGCTGGACATTCGGCGTCGGCTCCGGCTCGCCGTCGGCGCCGGCAAGCAGCGGCACGCCGCGGCTGCGCAGCACCAGGACCAGGACGGCGCCGGCAATGATGCCGCCGATATGGCAGGCCCAGGAAATCTGGTCCTCGCCGCCGGCGGCAAACATCACGATCTGGAACAGGATCCAGAGGATCAGCGGGATGAAGGCGGGGATGCGCAGGGGAATACGGGCAAAAGCCAGCACCCACACCTTAACCCTCGGATAGAGGATCAGATAGGCCGCAACCACGCCGGCGATGGCGCCGGAGGCGCCGATCAGCGGCACCTGCGAATCCCAGCCCACCAACCCTTGAACGAAAGCGCCGGCCGCCGCGCAGGCGAGGTAGAAGATCAGGTAGCGGATATGGCCGAGCGCATCCTCGACATTGTCGCCGAACACCCACAGGAACAGCATGTTGCCGCCGAGGTGGAAGATGTCGGCATGCAGGAAGGAATAGCTGAGATAGCTGAGGCTTTCGGGAATGACGACGAATTCGGGCGACAGCTCGACCTTGTCATGGACCACCGAAGGGATGAAGCCGAGGCCGAGCACCGCGGCGTTGGTGAAGCTTTCGCCGCCAAGCGTGGTCGCGAGATAGACCAGCGCGTTCGCCGCGATCAGCCCGATCGTCACATATTGCAGGCGGATGTGGCGCAGCCTGTTGGTGTCGTAGAGCGGGATGAACATCGGACCCTTCCGCTTACCCGATTGTCAGCGGTTCTTGCCGGGAACCCATAGCACGTCGGCATTTCCGTTGTCATTGACCGCTCGCGCGGCGACGAACAGGAAGTCGGAGACGCGGTTGATGTATTTCAGCGCCTCGCGGTTGACGTGCTCGGCAGGATGCTGCGCCAGCGCCACCATGATGCGCTCGGCGCGCCGCGCCACCGTGCGCGCCAGATGCAGGGCGGCCGCGGCCGGCGTGCCGCCGTTCAGCACGAAGGACTTCAGCGGCTGCAGGTCCTTGTTGAGAAGATCGATGTCCTTTTCGACGCGCCCGGTCTGCGCGGCGACGATGCGCAGCGGCTCGTAGTCGAGCGGCTTGCCCTCATCGGGCACCGCAAGATCGGCGCCGAGGTCGAAGAGATCGTTCTGGATGCGGGAGAGCATGGCGTCGATTGCCGGATAATCCTTTGCGGTGTGGACCCGCGCCATGCCGATGCAGGCATTGGCCTCGTCCACCGTGCCATAGGCTTCGACGCGCAGATCGGATTTCAGCCGCCGGTCGCCGCTGCCGAGGCCGGTGGTGCCGTCGTCGCCGGTTCGCGTGTAGATCTTGTTGAGCTTGACCACGTCGCTCTCCCGGCCCGTTACTTGCGGGTGAAGTAGACGGTCAGCATGATCAGCACCAAGGCTATGAACTGCAGCAGCACGCGGGCCTGCATCAGCTTGTTAGAGGTGAAGCCGGAGCCGCCGCGCATCATGTTGATGAGGCCGCGGATCAGCACGACCACGACGGCGGCCATGACGAGGATGGCGAGGATGTTGAAGACGGTTGCCATGGGCTGGCTCCAGTTCGGTTTCGGTCAGGCGCGCCTGGCGAGCACGCGGTAGAGCGCTGATGCCGGCAGGATGCGCTTGAGCACTACGCCGATTCTGGCCGGCACCGTTACCACATAGTGCGGGCGCGGACGCTGTGACAGAAGCGCGTGGCGCAAGGCGGCATGGACGACCTCCGGTCCGGGCTTCAGACGCGAGACGCTGCCGCCGGCCTGCAGCCGCGCAAGCTGCGCCTGGTAGTCGGCGCGGTGGACGGAGTTCTCGATGTCGATATTCTTCAAGAACCAGGCCAGGCCGTTGCTGGCGATCTTCGAGGTCACCGGCCCCGGCTCGATCAACGCGGCATGGATGCCGCTGCCTTCGAGTTCCTGGCGCATGCACAGCATCAGGCCTTCGACGGCGTGTTTGGACGCCGAATAGGCGCCGCGAAAACGAACCGGGGCGAGGCCCAGGATCGAGGAGCAGTGGACGAGGCGGCCATGGCCCTGGCGGCGCATGATCGGCACGACGCGCCGCGTCAGGTCGTGCCAGCCGAAGAAATTGGCCTCGAACTGCTCGCGCAGCGCCTCGACAGGCAGATCCTCGACGGCGCCGGGCTGCGCATAGGCGCCGTTGTTGAACAGCGCCGCCAGCGTGCCGCCCGTGCGCCCCAGCACGGCATCGACCACGGCGGCGATGGAGTCGGCTTCCCGATAGTCGAGATAGAAGGCCTCGATGCCGTCGGCTTGAAGCGCGGCGATGTCGGCCGGCTTGCGCGCGGTGGCGAACACGCGCCAGCCTTCCGCCTTCAAGGCCCGCGCGCAATAGGCGCCTATGCCGGAGGAGGCGCCGGTGACGATGATGCTGCGCAACTGTTCAGCGGTGGGCAACGTTGTCTGACCTTGCCATTTGCCGCAATCCCTTCCCATATTCGCGGCGTCGACACAATCGAGCGGAGCGCGGGCCCTTGCTCAGGAATATCGTCGCGGTCAAGCGCGTGCTCTACGATGCGATCGGCCATTTCAACACCGACGACGGCTGGGCAATGGCCAGCCATCTGGCGATCACCTCGCTGATGGCGCTGTTTCCGTTCCTGATCTTCGCCACGACGCTGGCCAGCTTCCTCGGCGCGCGCGCCTTCGCCGACACGGCGGTGCACCTGGTCTTCGATACCTGGCCGGAGCAGATCGCCAAGCCGATCGCGCGCGAGGTGCAGAACGTGCTCACCGTGCGACGGACCGACCTTCTGACCTACGGCGTGCTTTTGGCCGCCTACTTCGCTTCGAACGGCATCGAGGCGCTGCGCACCTCGCTCAACCGCGCCTATCGTGTGACCGAGACGCGCGGCATCATCCACCGCAGGGTGCAGAGCATCGTCTTCGTGCTGATCGCGACGGCCTGCTTCCTCGCCGTCAGCGTGCTTCTGGTGTTCGCGCCGCTGCTCGGGCGGCTGGCCGAGGCGCATCTGGAATGGATCAAGCCCTATATGGGAACGATCACCATATGGCGTTACGTGATCGCCTCCACGGTCATCGTCATCGGCCTGTTTTCGGTGCATATCTGGCTGCCGGCCGGCAAGCGACGCTTCGTCTCGATCGTTCCGGGCATCGTCTTCACGCTGGTCGCCTGGCTGGCCGGCTCGACCATCTTCGCCACCTATCTCGACCATTTCTCGTCCTATGTGACGACCTATGCGGGGCTGGCCTCGATCATGATCGCGGTGGTGTTCCTCTACATCATCTCGGCGATCTTCATCCTCGGCGGGGAGCTCAACGCCGCGATCAGCCGCTATCTCGAGGCGCGCGCCCGCGTTGGTTGAGGTCCGCGCGACCCGGCGGTGGCCAGGCCGACGCCCAGCGTGGCGATCGCCATGCCGGCGATCTGCAGCGCATTGAGCTCTTCGCCGAACAGGGCCCAGGCGATGACGGCGGTGACGGCCGGCACCAGATAGAACAGCGACGCGACTTTCGACATTTCGCCGTCCCTGATCATCACCATCAACAGGAAGATGGCGCCGACCGACAGCACCAGGACCAGCCAGGCCATGGCAAAGATGAGCTCGCCGTTGACGGTGATCGCGCGCGTCTCGAAGGCGAGCGACCCCAGGATCGTCACGACCGAGCCGCCGACATATTGCCACATCGTCGCCGAGACGAGGTCGCCGCCGGAGGCGAAGCGTTTCTGCCAGATCGTTCCGGCGGCCATGCCGAGCACCGAGACCAGCGAGGCCGTCAGCGTTGCCGCGGTGACGCCGCCGCCGATCATGCCGAGCTTCGGCCAGAGCACGATGACGACGCCCATAAGCCCGACGGCAAGGCCCGCCCAATGGCGCGGCAGGATCGCCTCGCCGAGGAATTTGCCGGCAAGCACCGCCGTGATCAGCGGCTGCAGGCCGACGATCAGCGCCGAAAGCCCTGCCGGCATGCCCCGGTGGATCGCCCAGAACACGCCGCCCAGATAGACGCCGTGCATGAGGACGCCGGCCACCGTCGCGTGAAGCGCTTCCCCGCGGCTCGCCCTCCGCGAGCCGAGCATCACAGTCAGCCCCGCAAACAGGATCGCCGCCAGCACGAAGCGGATGGCGAGGAAGGTGAAAGGCTCCGCCCACGGCATGGCATAGCGCGCGCCGATGAAGCCTGTCGCCCAAAGGACGACGAAGGAGGCGGGGATGAACGGCTTGATGCTGTGCATTGGGAGGAGGGCTCTGGCTGCGGGTGAAAGGTTGATGACGGCAATTGCTCTAATGCCGTTCAATTCGGCAAGCAAAACGAAACGGTTGATCCATAAGCTCATTCGAATTCAACACGGGTGCCAGAGGGGCGTTAAGGCACGCCATGGGCAGGCATGCTTTTGCATCTCGGTACGACTTGGCTCCTGTTCGCGGTCGCGACCGTCGCCGTGTTCGGTTTCTTTTTCGGCACGGCGCTCGATGCCATCATGAAGGACGACGGTTTCGGCTCGACCGGCAACACGCTGCTGTTCACGCTGGGCTTCTTCGTCGCGGTGATGGTCGCCAATGAGCACGGCATCACCTTCAGGGACCTCAGGCTGGCAGTGGCATGGGGTTTGAGCGGCGCCTTCGTCTTCATCAGCGTGATGGCACTGATCAAAGCGGGACTTGCCCGCCTGTAGTCAAAGCTCGATCAGCCGCTTGACCGCCTGCGGCGACGCGCCGGCGTCCCGAAGCGCCGCAAGGCCGGTGTCCTTGAGGCTCTTCGACAGCTTCCTGCCGTCTGGCCCGAGGATCAGGCGATGGTGGAAATAGCGTGGCGGCGCAAGGCCCAGCAGTTCCTGCAGCAGGCGCTGCACGCCGGTGGCCGCGTAAAGGTCCTGACCGCGAACGACATGGCTGACGCCCTGCAGCGCATCGTCGACGACCACGGCGAGATGGTAGCTGGTCGGGATGTCGCGGCGCGCCACGATGACGTCGCCCCAGGCCCGCGGCCTTGCTTCGACGGAGTGCGCCGCAAACATGGTCTCGGCGGTGAATTCGGTCCATGACAGGGCGCCCGGTACCCGCGCCATGGCCGCTTCGACATCGAGCCGCCAGGCGAAAGGCGCATTCTCGGCCATGCGCCGCTTGCGCTCCTTCATCGGCAAGGCCTTGTCGAGAGGCGGGTAGAGCGGCACGCCGTCGGGGTCGCGCGGCCAGTCGCGGCCGTGGTTTTCGGTTCCGGCGATGAAGGCGCGGATCTCGCCCCGACTCATGAAGGCGGGATAGACGAGCTCCTCGGCGATCAGCCGGTCGAGCACGGCCTTGTATCCGGAAAAATGCTCGGATTGGCGCCGCACCGGCTCTTCCCAATCGAGCCCCAGCCATTTGAGGTCGCGGAATATGCCGGCCTCGAATTCAGGCGTGCAGCGCGTGACGTCGATGTCCTCGATGCGCAGCAAGAGCCGTCCGCCCGCCCGCGTCGCCATTTGCTGGTTGAGCAGGGCCGAATAGGCATGGCCGAGGTGCAATTCGCCGTTGGGGCTGGGCGCGAAGCGAAATGTCAGGAGCGTCATGTCTCGGGCGGCATTCGGGTTGAAAGGCGCTTCCGCCGGTTGATAGTTAGCCACCACCAATTGCCACTTCGCGGACAGCTAGGGAACAAGCAAACGTGCAACGCATCGCCTCGCTCGACGACATTGCGGCAGGGCTGGACGCGCTCTGCCTCATCGATCCGCGGCTGGAGAAGGTGCGCGGCATTGCGGGCGAGGTGCCGCTGAGGCTTTCCGAGCCCGGATTCGGCAGCCTTGCCTCGATCATCGTCTCGCAGCAGGTGTCCCGCGCCAGCGCCGATGCCATCTTCGGCCGGCTGACCAGGCTGGTCGATCCGCTGACGCCGGAAGCGATACTTGGCGCCGGCGAGGACATTTTTCGCGAGGCCGGCTTGTCGCGGCCGAAGCAGCGCGGGCTGATCGCGATCGCCGAGGCCGTGGCCGCAGGGCTCGATCTTTATCACCTTTGCTCGCTCGACGCCCGCGAGGCGATCGCGGCGATGACGGCCGTGCCCGGCATCGGCCCCTGGACGGCGGAATGTTATCTGCTTTTCGCCGCGGGCCATCCGGATGTCTTTCCCGCGCGCGATGTCGCGCTGCAGACGGCGGTCGGTCATGCGCTGGGCATCGACCCCCGTCCGCCGGAGAAAACACTGATTCGGCTGGCCGAATCATGGAGTCCGTGGCGAGGGGTCGCGTCGCGGCTTTTCTGGGCCTACTATCGCGAATTGAAGGGCAGGGACGCGGCGCCCCCGGTCGAAATGGCCAAAAAAGCATGAAAATCATGCGTTTTTGACCGTTTGGACGAACGACAATCCGCTTCACATCCCTGTCATGTCGGGCTTACAGTATCCGCGCCGTTCGGTTCTAGAACCAAGGAGGCTGAGGACGTGACGGTTGCCGTATCTCCGGATGGGCTTCCCGCGCTGGTGCTGAATGCGGACTACCGTCCGCTCAGCTATTACCCCCTGTCGCTCTGGTCGTGGCAGGACGCCATCAAGGCCGTCTTCCTCGACCGGGTCAACATCGTCGCCGAATACGAGCACGCCGTCTCCTCGCCGACCTTCTCGATGAAGCTGCCGAGCGTGGTGAGCCTGAAGGCCTATGTGAAGCCGTCCAGGCATCCCGCCTTCACCCGCTTCAACGTCTTCCTGCGCGACCGCTTCCAGTGCCAGTATTGCGGCACGCCGGACGACCTCACCTTCGACCATGTCATCCCGCGCCATCGCGGCGGGGCGACGACCTGGGAGAATGTCGTGGCCGCCTGCTCGCCCTGCAATCTCAGGAAAGGCGGGATGATGCCGGCGCAGGCCAAGATGTGGCCGCTGCAGAAGCCATACCAGCCGACGGTGCACGACCTGCACAACAACGGCCGCCTGTTCCCGCCCAACCATCTGCATGAAAGCTGGATGGATTATCTGTACTGGGACGTCGAACTGGAACCTTGAGATCGTTCGAGAATTCGGGAGGCTGGCCGCCTGAAGCGATTTTCTGCGCTTCCGGTGCTCACGGACTTAATGTCCGCTCCGCTCCGGTTCTCGAAAATCACTCCATCCGACTCATCCTGCCGAATTCTTGAACGATCTCGCGTCGGCGCTGTGGTGCCGGCTCAGTCGCGCGACAGCGCGCTGCGGAAGGCGACGGCGGCGAGGATGAAGCTGGCGATGGCGTTCCAGCCGGCCAGCGACAGGCCGAGGATGCGAAGCGCTGCCTTGTCGCAGGAGGGCGGCATGAATTTGTCGAGCGCGTCGAGCACGCCCTTGCCGCCGGTGTCGACCGGGCCGGCGCCGGCGGTGCAGTCGGCAGGCCCCGGCCACCAGGCCCATTCGACGCCGGAGTGGTAGACGCCGAGATAGAGGCCGTAGAGCATCAGGAGACCGCCGATCGCGAGTAGCCCGCGCGTCACCCAGGCCGGCGCGTGCAGCATCGAGGCGATCACCGCCACCAGCATCAGCGGCGCGCCGATATAGTAGGGCGTGCGCTGCTCCAGGCAGAGATGGCAGGGGATGTAGCCGCCGATATACTGGAAGGCCAGCGCCGAGCCGACCGTCGCGGCCATGGCGACGGTAAGGAACAGCGCGGCGCGCGTCCGCTGGCGTCCGGTGTCGGCATTCATGGTCGCTGTCATCGCTGCTGATCCGTTCGCTTGGGATTATCCGTGGGCGTATCTGACCGCGATATAGAGCAAAATAAGGGCAGCGGCGCCGGCGCTGACGATCATGCCAAGGCGTTTTTCGATGAACTCCTTGATCGACTCGCCGTAGCGGCGCAGCAGCCAGGCAAGCAGCAGGAAGCGGGCGCCGCGCGCCACGATCGCAAGCCCGATGAAGAGCAGCAGGTTGACGCCGATGACGCCCGAAAGAATCGTGACCACCTTGATCGGCGGCAAATGCGCCGCGCCCGAGGTGATGAGCATCAGGACGATGAAGCCGACGCCGGACGAAACGCGCAGCTGCTCGAACTCGTCGTATTTGCCGTAGAATTCGAGGATCGGCTTGGCGACCGCCTCATAGGCATAATGGCCGATGAACCAGCCGAAAATGCCGCCCAGCACCGAGGCGACCGTGGCGATCAGCGCGTAGCGATAGGCGCGCTCGGGCTTGGACAGCGCCATCGGCAGATAGAGCACGTCGGCCGGCACCAGGAAGACCGAGCTTTCGACGAAGGCGATGAAGGCCAGCCACCATTCGGCCGATTTGCGCGCCGCCAGCGACAGGGTCCAGTCGTAAAGTCCGCGAAGCATCGGCTCTCCTAATGCATGCCGCCCCGGATAGCGCAGTGGTTTTCGGTCACTGGGATGCGCGAGACAAGGACCCAAAGCGCCGCATCCAGCGCTTTTCGCTCTGGGCGCCTCGACATGCCCGCCTGTCTAGAAAGATTTTCCGCGCCGCACAATGGCGACGCGGTCACGAAACCGAAAGGCGCGGCCAGCGCTGCCAAATCGGCAACAGCCCAGTTGACGAAAACCCGTCCACTCGTATAGTCCGCGCCCATCCAGGCCGCCCGGCCTGAGCCCCTATGGCGGAATTGGTAGACGCGCTCGACTCAAAATCGAGTTCCGCAAGGAGTGCTGGTTCGATCCCGGCTAGGGGCACCAACGCCTTTATGTAGGTGTTGAGCTACCTGACTTTTTTCCGATTTTTGTCCCGCACTTCGTCATCGACTTTTTTGATGGGACAATTTTGTCTTCAAAGTCGAGAGGCACCGCCCGGCCCAGACGCGCAAGACAAGTCAAAGGCAACTCTGGTGTGTTATATACTCTGTGTTCTCGGGGCGGGTACGAGATCGATGGATCAGGAAAGACTTCTGGCCGCAGTCCTCTTAGCTGATGTCGTGGGCAGCACGCCCCTCTATGAGCGCATCGGCGACGATGCCGCTCTGCAGCAGGTCTCGGATTGCCTCGGCGCGATGCGCGAGATCGTCGCCCGGCACGGCGGTGATTTCATCCACTCGAAAGGCGATGATGTACTCAGCCTGTTCAAGAACCCGGAGGCGGCGCTGAGGGCCGTCTGCCAAATCAGCCGGCAACTGACGGAAGGGCCGTTGAGCGCCCGTATCGGACTGCATTTCGGGGCGGTCATTCGCACCCGGGGCGAGGTATTCGGTGACGCTGTCAATGTCACCGCAAGGTTGTCTACCACGGCCAATCCCGGGGAGGTGCTGATCAGCCAGAGTTTCTGCGAAGCGCTTCCCGCGGGGAGCCGTAGTGGCTTGCGGCTCCTCGACAAAATGGCCTTGAAGGGGAAGCAAGAACTCTTCGATGTCTATACTCTGTGGAGCGACGATGAGGCCCGTACGCAGATCACCAGCCGGGGCACCATCATCGACAGGCACGTCGCTCCGCCGCCGCAGATCAATCTGGTCATCCGCTATGGAGATCAGTTGCGATCCTGTCGAAACAACGAATTGGTGACGATCGGTCGATCCCCGGAATGCAATATCGTCGTCCAGCGGCCCTGGGTCTCAAGGCACCACGCGGCGTTCACCATTTCGAATGGCAAGGCCCGGCTTATCGAGCGAAGCTCATCGGGCACATTTGTGTCGATGGGACCCGACCATGAAGTATTCGTGCGCCGCGAAGACATTCTCCTCTTCGGCTCCGGCGTAATCTCGCCGGGACGGAGATCGTCCCTCGGCGACGCCCAGATCCTCCACTACGAAATTGTCTCAGGCTGACCCTGCCGGCTCGATCGTCGCGACCGACTGCAAGCGGCCGCGACGATCTCTTCGGTAATTCTGCATGCGCGCAGCGCTGGTTCGCTGACGCGGTCAATGTTCGTGCTGAACCTTTTTCCTGGCATCTCGTCCAGCAGAATGGTTGACGATCAAGCCCTGCGGCCCGGCTGCCTGACCGCCTTCCTCGCGGGCTTTGCCGCCGTCTTGCGCCTGAGCCCGTTGGACTTCGCCAGCGCCGACCGTTGGGCGACGTGCCCCGGCTAGGGGCACCACCTTCGCTCTGCGAGCTTCGGGTGGCAGGCCAACCGACACACCCCTACCGCATATTCCCCGTGTGCCCCTGCGAATACCGCCCCGGCTGCGGCCATACCGTCAGCCCGTGCGGCTCGACGCCGACGCGGATCTTGGTCACGGCGCCCGAGGTCGTGTCGATCATATAGACTTCGCTGTCGAAGCGGCCGGAGAGCCATAGCTGCCTGCCGTCGGCGCTGACATTGCCCATGTCGGGGCTGCCGCCGTCCGGGATCGGCCATTGGGCGACGACCGAGCGGGTGGCGAAGTCGATCACCGTCACGCTGCCAGGCCCGTCGGCGCGGCCCTGCTCCATCTTGTGCGAGCCGCGGTTCGAGACGTAGAGCCGTTTGCCGTCGCGGCTGACGACGAAGCCGTGCGCGCCTATTCCGGTCGCAATGAAGCCGATCTCCTTGAAACTGTCGCCGTCGATGAGGAAGACGCCGTCATTCATCATGTCAGCGACGTAAAACACCTTGCCGTCGGGCGAGAGCCTTATGTCCTGCGGCATTCCCATCTTCGACAGATCGAGATGGCCAAGCACCTTCTGGTTCTTGAGGTCGATCTTGGCCAGGCCGCCGTCGCCATATTCGCAGGTGAAGATCGCGTAGGAATTGTCGGCCGAGAAATCGGCGTGGTTAATGCCAGGGCAGGTCGGCGTCGGGATGATCGATTTCAGGGCCATGGTCTGCGGGTCGCGCAGATCGAGCTGCCTCAGCGCCTCGTCGACGATGATGGCGGCGCTGCCGTCGGGCATGAAATACATGTTGTAGGGGTCGTCCACCGGCACCTGCTTGCCGGGTTTGGCGGTCGCCGGGTCGATCGGCGTCAGGCTGCCGTTCCTGCCGGTGCCGTTGTTGGCCACCCAGAGCGTCTTCAGGTCCCAGGAGGGAACGACGTGCTGAGGCTTGCTGCCGACCGGAAACCTGTCGACCTCCTTGAGCGTCGCCGGATCGATCACCGAGACGCTGTTCGAGGAGCGGTTGGGCACATAGACGCGCGGCAACGCGGCTGACGTCGCCTGGCTCATATTGCCGGTGGTGGTGTGGCTGTAGACGTTGACGGGCGGCGGCGCGGGCTCGGAGCAATCCTCGGGGCAAGTATCGGCCAGGGCCCGGGCCGGAAGCGTGGCGAGCAGGACAAGCGGCGCACAGAGGCGGGCGAAGCGCAGGAAGGTTTCGATCATCGGGAAATGCTTTGTGGTGAGGGCCGGCCGGATCCGGCCGCCGCATGCCATAGCCGGTATGCCGCCTTTCATCTAGCGCCTTTTCAAGAGGCTCCGCATGCGGTTGCGCAGGAGGCGCGCCATGTTGCGGGTCTCGCGGTAGAGGTGCAGCTGCGAGGCCGCCTGGCGCGCCAGCCGGTCGGCGTCGGGCGTGAGGCCGACCACCAGCGTGCCCATCGGCTTGCGCTCCATCCACAGCCGGCTCATCACCGGATGGTCGGGCACTGCGCAGGAATCGGTCATGACGATGTTGGGGTCGTCGAGATGCTGCTTCGTCACCTCGATCATCAGCAGCGTGCCCGGCGAATAGGCGGAGAGCGCCTCGTCATAGGCCGTCTTCCAGGTGTAGGCGACACCCGCCTCGACGAAGACCACTAGGCAGGCGATGGTGCGGCCGTCGAGCTTCAGCGAATGGATGCGGCACATGTCGTGCTCGGCCAGCCTGTGCACGGCCTCGCGGGCGAAGGCGGCGCGGTAGCGGTCGATCGCCATCGCCGTGCGCTCGCGGCCTTTCCAGCCGGCGGCTTCCAGCGTCAGGAAGCTTTCGATGGCATGGCGGATCTCGTCCTGTCCGCGCGCCACGACATGCTCGAGCTTGCCGAGGTCGGCGAGGCGCCGCTTCAGGCGCCGGAATTCGCGATGGTGATGCGCGCGCAGCGATGTCTTGAGGTAGTCGTCGCCGTCGGCATCGCTTTCCAGCACCGGGCGCTCGGCCTTGCCGGTGACGACCAATGTCAGGCCGCGGCTGTCGGCAAAGGAGGTGAGCAGGCTCGCCACCGGGCCGTCGAGCTTCATGTCGGGCAGCACGAACACCTTCGGCAATTTGAGATGCGGCCTCCCCAGCATCGAGAAGAAGTCCTCGATGACGCCGACCGGATCGTCGCGGTCGACCAGCGGCGTGCCGAGCGGCCCGAAAGGGCTCGCCCAGGTGCGCATGACCGGGACGCCGAGCGGGATCGCCGGGCGCTCGACCGAGAACGGCACCAGAAGCCGCAGCCGGTTGCGGTACTCGTCGCCGTCGCGGATCACGGCCAGCCGCACTTCGCGGTCCTCGAGCCTCGGCATGGCGGGCGCCACGAAGCGCGGGTTGAAGAAGACGTTGGGCTCGATCGTGCGGGCGCTGAGATAGTCGAGCTCCTCGACGAGGTCGAAGCCGGCCGAAGCCGGATAGATCGCGAGCTTGCGCTCCGGCCGGTTGTTGGCGAAGAGCTCGATATGGGCGGGATCGGCCTCCCTGACGAGGCCGGCAAGGCCCGACACCATGGCGCCGGCAGGACCGCCGCTGGTCTCTTCAAGCAACGGAACCGCGGCCATCAGGCGACTTCCCTATTTGCAGGCACGAAAATCGCCATGACGATGCCGAGCTTGCGCCAGACGGTGAAGGACAGCGCGCCGGCCTCGAAGACCATGGCGAGGCTGGTGGCGATCGCCGCGCCCCAGAGGCCGAAGTGCGGGATCAGGATGACGTTGAGACCGATGTTCAGGGCAAGCGTCATGGCGTAGACGGCGGCGCAGATGTTCTGGTTGCCGCTCATGGTCAGCAGGCTTTCGCAGGGGCCGACGGCGCCGCGCGCGACGACGCCTAGGACCAGCAGGAAAAGCAGCGGATAGCCGGCGGTGAATTCGGGGCCGAACAGCACCAGCATCGGCTCGCCCAGCGCCAGCACCAGCAGTGCCATCGCCAGCGAGGGCCAGAACGTCCAGGAGACGGTCTCGCGGGCAAAGGCGGCGAGCCTTTCGGGCTCGCCATGGGTGAACTGCGCATAGCGCTGGGCAACGCCCGCCTTGACGGCGAAATAGACGAAATGCACCAGCGCCAGCGTCTTCACCGTGGCGAAATAGACGGCGACGTCATTGGGGTCGAGATAGGCGCCGACCATCAGCACGTCGGCATTGGTGAGCAGGAAGAAGAAACTCTCGACCAGGAAGATCGGCAGCGAGACGAGGAACCATTGGCCGAAATGCACGGTCATCGGTCCGGCAGGGATCTTTTTCTCCATGCGCGAGGTGACGCCCATCAGCTGGCCGAGCGTCGTGACATAGGTGGCGGCGATCGAGGCGAAGATCGCGGTCTTGGCATCGGGCACGTAGCGCATGGCGAGCATTGCCGCCATGAACACCAGGATCAGCACCGGCCGGACGAGATAGGTCGGCGACAGCGCAAACAGGGCCCATGAATTGGCGCGCGCCAGCCCCTGCAGCAGATCGCCCATCGCGATCATCGGCAGGCAGATGACGCCGAGGATGAAGGGAACGACGTAGTAGCTTTCGATCCAGGGCGAGGCGAGCCACACGCCGAGCGCGCCCAGCCCTGCGATCAGCGTCGAGGCGACCAGCACGAACAGGCGGCTCGCCATCACGATGCCGCGCAGTTCGGCGAGCATGCCGCGCTCGCGATATTCGGGAATGAAACGGATGACCGAGGTGTGGAAGCCGAGGCAGGCGAGGTTGCCGACGATCACCATCGTCACCCAGACGAGCACGAAGATGCCGTATTCGAACGAGCCCATCCAGCGCGCCATCAGCACCTGGCTGATGAAGGCGATGACGGCGCTGACGATGCGGATGGAAAAGGCGATCAGCGACATGCGGCCGGCTTCGCCGCGCTCGTCTGCGGTGAACAGCGCGGCATCGATGCGGCCAAGCAGCGGCCGCATGCGCAGCGCCCAGCGCTGCGGCAGGAACCGCCCGGCAGTCGTCGCCGCGGAAAAGCGCACCCCGAATACTCTCCGTTTTCCGCCTCTTTTTCGGCATTCCGGTCTATCCGAAACACCTTAAGAAACGGTTGGGTGGAGAGCTTCCTTCTCCCCGTCACTATACGGGGAGTGAGGCGTGGTCCGCGCAGCGGACGAAAAGCCAATTGCTTGGCTTTTCGAACGGCGAACGCCGGCAGGCGGATGAGCGGCAGCGCAGGCTTTTGAAGGATCGCGCTACGGCAAATCCCGCGGAAGTTGCATGGATCGTAGACATCGCGCTGGCGCTGCCCTCATCCGGCCCTTCGGGCCACCTTCTCCCCGTATAGTGACGGGGAGAAGGAAGGGATGCCTTACATCCCCTTCATCGCGTCGCACGACACGTTCGGGTTCATGTCGGCGAAGGCGCCGGTCGGGTTCGGCTTCCAGGCCCAGACATGCAGCTCGTAGAACGGGCCGAGGCCGTAGCGGTTGGGCGCGGTGTTGAAGTTGAACAGATGGCCTTCGAGCGAGGCCGGACCCTTCGAGGTGATGTACTCGACCGCGATCAGCTTCAGCGTGCCGTCGGCCATCGGTTCGTACATCACCGCCTCCGGCTTGGCGACGTCGACGGCGTCGTCCTTCAGATAGGCGGCGTTGACGTAGTGGATGCCCATCGCGCCGCCGGTGAGGCCGCTGGCGCAGGGGATCGGCGCATAGCCTTCGGCTTTCGCCACCGCGACGTCCTCGAAGCGGCTGTCGGCCGCCCGCACTTTTTCGGCGAGCGGGTTGACGGTCTCGGCCTCGGCGGCACCGGTTGCCAGGACGGCCAGGACCGATGCCGCGATGAGGCCCCGGGACCAGTTGTGGATTTTCATTTTCCTCTCCAATTCGGTTGAGGCGCGCAAGGCAGAGCCGGCCAGGTCGATGGGCGGCCCTGGAATGCCTGCGGCGCCTGTAGTTGCTGGCGGGACCGCTCAGGTCCGCCGGTCTAAGATCAGCGGTGATGCCACCAATATTCCCAATATTCGCGTGGCATCTCGCGCTGCTCGAAGCCGATGTCGCGTCTCAGATGGTCGTCCCGCGGCGGCAACCGGCGGCGCCGGATCCGCAGAGGCGAAAGCAGCGCCGACACGGCCCGCCGGATGAAGCCGCGCGGTGGCGTGAGGATATCCGCCGCGGCGGATACACTCTCGCTGTCCGGCATGACATCAGGTCCGCCTCCGGCGGGGACGATCTGGAGCGCATCGTTGCGTCGCGGATCAGCGATAAAAGTAGGGGTCGAGGACCCGCACCTCCGTGATCTTGTCGACGGGAAGCGAATTCTTCTGCGCCGTGCTGCGGACCGCTTCGGGCGAGGGCGCGTCGTAGACGCAGAAGCTCTTCGACTTGTCGGGCGAGACGAAGGACTGCACCCAGGTCACGCCCTTTTCGGCGTTGCGGGCGATGACGCCGCCCATGGCGGTCGCGCCGGCATCGTTCATCGGCACGTTGAGCCCGTCGGGAAATGTACGTTCAACCAGATAGCGAGGCATGATTGCTTTCCTTTGGTGATTGAATCGCGCTCGGTCCGAGCGCAGCCGGACTAAAACCACGCTCGCAAAATCCGCGCATCGGAGTCTTTCCCCATATTGGGCGGGACGATTCCCTATATTGGCGACGTTATTTGTGGAGAGAAGCACCGCAATGTGTGGAAGGTCACATTGTGGCGCGCTCATCCGGACTATCGAGGCGGCACGCCCGCCACGGTGAAATTCGTACTTCGCGAGAGAGATGACAATGCTGCTGGAACGGCAGACGCAGCTGCGGCAACTGGAGGCCCTGCTGGCGGACGCGGCAAAAGGCCGTGGCCGCGTCGCGGCGCTGGCGGGCGAGGCCGGCGCCGGCAAGACGGCGCTGGTCGAGGCTTTCGTGGATCATGTGGGCATGGATCATGTGGGGCGAGGGGTGAGCTTGCTGCGCAGCGCCTGCGAGGATCTGTCGATCCCCGACCCGCTGGGGCCGCTCTACGACCTCGCCCGCGCGGCGCAATGGGAACTGCCGCGCGCGATCGATGACCGGCAGGGGCAGAGGCTGCCGCTGTTTTCCGATGCGCTCGACGTCTTCGAGGCGAAAGGCCGGAGTCTGCTGGTCATCGAGGACCTGCATTGGGCGGATGACGCGACGCTCGATTTTGTCCGCTTCCTCGGGCGGCGCATTGCAAACTCCCACATTCTGCTGCTGGTCACGGCGCGCACGGACCGCAGCGAGGGACAGATGCGCGTGCGCCGCGCGCTTGGCGAAATCCCGGCCGGCAATGTCCAACGTATCGAGGTGCCGCTGCTCAGCGAGGCCGCGGTGCTGTCGCTGGCCGAACTGGCCGGCCGCGACGGCAGCGCCATATACTGGGCCTCCGCAGGCAATGCCTTCTTCGTCACGGAACTGCTTGCCGCCGAAAGCGACACCGCGCTGCCGGCCAGCGTTCGTGACGCGGTGCTGGCGCGGGCAGAGCGGCTGTCGCCCGGCGCCCGCTCGATGCTCGACGCGGTGTCGGTGTTTCCGCGCCGCGCCGACGGCTGGGCGCTGCAGGGCCTGTGCGGGATCGCCGCCGCCGGTCAGCTCGCCGAATGCGTCAGCCAGGGCATGCTCGAGGACTTTGGTGACGGCTACGCCTTCCGGCACGAGATCGCCCGCCGCGCCATCGAGATGGCGCTGACGCCGAGCAAACGGCGCGAGTACAACGAGCGGGCGCTCGCAGCGCTGCAGGAGAACCCGGACGTGGCCACGGCAAGGCTGGTGCACCATGCTGTCGAGGCGCAGAACCTCGAGGCCGTGCGCGCGCTGGCGCCGCTTGCCGCCCGCGAGGCTTCGCGGGTCGGCGCGCATCGCGATGCCGCCGGCCATTACGAGGTCGCCTTGCGGTATTGCGACGGCCTGCCGATGGAAAGCCAGGCGGCGCTGCACGAAGGCCATGCCTTCGAATGCCATTTGATCGGCCGCATCGACGCGGCCATGGGGGCGCAGGGAGAGGCGCGCAGGCTGTGGCAGGCGCTTGGCGACAGGTTGAAGGAAGGCGACAGCCTCAGATGCCTGTCGCGCTTCGCCTATCTCGTCGGCGACCGCGCGGCGGCGGACCGGTTCGGCGCGCAGGCCGTCGAGCTTCTGGAAACGGCGCCCGACAGCGCCGAGCTTGCCATGGCCTATTCGAACCTGTCGCAACTGGCGATGCTGGCGGAGCGGCTCGACGATACGCTTTCGCTTGGAGCCAAGGCCGTCGAGCTGGCGGAGCGGCTGAACCGGCCGGACATCCTCTGCCACGCTCTCAACAATGTCGGCGCCGCCGGGCAATGGCTGGATTTCGCCAAGGGGCGGCGCGACCTCGCCCGCAGCCTTGGCATCGCCCTTGCGGGGAACTTCCAGGAGCATGCGGCGCGCGCCTTCACCAACTGCGCCTGCGTCGAGATGAACAGGCTCAACCTCGCCGAAGCAGAAGCCTTCCTCGACCGCGGCATCGCCTATTGCGTCGAGAACGATCTCGCCACCTGGCGCGACTATATGCGCGGCGTGCAGGCGCAATTGCTGCTGCGGCGTGGCCTGTGGAACGAGGCGGCGGCGGTGGCGCATGACGTCATCGACGATGAGGCAACGACCGCGCTTGTGCGCTACCCCTCGCTGGTGGCGCTGGCGAGGCTGCGCATCCGGCGCGGCGATCCATCGGCCGAGCCGGTGCTGGACGAGATGAAGCGGTTCCTCGACAAGGGCATGGAGCTACAGCGGCTGGCGCCCTACGCGGCGGTGATGGCGGAGCTTGCCTGGCTAGGGCAAGGCGACCGGAACGAGGCGCTGCGCCTTATCGATCTTGCCGAAAGCCTGTCGCCGGCGCGCGCCGTGGTCGGCGAGCTGGTCACCTGGCGCCTATTTCTGTCGCCGGACAGCGATCCCGGCGTGATCGACGGCATGGCCGAGCCGCATCGGCTTTCGCTTGCCGGCGACTGGCAGGGCGCCGCGGCTTTCTGGAACCGGATGGGCGCCCCCTTCGAGTGCGCGCTCGCCCTGCTGCAAGGCGACGAGGTGGCCCAGCGCGAGGCGCTCGACATTTTCGAGGAACTTGGCGCAAGGCCGGTGGCGCAGCATGTGCGCGGCATGATGCGGCAGAGCGGTGTCAGCCATGTCGCGAGGGGACCAAGGCAGGCAACGCGCGCCAACCTTGCCGGCCTCACCCAGCGCCAGATGGAGGTCCTCCAGCTGATCGAGCGCGGCTTCTCCAACAAGAAGATCGCCGCGCAGCTGACCATCTCGCCGAAGACCGTCGATCATCATGTCTCGGCGGTGCTGGAGAAACTCGAAGCCGTCTCGCGCGGCGAGGCAACGGCGGCGGCGCGGGCGTCGGGGTTGTTGTAGAGGCTTGCTCCCTAGAGTGGTTCAGCGATTCATAGAATCGCCGACCCGCTCCAAGTATTTGTTTTTTAAGCAATTCCAGACGGAAAGCCGTTACACGCTTTCCTGGAATTGCTCTAGGCCTGAAGTAAACCGCCAAAGCTGGCGCTACCGCCCTTCGGGCCTCTTCTCCCCGTTGAACGGGGACAAGATAAAGGGTGTCAGGCGAATGCACCGTGGCAGTGCTTGTATTTCTTGCCGGAGCCGCAGGGGCAGGTCTCGTTGCGGCCGATCTTGCCCCAGGTCGCCGGGTTCTTCGGATCGCGATTCTCCGGCGCGACGATGGCATTGGATTCCTGGCGGACCAGCAACGCCGTCTCGCCGCCCTGGAAGTCGTCCTCGCCGGTGGTGCCGTCGATGTGGCTGCCGAACATGTCGGGCGCTGCCGGCGGCGGCGCTTCAGCCGCCTGGCGAACCAGCTCGACGCGCATAAGCTGCGCGGTGACGGCCTGTTCCAGATTGCCGAGCATGGCCTGGAACAGCTCGAAGGCTTCGCCCTTGTATTCCTGCAGCGGATCGCGCTGGGCATAGCCGCGGAAGCCGACGACCGAGCGCAGGTGGTCGAGGTTGACGATGTGCTCGCGCCACAGGTGGTCAAGCGTCTGCAGCACCACCGAGCGCTCGACATAGCTCATCACGTCGGGGCCGAAGCGGTCGGCGCGTTCCTTTGCGGCCGCATCGGCAGCCGCCGTGATGCGTTCGCGGAGGTCGTCTTCGGCAATGCCCTCTTCCTTGACCCACTCCTCGACGGGCAGGTCCAGGTTCAGGTACTGTGCCACTTCCTCCTTCAGGCCGGTGACGTTCCACTGCTCGGCATAGGCATTTTCGGGGATGTTCTTGGCGACGATCTCCTCGATGACGCCCTCGCGCATCTCGGCGACGGTTTCGGCCAGACCTTCTCCGTCCATCAGCTCGATGCGCCGCTGGAACACCGCCTTGCGCTGGTCGTTCGAGACGTCGTCGTACTTGAGCAGATTCTTGCGGATGTCGAAGTTGCGCGCCTCGACCTTCTTCTGCGCCTTTTCCAGCGCCTTGTTGATCCACGGGTGGATGATCGCCTCGTCTTCCTTGAGGCCGAGCTTCTGCAGCATGCCGTCCATGCGCTCGGAGCCGAAGATGCGCATCAGATCGTCCTGCAGCGACAGGAAGAATTTCGAGCGGCCGGGGTCGCCCTGACGGCCGGAGCGGCCACGGAGCTGGTTGTCGATGCGGCGCGATTCGTGGCGCTCGGTGGCCAAGACGTAGAGGCCGCCGGCCGCCAGCGCCTTCTCCTTCAGCTGCGCGACGTCATCGCGGATATGCTTCTCGCGCGCGTCGCGCTCCGGTCCGGCCGGCATGTCGGCCAGCTCCTCGGCGATGCGCATGTCGGCATTGCCGCCAAGCTGGATGTCGGTGCCTCGGCCGGCCATGTTGGTGGCGATGGTGATGGCGCCGGGCTTGCCGGCCTGGGCGACGATGGCCGCCTCGCGCTCGTGGTGGCGGGCGTTCAGAACCTCGAAGTTCTTGAAACCGTCCTTGCGCAGGCGTTCGGCCAGCTGCTCGGATTTCTCGATCGAGGTGGTGCCGACCAGGATCGGCTGGCCCTTGTCGCGCGCTTCCTTGATCTCCTTGACGATCGCCTTGTACTTCTCGTCCACCGTCCGATAGACCTCGTCGTCCTCGTCCTTGCGGACGACCGGCAGGTTGGTCGGGATCTCGGTGACCTCGAGATTGTAGATGTTGGCGAATTCCTCGGCCTCGGTCAGCGCCGTGCCGGTCATGCCGGCGAGCTTCTTGTAGAGGCGGAAATAGTTCTGGAAGGTGACGGAGGCCAGCGTCTGGTTCTCCGGCTGGATCTGCACATGCTCCTTGGCTTCGAGCGCCTGGTGCAGGCCTTCCGAATAGCGGCGGCCGGGCATCATGCGGCCGGTGAACTCGTCGATGATGACGATCTCGCCGTTGCGCACGATGTAGTCCCTGTCCTTCTGGAACAGGAGGTGCGCCTTCAGCGCGTTGTTGACGTGGTGGACGATGGCGACGTTCTCGACGTCGTAGAGCGACTCGCCCTTCAACAGGCCGGCATCGCGCAGCATGTTTTCCAGCTTCTCGGTGCCGTCCTCGGTGAAGATCGTGGTCTTCTGCTTCTCGTCGACCTCGTAGTCGGCCGGGCCGAGCTTCAGCATGAAGGCGTCGATGGTGTTGTACATTTCCGAGCGGTCCTCGAGCGGACCGGAAATGATCAGCGGCGTGCGCGCTTCGTCGACCAGGATGGAATCGACCTCGTCGACGATGGCGTAGGCATGGCCGCGCTGCACCATCTGCGAGCGCTCGTATTTCATGTTGTCGCGCAGATAGTCGAAGCCGAGCTCGTTGTTGGTGGCGTAGGTGACGTCGCAGGCGTAGGCGTCGCGGCGCTCCTCGTCGGAAAGGCCGTGCACGATGATGCCGACAGTCAGGCCGAGGAACTTGTAGATGCGGCCCATCCATTCGGCGTCGCGCTTGGCCAGATAGTCGTTGACGGTGACGACATGAACGCCCTTGCCGGCCAGCGCGTTGAGATAGACCGGCAAGGTGGCGACCAGCGTCTTGCCTTCGCCGGTACGCATTTCGGCGATGCCGCCATTGTGCAGCACCATGCCGCCGATCAATTGAACATCAAAGGGGCGCATGCCCAGAACGCGGCGGGCTGCCTCGCGCACTGTGGCGAAGGCCGGTATCAGCAGGTCGTCGAGCGAGGCGCCGTTGGCGAGATCCTGGCGGAATTTTTCCGTGCGGCCGGCAAGCTCGGCGTCGGAGAGCGCCTGCATCTCGTTTTCCATGGCGTTGATCGCCTCGACCCGGGGCCGGGTCGCCTTGACTCGGCGATCGTTGGAGGAGCCGAAAACCTTACGGGCGAGACCGCCGAGACTGACCATCCAATGGCCCTTTCGATAGCAATTTTAGCCGTTTGCGACGGGCGCCTGGCGGGCCCATCAAATCCGCGTGAATGCGGGCAAACGCAAAAAGCGCCCGGAAAACGGTTCTGGACGCCAAGTCGTTGGACAGATAAGAGGGGGCTCAATCGATGTCAACGCCGCGTTGACCCTATGGGCAGCGCCAAATTCCGCCACAATCCGACTGATCTGGAACCTTTCCGCTCAAGCGATCCTTATTGGCAATCCCATTGGAGTTTATCTTGATGTCCCTGTCGTTCCGCCGCGCGTCGCTCGCCGGCCTTGGCCTGGCCTTCGGGCTCTCGGCTCTTTCGCTGTCGCCGCTGATGGCGCAGGAAACCAAGCCCGCCCAGCCGGATGCCGCGGCGCCCGCCGTCGCTCCGGTCGATCCGAACGCCGTGGTCGCCACCATCAACGGCGAGAAGCTGACCGAGGCCGACCTCGCGCTCGCCGAAGGCGAGCTGTCGCAGCAGTTCGCGCAGCTGCCGCCGGAACAGCGCCGCGCTGCCGCCCTTTCGGCGGCCATCGAAATCCGCGTCATGGCCAAGAAGGCGGTCGACAGCGGTCTCGACAAGAATGCCGATTTCCAGCGCCGCATGGCGTTCCTGCAGAAGCGCGCGCTGCATGGCGAGGTCGTCGAGAAGGAGGTCGTCGACAAGGTGACGGATGCAGATGTCCGTGCCCGCTACGACCAGGAAATCGCCAACACGCCGCCGGTCAACGAGATCCATGCCCGTCACATCCTCGTGAAGACGAAGGAAGAGGCCGAGGCGATCATCAAGCAGCTCGACGGCGGCGCCGATTTCCAGAAGCTCGCCAACGAGCACACCAGCGACCCGAGCGGCAAGTCGAGCGGCGGCGACCTCGGCTGGTTCGGTCCCGGGCAGATGGTGCCGGAATTCGACAAGGCGGCATTCGCGCTCGATGTCGGCAAATACTCGAAGGAGCCGGTGCAGTCGCAGTTCGGCTGGCATGTCATCAAGGTCGAGGACAAGCGCGCCAAGCAGCCGCCGGCCTTCGACGACGTCAAGGACCAGGCCAAGCAGGCGGTGATCCGCGACAAGTATTTCGCCATGGTCAAGGAATTGCGTGCAGCCGCCAAGGTCGAGATTCCGGACGCGAAGCTCAAGGCGGCGGTCGACTCGATGGAGAGCGGCAAGTAATCCGGCACAGGCCAGAACCCATTGCAAAGGGCGCCTGCGGGCGCCCTTTCGCGTATTATGCGGCTATGCCGCGCACCACATAACGCACCGCGGCCCGGATCGTCGCTTCGTCTTCGTCGAGGCGTTTGGTCAAAAGATGCCGCCAGGCGTAGGAGGCGATCAGGTCGGCCACGATCTCGGCATCGACATCCACCGACACCTCGCCGCGCGCCTTGGCCCGCTCGACGATGCTGCTGGTGTGGGCGCGCCGCCCTCGCGCATAGTCGGCAAGCGCCACCGCGGCGGCCTCGTCGGATTGCGCTTCGGCGACCAGCGAGCGGAAGACATTGCCGGACGAAGTGTCGCGCCAATGCGCGAACAGATTCACGAGGAAGCCGGCAAGATCATCCTCGAGCCTGCCGGTATTGGGCACCGCGACGCGCTTTTGCCGCTGATAGACCTCGATCAGCAACGCCGCCTTGCTCGGCCACCAGCGATAGATGGTCGGCTTCCCGGCCCGCGCCCGCCGTGCGACGGCCTCGATCGAAAAGCCGGAATAGCCGGCCTCCGCCAGCACCGCTTCTGCGGCCTCGATAATGGCGTCGGCGCTTTCCGGGTTTCGCTTCGCGCCGATCGATTTGCGCCCCGGGGCGGCGACTTCGCCCATATCCGCGTCCTTAGCCGATGAATCTCTTTGCCGATCATATTGGGTCCGAGGCTGAAACGAAACGGACCGTTTTAAGTTGCAGCGTCTCCGCGACGCCCGCGAGGCGCGGCCAGAACGCCTCTTGCGCCAGCGCGTTCTATCGGGCAAACCGGCCTTCCTTTCGCGTTCCTGCCGCTCCGGGGTGCCCATGTCCGCAACCATTTCGCCGCTCGCGCCGAAGAAATATCCCAAGATGCCGATCATCGAGGGCGTGCGCATCGCCACCGCCGAGGCCGGGATCAAGTACCGGAATCGTACCGACCTGCTCGCCATGGTCTTCGATCCGGGCACGGCCGTCGCCGGTGTGTTCACCAAGTCGAAATGCCCTTCGGCGCCGGTCGATTACTGCCGCCAGAACCTGCCTGCCGGCAAGGCGCGCGTGCTGGTGGTCAATTCCGGCAATGCCAATGCCTTCACCGGCAAGAAGGGTCGCGCTTCGACGGCTTTGACCGGCGAGGCTGCGGCGAAGGCCGCCGGATGCTCCGAAAGCGATGTGTTCCTGGCCTCGACCGGCGTCATTGGCGAGCCGCTCGACACCAACAAATTCAGCCATCTGCTTGCCAGCCTGGTGAAGGACGGCAAGCCGGACCTGTGGACCGATGCGGCGAAGGCCATCATGACCACGGATACCTATCCGAAAGTGGCAACCCAGACGGTGAAGCTCGGCGACACCGACGTGACCATCAACGGCATCGCCAAGGGCGCCGGCATGATCGCGCCCGATATGGCGACAATGCTCTCCTTCATCGCCACCGATGCGCCGATCGCGGCACCCGTTCTTCAGGATCTGTTATCGCGCGGCACGGCCAAGACCTTCAATGCGGTCACCGTCGACAGCGACACCTCGACCAGCGACACGCTGCTTATCTTCGCCACCGGCAAGGCCGCCGCGCGCGGCGCTCCGGTGATCGGCGATCCGAAGGATGTGCGGCTCGGCGCCTTCCGCCGTGCGCTGGGCAAGGTGCTGAAGTCGCTGGCGCTGCAGGTGGTGCGCGACGGCGAGGGCGCGCGCAAGCAGGTCGAGGTCACCGTCACGGGCGCCAAGTCCGCCCGCTCGGCCAAGCGCATCGCGCTTTCGATCGCCAATTCGCCGCTGGTCAAGACGGCGGTCGCCGGCGAGGACGCCAACTGGGGCCGCGTCGTCATGGCCGTCGGCAAGGCGGGCGAGCCGGCAGACCGTGACCGGCTGTCGATCTGGTTCGGCGACAACCGCCTGGCGCATGAGGGCGAGCGCGATCCGGCCTACTCGGAAGAAGCGACCTCGGCCTATATGAAGCGCGACGACATCCGCATCCGCGCCGACATCGGCATCGGCCGCGGCAAGGCGACGGTGTGGACTTGCGACCTCACCAAGGAATATGTCGCCATCAACGGCGATTACCGGAGCTGATGGCGCCGGTGTCGAGGCATCCGGCAAGCGTGCTCGCGATCGTGCGCCGTTACGAGGCGGCGGGTTTTCGCGCCTGGCCGGCGGCGGCCGTCCACTATGACGGGACGTGGGTGGTGCGGCTGACGGCCGGCCATCCGGCGAAGCGCCTGAACTCGGTCAATCCGCTCGATCCGGGCGACACCCAGCACATCGCCGAGCGCATCGTGCGCGCCAGCCGCCGCTTCGAGGCCTATGGCAGGCCGCTGACCTTTCGCATGTCGCCGCTTTCGGGGCAGGTGCTGTCGAAGCATCTCGACGAGGCGGGCTGGAACCGGTTCGACGAGTCGCTGGTGATGCGCCTGCCGCTCAAGGAGGCGCAGCTCGACGCGGCCATGGACCAGATCCCGCTGAAGGACATCAGCCGGTTCATCGGCGCTGCGATCAAGACGAACGGCTCGGACGTCGCATTGCGGCCCGGCCTGTCGGAGATCATCGGCGCAATCCAGCCGGAAGCCGGGCTGTTTGCGCTCGAAGACGGCAACGAGCCGCTGGCGACGCTGATCTGCGTCCATGACGGCGACCTCGCCGGACTGTTCGAGATCGCCACCGAAAAATCGGCACGCAACAAGGGCCATGGCCGCAACCTCATCCTGTCGGCGCTGAAATGGGCGCGGCTGCGCGGCGCGCGCGAAGCCTGGCTGCAGGTCGAGGCCGGCAATGTTGCGGCGCTGTCGCTCTACCGGTCGCTCGGTTTCGAGGAGGTCTACCGCTACCATTATCGCCGGCCGGCCGGCGCATGAGCGAGATCAAGCCAGCCGGAAGACGCCTGCTCCTCGTCGCGGCCTGCGCGCTGGTCGACGCCGACCGGCGCGTGCTTCTGGCGCAGCGCCCCGAAGGCAAGCAGCTCGCCGGCCTGTGGGAGTTTCCGGGCGGCAAGGTCGAGCCCGGCGAGACGCCCGAGGAATGCCTGGTGCGCGAGCTGCATGAGGAACTCGGCATCGAGACCGAGATCCCTTGCCTCGCGCCGCTCACCTTCGCCAGCCACAGCTATGACGATTTCCACCTGCTGATGCCGCTCTATGTCTGCCGGAAGTTCCGCGGCATCGCGCAGCCGAAGGAAGGGCAGGGGCTGAAATGGGTCAGGCCGCGCCAGATGCGCGACTATCCGATGCCGCCGGCGGACGCACCGCTGATCCAGTTCCTCATCGATCTCTTGTGACCATCAACCTGCCGCCTGTTTTAGGCAGCGTTAATGGAAGATTTATCTCGACATGGAAGATTGAGGCAAAGCCGTCCGCGCGGCGGCATGCCGATTTGTTTGGAGCCAATCCATGAGCCTCGAGAGAGAGTGGGACTCGATCCGGACCGACCGCACCTTCCGCGCCGCCGATGCCGGCATGGGTATTTTGCGGATCGCCTTGCTTTTCGGGTCGGCCGCGGTGGCGCTGGCGCTGATCGCGACGCCTTTCCTGGACAACCAGACGCGGCCGCAGGGCGCGCGAAACGGTCTGATCGGCGGTCTCGACATGGCCAGCACCGGCTCGATCGGCCACCGAGACACCTACACGCTGCGCCGAAGCGTGCTGCAGCCGCTGCCCAGTTCCATCTGCGTGATCCGTAACGACGGCAGCCGCCACGGCGACTGCTAATTGGTTAATAAATTCAGACAGAAACGGCTATTTCACCCCCCGTTAAGCTTTTGCCGTTAACCTTTCTTAACGGGTAGGCCTTATGGTTCCCGACAAGAGGGATCGACGACCATGAAAAACCTGCTTCAGCATTTCCTAAAAGATGAAACGGGCGCCACGGCCATCGAATATGGCCTGATCGTTGCCGTGCTGTCGCTCGCAATCGTCGGCGGCGTCGGCAAGGCCGCCGATGCGATCCAGTGGCTGTTCTCCGACAACAACAGCAAACTTGCCAACGCCTTTGCCAAGCACTGACGGCGTTGGAGAGTCCGGCGTCGGACTATTTGTATTGCACAATTCCGAAAGCAAAACCGCTAAATCTAGTGCCCCGTCGGCTTCTCCAAGATGGTCTTCAGCGAGACCTTGGCCGAGCCGGGTTTGAGCGGTTTCTGCTGCGAGGCGTCGGGCGCCCAGCCGGACAGCCACACGATCGAAAAGCTCGCCCGGATGCGGCCGTCCGGATCGGAAAACCGTTCGGCATAGATTTCGGCGGCGCGGGCGAACAGCCGCCGGGTCGCCGGACGCCGGCTGCGGTCGAAAAGCGGGCTGGTCTCGCCCATGGCGCGCAGATCGGCGGCAAGGCCGAACAGCGAATCGTAACGCACCGTGACCGTTTCGACGTCGGCGACCGGCAGCGCCAGGCCGGCACGCTGCAGCAGCGCGCCGGCGTCGCGCACATCGGTGAACGGAAGCACGCGGGGGCTCGCGCCACCGTAAAGCTCGGTCTCGGCGGCAAGCAGGCTTTCGCGCAGCTCCGCAAGCGTGCCGGCGCCGGCCAGAGCGCCGAGGAACAACCCGTCGGGCTTCAGCGCGCGACGGATCTGCGCCAGCACGCCCGGGATGTCGTTCATCGCCTGCAGCGACAGCAGCGAAATGACGAGATCGAGGCTCTCGGCTTCGAACGGCACGGTTTCCGCCGGGGCGACGATGCCGGCTTCGCCGGCAAGGAAGGCGTCATCGATCTCTACGCGAACGGTGTCGATCACCTTGCCGCTGCCGGCGAGCACCTGGGCCGCAGCCGCCGTCTGGCAAAACAGCGCCGCCGCCTTGCCGAATTTGCGCTCGACCGCGCCCAGCCTGTCGGCAAGGTCCTCCGCCGCCCGTCGCATCAGGAAATCGGCGCCGTCGACAGGGCGCTTGAGCGCCCGGCGCTTGTGCGCAAGCCAGAGCTCCGTGTCGATCAAGGGCTGCAATGGGCTATTCCTGTTGTCCGCGCACGCCGGACCGATGCTATGGTGGCGCGAGTTTCGTTTCAGGTGGCCGATCCGGTGCACAAGATCAAGACCGTTGCGATCAAGGACATGGCGCGGCAGGCGCTGGGCTGGCCGGCGCGCGTGCTGTTTCCGCCGGTCTGCGCCGGCTGCCGCCGCCACGTCTCTCGACCCGGCGTCGTGTGCGGCGCCTGCTGGCCGAAGCTTCGGCTGCTGGAGAAGCCCTGGTGCCCGGTGATGGGCACGCCTTTCACCCATGACATGGGCGAGGGTTTTCTCTCTGCCGAAGCGATCGCCGATCCGCCGCCGTTCGAACGGGCGCGGGCGGCGGTGGTCTATTCAGGCATCGCGCGGCAGATGGTGCAGGGGCTGAAATACCAGGATCGCACCGATCTCGCGCCGTGGATGGCGCGCTGGATGATGCGCGCCGGCGCGGAACTGATCGCCGAAGCCGATATCGTGGTGCCGGTGCCGCTGCACTGGCGGCGGTTCTTGCGCAGACAGTTCAACCAGTCGGCCGAGCTGGCGCGGGCGGTGTCGAAGCTCAGCGGCGTGGCCTTTTCGCCGACGGCGGTGCGGCGCGTGAAGCTCACCCGCCAGCAGGTCGGGCTGGAACGGCACGAGCGCGAGGACAATGTGCGCGCCGCTTTCCGCGTCCCGCCCGAAGCCGAGATCGAGATCGCCGGGCGCCGGGTGCTCGTCGTAGACGATGTCTTCACCACCGGCGCCACCGTGCGCGCGGTGGCCAAGGCGCTGAAGAAGGGCGGCGCCGGAGCGGTCGACGTGCTGACCTTCGCCCGCGTCCTGCCGGGGGACTTTCGGGCCGATGAGTCCGCGACTATATAAGGTTGTATTTTGGTGCGTGTCGGCGTTCCGCAACCTTTGGGAGCGGCGGCGTTGGCAGGGATGACTGATTGATGGTCGATGTGACGATCTACACCCGGATGATGTGCGGCTATTGCACGGCCGCCAAACGGCTGCTTGAGCGCAAGGGCGTGGCCTACACCGAACATGACGCGTCGTTCTCGCCGGAATTGCGCCAGGAAATGATTTCCCGGGCGCATGGGCGAACCACCTTTCCGCAGATATTCATCGGCGACACCCATGTCGGCGGCTGCGACGACCTCCACGAGCTGGAGTCTCAGGGCCGGCTGGACGCGCTGCTTGCCAACGGAGCGAGGGTTTGATCATGGGCGTCTTCAAGGCGGCGGCGGTGCAGATGCGTTCGGGGACCAGCCCGGAACGCAACGCGGCCGACCTGGAAAGGCTGGTGCGCGAGGCGGCAGACCGGGGCGCCACCTATGTCCAGACGCCGGAAATGACCGGCGCGCTCGTCCGCGACAAGCAGGCAGGCGCCGCCGCATTCACCAGCGAGGACAAGGACATCGTCGTTTCGACAGCCGGCAAGCTGGCGAAGGAGCTTGGCATTTATCTCCATGTCGGCTCGACGGCCATCCGTCGCGCCGACGGCAAGCTAGCCAACCGCGCGTTCCTGTTCGCGCCCGACGGCGCCTCGATAGCCAGCTACGACAAGATCCATATGTTCGACGTCGATCTCGACAATGGCGAGAGCTGGCGCGAATCCGCCTCTTACGAGCCGGGGACGGAGGCCGTCGTCACCGACATCCATGGCGCGAGGCTGGGCTTTGCAGTCTGCTACGACCTGCGCTTCCCGCAGTTGTTCCGCGCCGAGGCGCTGGCAGGGGCGGAGGTGCTTTCGGTGCCCGCCGCCTTCACCCGCCAGACCGGGGAGGCGCACTGGCATGTGCTGCTTAGGGCGCGCGCGATCGAGAACGGCGCCTATGTAGTCGCTGCCGCGCAAGGCGGCCTGCATGAGGACGGCCGCGAGACCTATGGCCACTCGCTGATCGTCGACCCGTGGGGACGCATCATCGCCGAGGCCGCGCATGACGAGCCGGGCGTGATCGTCGCCGAGATCGATCCGGCGCAGTCTGCCGCCGCACGCCGCAAGATCCCCAATCTCAAAAACGCGCGCGATTTCACCGTCAATGCCGGCGAGACGCCGCGCCTAAGGGGTGCAGCCTCTTGATTCGCTTTTCGCTTATCTGTGAGCACGAGCACGAGTTCGAAGCCTGGTTTCGCAGCAATGACGACTTCGACACGCAGAAGAAGCGGGGTTTCGTCGACTGCCCGGCCTGCGGCTCGCACAAGGTCGACAAGGCGCTGATGGCGCCTGCCGTCTCGACCTCGCGCACCCAGGAAAAGGTGGCGCTGGCCATGGGTGAGGCGCAGAAGCAGGCGTTGGCGCAGCTAAAGGCGCTGGCCGACAAGGTGCGCGAGAACGCCGACTATGTCGGCGACAAGTTCGCCGAGGAAGCGCGCAAGATCCATTTCGGCGAGACCGACCCGCGCGGAATCTATGGCGAGGCGACGCCGGAAGAGGCAAAAAGCCTCGCCGATGACGGCGTCGAATTCATGCCGATCCCGAGTTTTCCGGACGAGCGGAACTGAGCGGAGCCTAGCTCAAGCTTCCGATCAGCTTTTCCAGCAGTTTCGCCAGCATTTCCCGGTCCTGGCCTGTCAGCCCGGCGAGGATCTGGTGTTCGTTGGCGACGTGGGCGGCAAGCGCTTCGTCGACGAGCGCGAGGCCTTTCGCGGTGAGCTCCACGACAACCCCGCGCCGGTCGCTGGGATGCGGCGCGCGCTGGATCAGGCCGGCCTTCTCCAGCCGGTCGAGGCGGGCGGTCATGGCGCCGGAGGTGACCATCGTCGCCTCGTAAAGCTCGGTCGGCGTGAGCGCGTACGGCGCGCCCGACCGGCGCAAGGTCGCCAGCACGTCGAACTCGCCTTGCTGCAATCCGAAGCGCGCAAACAGTGGCGCCAGCCGCTCGCGCGAGATCAGCGAGGCAGCTTCGTTCAACCGTCCGATCACGCCCATCGGCGAAACGTCCAGGTCGGGCCGCTCTCTCCGCCATTGCTCGATCGCTCTCGCTGCACGGTCCATGTGCCTCACCGCAAAGTATCTTGACATTAAGAATCTTTTCACTATCTTAACTCGAGAAGAGATGAAGGCCAAGTGCCGCGCTTGAACGACGGGATCATCCGATGAAATTTCTCTGGGATTCAGCCGCTGGGCTTCTGATCGTCACCGGCGGACTGCTGGGCATGACGCTGCCCTTCGGCAAGCTTGCGACCGCTGCCGGCGTTCCGGCCATGGTCTGGGCCTTCGTTATCTCGCTCGGCGCCGGCGGCGTGCTGCTGATCGCGCATCTGCTGCTTGGCCAGCGCATTCGGCTGACGGCGCACAAGCTGCGCTATTTCTTTGTCACGGCGGCGGTGTCCTACGCCTTTCCCAATCTCTTGATGTTCTCGGCCATTCCGCATCTGGGTGCCGGCTACACCGGTATCATGTTCACGCTGTCGCCGGTCGTCACGCTCGTGTTCTCGATCCTGCTCGGCGTGCGGCAGCCCAACTTCACCGGTGTCGTCGGCATCGCCGTCGGTTTCGTCGGCGCGGTCATGGTCGCGCTCACCCGGGGCGAGGCCGGCCAGCCCGCCGATTATTTCTGGGTGGCGATCGGCCTGCTTATCCCGGTCAGCCTCGCCGCCGGCAACATCTACCGTACGGTCGGCTGGCCCAAGGATACAGGCCCGATCGAACTCGCCGTCGGCAGTCATCTGGCATCGGCCACCTTGCTTCTCCTCGGCATCCTGGCGTTGTTCGGCTGGCAGGCGTTCGCTCCGCTCGGCGCCGTGCCGCTGGTGGTCGCCGGACAGGTGGCGTCGGCTTCGGCGATGTTTGCTTTCTTCTTCCGGCTGCAGGCGGTCGGCGGCCCGGTCTATCTCAGCCAGATCGGCTATGTGGCGGCGGCCATCGGGCTCTTTGCCGGCACGATCTTCCTCGGCGAGCACTATCAGCTTTTGACCTGGCTAGGTGCCGCCATCATCACCGCCGGCATGTTCATCACCACCAAGGCGCAGAGCCAGCCAAGCACGAAGCTGCAGCCTGCATAAGCCTGCTCAGCCGTTCCCCTTGCTGTCGTCTCCGCCTGGCCCCGGTCGCGGGTGGCGTTGGCGATGGGTGGCGGCGGTGCGCGCGGCCTGTTCATAAATGCCGGTCATCAGTTCCAGCGTGCGCCCGACATCCTCGAGCTTGTCCGCCATTTCGGGAATGCGCTTCACCGCCTCGATGAGCGGCAAGGACCGTTACGAAGGCGCCGAATGGACAACTTTGAAAACGGGCGCATCATTGCTTACCGATGCGGTTGCCGCCTTCGACTGCAGCCTGGACGAGATGATCGATCGCGGCACCCACTCGATCATCATCGGCTCGGTCGCGGCGGTCAGGACACAAGATGCCGGCAAGGCGCTGATCTACTGGCGCGGGGGTTATCGGCCCCTGGAAGCCTGAGGATCCGTCGAGGTCAGACCGAAGCCTTCTCGGCCAGCACCATATAGTTGACGTCCATGTCCTTGGACTTCTGCCACCGGTCGGCCAGCGGATGATAGATGACGCCGGTGCGGTCGATGATCTTGAGCCCCGCCGCGCCGAGCGCCTTCGCCAGTTCTTCGGGCCGCACCAGCTTGCCGAACTGGTGGGTGCCGCGCGGCAGCCAGCGCAGCACATATTCGGCGCCGATAATGGCAAGGCCAAGCGCCTTCAGCGTGCGGTTGATGGTGGCCACGAACATGATGCCGCCAGGCCGGACCATCTCACTGCATTTGGCGACGAACAGATCGACATCGGCGACATGCTCGACCACCTCCATGTTGAGGATGACGTCGAAGGTCTCCCCGGCGTCGGCCAGTGCTTCGGCCGTGGTGGCGCGATAGTCGACGCTGACGCCGGCCTCCGCCGCATGCAGCTTGGCGACCTCGATGTTGGTGGCCGAGGCGTCGGCGCCGACCACCTCGGCGCCGAGCCGCGCCATCGGCTCGCACAAAAGCCCGCCGCCGCAGCCGATGTCGAGGAAGCGTAGGCCCTCGAACGGCCTCGCCGCGCGCGGATCGCGACCGAAGCGCGCCGCCACCTGGTCGCGGATATAGGCAAGGCGCACAGGGTTGAACTTGTGCAGCGGCCGGAACTTGCCGTTCGGATTCCACCATTCGGCGGCAAGGGCGGAAAAGCGTTCGACTTCTCCGGCATCGATGGTCGATCGGCGGGGCTCAGGCATGGGCGGGTCTCCTCGAACGCCAGGAACTCGGGGAACGCTAGGAAGTCGGGCGTGGTGGAAGGAATGTCAAGGCAGGTTTTTTGGCTGCTGCCAAGAATGCGCTGTGCTTCCCGAGCGGCAATCCTGGTTAACGCGACAGCGCGACCGCCGCATGGCTCATGGCCACGCTGGCCGGCTCGATCGCCCGCATCGCCTCGCAATCGCCGATCTCGGCCATGATCCGCTGCGCCGCCGACTGGGCCTGTTCGAGGCTTTGCCAGCGCACGACATCGATCCAGCTTCCATCCTCGCGCCTGCCGAGATGGCGGCTGAGAAAGCCGGGCTGGCGCGCGAGCCAGCCGGTGACGACGCCATTTTGGGCGACAAAATCACCTGCAGCCTCCGGCTTCAGGCGGAAGCTGACGATCTCCAGCGTCTCGGTCATCGATTCCTCCATGGTCTTCCCCGACCTTATCGCATGAAGGTCGCAGGAATCTGTCAGGAGACCGCGCACCGCCTGGAGCCCTGTTATCCCGCCATCGCTTGCGAAGCTTTGCTGTTTTGGCTAAGGAGGCCGCGCATTTCCGCGGCTCGGCCTTGCCGGGCGCATCTTTCCGTTTCCGGCCCTGGGCCGGCTTCAGTCAAAGGCATCTCGCTCCCATGGCGCGCATCGTGATGAAATTCGGCGGAACCTCGGTCGCCGACATCGCCCGCATCCGCAATGTGGCGCGCCATGTCAAACGCGAGGTCGATGCCGGCCACGAGGTCGCCGTGGTGGTTTCGGCCATGGCCGGCAAGACCAACGAGCTGGTCGCCTGGACGCGCGAGGCCTCGCCGATGCACGACGCGCGCGAATATGACGCCGTCGTCGCTTCCGGCGAGCAGGTCACTGCCGGCCTGTTGGCGATCACCCTGCAGAATATGGGCGTGCATGCCCGCTCCTGGCAGGGCTGGCAGATCCCGATCAAGACCGACAACGCCCATGGCGCGGCGCGCATCCTCGACATCGACGGCGCCTTCCTGGTCAAGCGCTTCGGCGAGGGCCAGGTGGCGGTCATCGCCGGTTTCCAGGGCATCGGTCCGGACAACCGCATCGCAACGCTCGGCCGCGGCGGCTCCGACACCAGCGCGGTGGCGATCGCGGCGGCGGTCAAGGCCGACCGCTGCGACATCTATACCGACGTCGACGGCGTCTACACGACCGACCCGCGTATCGAGCCGAAGGCGCGGCGGCTGGCCAAGATTTCCTTCGAGGAAATGCTCGAGATGGCCTCGCTCGGCGCCAAGGTGCTGCAGGTGCGGTCGGTCGAGCTTGCCATGGTGCACAGGGTGCGTACCTTTGTGCGGTCGTCCTTCGACGATCCCGACGCGCCCGGAATGGGGGATTTGCTCAATCCGCCCGGAACGCTTATTTGCGACGAGGAAGAGATCGTGGAACAGCAGGTCGTCACCGGAATTGCCTACGCCAAGGACGAAGCGCAGATTTCGCTGCGCCGCGTCGGCGACCGCCCAGGCGTTGCCGCCGGCATCTTCGGCCCGCTCGCCGAGGCCAACATCAATGTCGACATGATCGTCCAGAACATCTCCGAGGACGGCAAGTTCACCGACATGACCTTCACGGTGCCGTCGGGCGACGTCGACAAGGCGCTGGCCGTGCTCGAGCGGCTGAAGGCGGATGTCGGTTACGACGTCGTGCAATCGGAAGCCGGCATGTCGAAGGTCTCGGTCATCGGCATCGGCATGCGAAGCCATGCCGGCGTGGCCGCCACCGCGTTCAAGGCGCTGGCCGACAAGGCGATCAATATCCGGGCGATCACCACGTCCGAGATCAAAATCTCGATATTGATCGACGGTCCCTATACGGAACTTGCAGTTCGTACTTTGCATTCCGTGTACGGGCTCGATAAGCAATAGCAAGAACTGAGTCAGTTGTTGCGTGAGCGCCGGCCGCGGGAGAAACTGCGGCGGGCAACGTGCCCATTGGAGAAGAAGCCGCGATGCGTGACATGGCCGGTGGCCCGCGCGTTCTGCTGAAACGGCTCCGCGAGCTCATGCAGGAGCCGCTGGAGCCGCAGGAGCGGCTCGACCGCATCGTGCGCGACATCGCCTCCAACATGGTCGCCGAGGTGTGCTCGCTCTATGTGCTGCGCGCCGATTCGGTGCTCGAGCTCTACGCCACCGAAGGTCTGAACCCCAAGGCCGTCCACCTCGCGCAACTGAGGCTCGGCCAGGGCCTGGTCGGCACGATCGCCGCCAGCGCGCGGCCGCTCAATCTCTCCAACGCGCAGGAACACCCGGCCTTCCAGTATCTGCCGGAGACCGGCGAAGAGATCTACCATTCCTTCCTCGGCGTTCCGGTGCTGCGGGCGGGGCGCACGCTCGGCGTCCTGGTCGTGCAGAACAAGACGATGCGGCAGTACCGCGAAGACGAGATCGAGGCGCTGGAGACGACGGCGATGGTGATCGCCGAGATGATCGCCACCGGCGATCTCGCCCGCCTCACCCGGCCGGGGCTCGAACTGGACCTGCGCCGTCCGGCAAGCTTCACCGGCCTTTCCTTCAACGACGGCGTCGGGCTCGGCCATGTCGTGCTGCACGAGCCGCGCATCGTCGTCACCAACCTGTTCAACGAGGACAGCGAGGAGGAGGTGCGCCGTCTCGACCGCTCGCTCGGTTCGCTGAGGTTGTCGATCGACGACATGCTGGAGCGCCGCGACGTTGCCTTCGAGGGCGAGCATCGCGAGGTGCTCGAAGCCTACCGGATGTTCGCCAACGACCGCGGTTGGGTGCGCCGGCTGGAAGAGGCGATCCGCAACGGCCTGACGGCGGAAGCGGCGGTGGAAAAGGTGCAGAGCGACATGCGCGCGCGCATGCTGCACATGACCGACCCTTATCTGCGCGAGCGCATGAGCGATTTCGACGATCTCGCCAACCGGCTCTTGCGCCAGCTGATGGGCCGCGGACCGGAGGACGTCGCGGCCTCGCTGCCCAAGGATGCCATCATCGTCGCCCGCTCGATGGGCGCCGCCGAACTGCTCGACTATCCTAGGGACAAGCTGCGCGGCCTGGTGCTGGAGGATGGCGCGGCGACCAGCCATGTCGTCATCGTCGCGCGCGCCATGGGCATTCCGGTCGCCGGACAGGTCAAGGGCGCCGTTTCGATGTCGGAAAACGGCGACGCCATCATCGTCGACGGCGAGGAAGGCATCATCCATCTGCGGCCGCAGTCCGATCTTGAGGCAGCCTACGCCGAAAAAGTCCGTTTCCGGGCGCGGCGGCAGGAGGTCTACCGGGAACTGCGCAAGAAGCCGTCGCTGACCAAGGACGGCGTTGCAGTCGATCTCCTGATGAATGCCGGGCTGGCCGTCGACCTGCCGCAGCTTTCGGAATCGGGGGCGGCCGGCATCGGCCTGTTCCGCACCGAATTGCAGTTCATGGTCGCCTCGACTTTCCCGCGCGCCGAGGCGCAGGAGCGGCTCTACCGCGACGTGCTCGACGCCGCGCGCGGCAAGCCGGTCACCTTCCGCACCATCGACATCGGCGGCGACAAGGTGCTGCCCTATTTCAAGGGCGCGCTGCAGGAGGAGAACCCGGCGCTCGGCTGGCGGGCGATCCGGCTCACCCTCGACCGCCCCGGCCTGCTCAGGACCCAGATCCGCGCGCTGCTCAAGGCCTGCGGCGGGCGCGAGCTGAAGCTGATGCTGCCGATGGTGACCGAGCTCTCGGAGATCGCGCAGGCGCGCGAGATCATCGACCGCGAGGTCCGGCACCTGTCACGCTTTGCGCACCATCTGCCGACGAGCCTCAAGCTCGGGGCGATGCTGGAGGTGCCGTCGCTCTTGTTCCAGCTCGACGAACTGATGAAGGCGGTCGATTTCGTTTCGGTCGGCTCCAACGACCTTTTCCAGTTCATCATGGCCGTCGACCGCGGCAACACGCAGCTTGCCGACCGTTTCGACACGCTGTCGGCGCCGTTCCTGCGCGTGCTGAAGCAGATCGCCGATGCCGGCGCGCGCAACCACACACCTGTGACGCTTTGCGGCGAGCTGGCCGGCAAGCCGATCTCGGCGATGGCGCTGATCGGCCTCGGCTTCCGCTCGATCTCGATGTCGCCGGCCTCGATCGGCCCGGTCAAGGCGATGCTGACCGAGCTGCCGCTGCAGGAGCTGGAAGCCTTCTTCAAGGACAATCTGATGGCGCCGGCGCAAGGAACGCCGATGCGCGCGTTGCTGCAGGCCTTTGCCGACGATCGCTCCATTCCGCTATAGCATCCTGCCATGATCAATCTGCCCCGCGACCGTATGGATCAAGTCGTCAAGCGTTTCGACATGCTCGAAGCGCAGATGTCGGCCGGTCCCGCCGCCGATGCCTACGTCAAGATGGCTTCGGAATATGCCGACATCCAGGAGATGGTGGGCAAGATCCGGGCATTGCGCGCCGCCGAGCGGGAGCAGGCCGACCTCGAAGCGATGCTCGCCGACAAGGCAACCGACGCCGACATGCGGGCGCTGGCCGAGGCCGACATGCCGCAGGTCGAGGAGCACATAGAGGCGCTGCAGAAGGACATCCAGATCCTGCTTCTGCCCAAGGATGCCGCCGACGACAGGAACGCCATCCTCGAAATCCGCGCCGGCACCGGCGGCGACGAGGCGGCCTTGTTCGCCGGCGATCTGTTTCGCATGTATGAGCGCTATGCCGCCTCGCGCGGCTGGCGTTTCGAGGTCGTCTCGGCCAGCGAAGGCGAAGTCGGCGGCTACAAGGAAATCATCGCCTCGGTGTCGGGCAAGGGCGTTTTCGCGCATCTGAAGTTCGAATCGGGCGTGCACCGCGTGCAGCGCGTGCCGGAGACGGAGGCCGGCGGGCGCATTCATACCTCGGCGGCCACCGTCGCCGTGCTGCCCGAGGCCGAGGAGGTGGATATCGAGATCCGCGCTGAGGACATCCGCATCGACACGATGCGCGCCTCCGGCTCCGGCGGCCAGCATGTCAACACCACGGACTCGGCGGTGCGCATCACCCATCTGCCGACCGGCATCATGGTGGTGCAGGCGGAGAAGTCGCAACACCAGAACCGGGCGCGCGCCATGCAGATTTTGCGCGCGCGGCTCTATGACCTTGAGCGCAGCCGGGCGGATGAGGAGCGGTCGTCGTCGCGAAAATCGCAAGTCGGCTCCGGCGACCGGTCGGAACGCATCCGCACCTATAATTTCCCGCAGGGACGGCTCACCGACCACCGCATCAACCTCACGCTGTACAAGCTCGACCGGGTGATGATGGGCGAACTCGACGAGGTGATCGACGCGCTGATCGCCGACCATCAGTCGAAGCTGCTTGCCGACATGGGCATTGATGGCTGATCCTCTGCCCGCCGCGCTCGGGCCGCTGCTGCGCGCGGCGAGGGAGAGGCTCGCTGCCGCCGGCATCGCCGATCCGGCGCTCGATTCGAGGCTGATCGTCGAGCATTTTTCCGGCACGACGCGCGCCCGGGCCATCACCGAGCCCGGTCAGCCGGTCGATGCAGGGGCTTTAACCACGATCGAGGCGGCCCTGAGACGTCGCGTCGCAGGCGAGCCGGTGCATCGCATCCTCGGCTATCGCGAATTCTACGGGCTGCGCCTGTCGCTGTCGCCGGACACGCTGGAGCCGCGCCCGGACACCGAGACGCTGGTCGACGCCGTCCTGCCCTTCGCCAGGGCAACGGCCGAAAGGCTCGGCCAATGCCGTATCCTCGATCTCGGCACCGGAACCGGCGCCATAGCGCTGGCGCTGCTCAGCGCCGTGCCGGCCGCGACCGCGACCGGCGTCGACATTTCGGCTGGCGCGCTGGCGACCGCCGCGAAAAACGCCGAGGATCTGGGGCTCGGCGGGCGCTTCAAAGCCTTGCATTCCAACTGGTTTGAAAAAGTTTCGGGCCGGTACCATGTAATTGCCGCGAACCCTCCCTATATACCCAGTCGAGACATTGGAAATCTGCAGGACGAGGTCCGCGATTTCGACCCACGCCGGGCCCTCGATGGCGGCGTGGATGGTCTGGTTCCCTACAGGATCATCGCCGGAGAGGCGGAAGGGTTTCTGGAAGCGCAGGGCAAGGTAGCGGTCGAGATCGGCCACACGCAGCAAGGCGAGGTCGCCGCGATCTTCGCGGCAGGCGGCTACAGGCTGGCGGAGGCACGGCGCGATTTCGGTGGAAACGACAGGGTTCTGGTATTCGAGCGTTGAAACCCCTGATGCAGTGCGAAAAAACGCTTGGCAACATTAGGGAATGCAGTTAGGTTCCGGCTTGACCGGATGAGACGAAGCAGGCAGTGCTCTTAGCGATTCGGTTTTCCTTGGAAATAGCTGCCTCCTTGCGCAAACGACGCCCATGCTTCGTGCGGGAATCGTCCGGCAAGTGATGTAACCGGAACAGGATGGCACGTGGCGCCAACGCAATCGATGCGGGCGAACGCCGGTGAAAAAACGAAACGGTTGGCTGCATGAGCGCCGCCGTTCGCGAAGAGTTTTAGAAAAATTCACATGAAGAGAGTCGAATGAGGCCACAACAGCAGAACAGGCGCATGCGCGGTCGCAACAACAATGGCGGCGGTGGCAACAACAACCGTAAGGGGCCCAATCCCCTGACGCGCAACTACGAGAGCAACGGTCCGGACGTGAAAATCCGGGGATCGGCTCAGCAGATCGCCGAAAAATACGCCGCACTCGCCCGTGACGCGCAAAGCTCCGGCGACCGGGTGATGGCGGAGAACTATCTCCAGCACGCCGAACACTACAATCGCATCATTGCCGCCGCGCAGGCGCAGATGCCGATCCAGAACGCCCAGCAGAACCGCGACGATTTCGATGACGACATCGATGAGGATCGCGACGAGTTCGACACCGTCGGCAACACCAATGCCGGCGAGGCGCAGGCTGGGCCGAACGGTTCCGGGCCGCAGCCGGTGATCGAAGGCACGCCGGCCGAGCCCGGCTTCAACCAGGAAAGCGGCCGCGACAACAACCGGCGCGACAACGGCCGCGACAGGCACCGCGACCGCCGCAACGGCGGCTATGGCCAGTACGGCCAGAATGGCCAGCGCGGCGAGGGCCAGCGCGGCGAACATGGCGGCCAGCAGTTGGACCAGAATCGCCGCAGCGAGGCACAGGCGCAGCCTGAGGCGTCCGCAGAAGCCGGGTCCGTATCCGAAGAGCAGGCTCCGATGTTCGACAGTTTCTCGCCGGCGGGCCTCGCCGCTCAGGCCGAGCGCAATGAAGCGGCGGCCGACAATGGCGGCGGGCGCCGGCAGAGGCGTCCGCGTCGCGGTCGCGGCAGTGCCGAGCAGGGCTACAGCGCCGAGCCGGGCAATGGCGATGAGGGCAATGCCGGCCGGGCGGACAGCCCCGCCGATGACGGCGGCGCCGCGGAGAACCGCAACGACGCGGTCGTCACTGGCAATGAGCCGGCGAGTGCAGCGCCGAGCGAGAGCGTCGCCAACGAGCCGGCGGGCGGTACCGGCGAACCGGCGGTCGCCGACGCAAATAACTGATCCCCGGCAACTGATCCGGGTTCTTTTTCAGGCATTCGACGGCGGAGAGAAATCTCCGCCGTTTTCGTTTTTCCGCGTCCTTGTTTTGACGCCTGTCGCTCCCCCAAAACCGCGAAGCACTTTTGGGCGACATGCATTAGAATATTGTGCGTTGACCGATATCAAGGCGTCTTGAGAGACCCGGGCCTATACACCATATCTCGGCTGAACAGGGCCCGGCTCGAATGAGCGGGTCCGTCACCGCAATCGGATCCGGTGCCGCAACGCGGGCCGGTGATGGAAGGAGACAGATATGAATCTTGAGAAATACTCGGAGCGCGTGCGCGGTTTCATCCAGTCCGCGCAGACCATGGCGCTCTCGCGCAACCACCAGCAATTCACTCCCGAACATATGCTCAAGGTGCTCGTCGACGACGACGAGGGCCTTGCCGCGTCCTTGATCGAGCGCGCCGGCGGCCGCGTTCGCGACGTCAAGCTCGGCGTCGAGGCGGCGCTCGAGGCCATGCCCAAGGTCGAAGGCGGCAACGGCCAGCTCTACCTCGCCCAGCCGCTCGCCAAGGTGTTCTCGACCGCCGAGGAACTGGCCAAGAAGGCCGGCGACAGCTTCGTCACCGTCGAGCGGCTGCTGCAGGCGCTCGCCATGGAGAAGTCGGCCAAGACCGCCGATATCCTGGCCAAGGCCGGCGTCACCGCGCAGGCCCTGAACCAGGTCATCAACGACGTCCGCAAGGGCCGCACCGCCGATTCGGCCAATGCCGAGCAGGGCTACGACGCGTTGAAGAAATACGCGCGGGATCTCACCGCCGACGCCCGCGCCGGCAAGCTCGATCCGGTCATCGGCCGTGACGACGAGATCCGCCGCACCATCCAGGTGCTATCGCGGCGCACCAAGAACAATCCCGTGCTGATCGGCGAGCCCGGCGTCGGCAAGACGGCGATCGCCGAAGGCCTGGCGCTGCGTATCGTCAATGGCGACGTGCCGGAATCGCTGAAGGACAAGCAGTTGATGGCGCTCGACATGGGCGCGCTGATTGCCGGCGCCAAGTATCGCGGCGAGTTCGAGGAGCGGCTGAAGGCCGTGCTCAACGAGGTCACCTCGGCCAACGGCAACATCATCCTGTTCATCGACGAGATGCACACGCTGGTCGGCGCGGGCAAGGCCGACGGGGCGATGGACGCATCGAACCTGCTGAAGCCGGCGCTGGCGCGTGGCGAGCTGCACTGCGTCGGCGCAACCACGCTCGACGAATACCGCAAGCATGTCGAGAAGGACGCCGCACTTGCCCGCCGCTTCCAGCCCGTCTTCGTCGACGAGCCGACGGTCGAGGACACCGTCTCGATCCTGCGCGGCCTGAAGGAGAAATACGAGCAGCACCACAAGGTGCGTATCTCCGATTCGGCGCTGGTCTCGGCCGCGACGCTGTCCAACCGCTACATCGCCGACCGCTTCCTGCCGGACAAGGCGATCGACCTGGTTGACGAGGCCGCGTCGCGGCTGAGGATGCAGGTCGATTCCAAGCCCGAGGCGCTGGACGAGATCGACCGCCGCATCATGCAGCTCAAGATCGAGCGCGAGGCGCTGAAGGTCGAGAAGGACGACGCCTCGAAGGATCGGCTGGCAAAGCTGGAGAAGGAGCTGGCCGATCTTGAAGAGCAGTCGACCGAGCTGACGGCCAAGTGGCAGGCCGAGAAGCAAAAGCTCGGCCTTGCCGCCGACCTGAAGAAGCAGCTCGACGAGATGCGCAACGAGCTGGCGATCGCCCAGCGCAAGGGCGAGTTCCAGCGCGCCGGCGAGCTTGCCTATGGCAAGATCCCGGAACTGGAGAAGAAGCTCAAGGAAGCCGAGGCCCAGGACGGCAAGGCCGGCATGGTGGAAGAGGTGGTCACGCCCGACCACGTCGCCCATGTCGTGTCGCGCTGGACCGGCATTCCGGTCGACAAGATGCTGGAGGGCCAGCGCGAGAAGCTGTTGCGCATGGAAGACGAGATCGGCAAGCGCGTCGTTGGCCAGGGCGAGGCGGTGCAGGCGGTCTCCAAGGCCGTGCGGCGGGCCCGCGCGGGTCTGCAGGATCCGAACCGGCCGATCGGCTCGTTCATGTTCCTCGGCCCCACCGGCGTCGGCAAGACGGAGCTCACCAAGGCGCTCGCCGCCTTCCTGTTCGACGACGAGAACGCCCTGGTGCGCATCGACATGTCGGAGTTCATGGAGAAGCACTCCGTCGCCCGGCTGATCGGCGCGCCCCCCGGCTATGTCGGCTATGAGGAGGGTGGCGCGTTGACCGAGGCGGTGCGGCGCCGGCCCTATCAGGTCGTGCTGTTCGACGAGATCGAGAAGGCGCATCCGGACGTGTTCAACGTGCTGCTCCAGGTGCTCGACGACGGCCGGCTCACCGACGGCCAGGGCCGCACGGTCGACTTCCGCAACACGCTGATCATCATGACGTCGAACCTCGGCGCCGAATTTCTGGTCAATCTTCGCGACGACCAGGACGTCGATGCCGTGCGCGACGAGGTGATGAGCATGGTGAAGGCCTCGTTCCGTCCGGAGTTCCTCAACCGCGTCGACGAAGTGATCCTGTTCCACCGGCTGCGCCGCCAGGACATGGACCGCATCGTCGAGATCCAGCTCAAGCGGCTGGAGAACCTGCTTGTCGATCGCAAGATCACGCTCTCGCTCGATCACGACGCGATCGAGTGGCTGGCGTCCAAGGGCTACGACCCGGCCTATGGCGCCAGGCCGCTGAAGCGGGTGATGCAGAAGGAACTGCAGGACCCGCTGGCGGAGAAGATCCTGCTCGGTGAGATCCTCGACGGCTCGACCGTCAAGGTCACCGCCGGCTCCGATCGCCTGAACTTCCGCTCGAAGCCGACCGTGGTGGCGGCCGAAGCCGCCGCCTGATTCGAGCCAGAGCGGAGCAATCCGAGGAAGCTGCCTGCCGGTTTTCCGCCCGGAATTGCGTGAAACAAATACCTGGAGCGCTTCGCACCCGGCCGGTGGGGCGCGCTCTTGCATTTCGGCAGGGCCTTGCTGCAAGACCGATACCGATCTCGGTTATCGGGAAGAGGGGCGATTCGTTGAAGCTCGAGGACTACAACGGCTTTTGCGCCTCGCTTCCCGCCGCGACGCATGTCGTGCAGTGGGGCGGCGCCCATGTGTGGAAGGTCGGCGGCAAGGTGTTTGCGATCGGCGGTCATAACCGGGAGGGCCAGGTCTTCGTCACCTTCAAATGTTCCGACATGGCCTTCGACGTGCTGAAGGAACAGCCGGGCTGCCGGCCCGCGCCCTATCTCGCCTCGCGCGGCATGAAGTGGATCCAGCGCCAGACAAGCCAGAGCATGGATGATGCGGCGCTGAAGGACTATCTGCGCGAAAGCCACCGTCTGGTCGTGCTGAAGCTGACGAAACTGGCGCGCAGCGAACTAGGGCTGGGCTGACATTCGGTTCGGGATCATGGTGAAACGCCGGAAATCCGCCATCTTCATGCCCGGTTCATGTTGGAACCTTAATTTTGGTAACTGGTTTGCTGGCGAAATTGTCGCCTGCCAAGACCGAGCCGACCGGAGAGCCTGACCCACATGCTGCGCACCATCTTTTCCCTTTCGGCACTCGCGGCCGGGCTGGTGTCTTCCGGTGCGCTCGCGGCACCGAGCGGCGATGATGCGCAGAAGTCGGCCCGGGCCGCTCAACACGGCGGGCTCGTGCTCGCCCAGGACGGCAATATCGACATCTATTACGATGCCAGGGGCAACCGGGTGCTTGTCGATGCCGACACCGGCAAGGTCATCGCCATCCAGCCGCCGGGGACGAGGCTCGACCGCCGGGCCCTGCGCCGCCAGCAGCGGATGCAGGAGCTTGGGCGGGCGCCGGTCGAGGACGACGACCGCTACTACCTCGACAATCCCGAGGACATGGCGCGCTTCCGCCGCAAGCAGCTCGAAGAAGAGGGCACGGTGATTCCACCGCCGGCCGACGATTACGGTTCCAACGGCGACAATTCCGTCGATGCCTATCCGCCGGCGCCGAGCGACGAGGGTTACGCCACCACCTATCCGGGGGCGCCGAAGTCGGACGCGATCCAGCGCCAGCCACTGGACGAGGCGTCGATCGATCCGGAACAGCCCGGCCAGGGGGAAGTGCTGCAGGTCAATCCGGAGACGCAAGCCGCGCTGCCGCCGGATACGGGCGGCAAGGCGACCGTCGATCCGTCGCTGTCGCTCGGCGTGCGCCAGGACGTGGCCGACCTCCAGGTGCTGCTCGACCGCGCCGGCGCTTCGCCGGGCGTCATCGACGGCCGCTTCGGCTCGAATGTCGACAAGGCCTTGGCCGCCTACAACCAGATCACCGGCAGCAATCTGAAATCGACCGATGCGGTCGGCATCAAGACGGCGCTCGCCCAGTCTGGCGGCGACGCCTTCGCCTCCTACACGATCACGCCGGAGGATGCGGCCGGGCCCTATGTCGCCTCGATCCCGGAAGATTACAGCCAGAAGGCCAAGCTCGACCGCATGGGCTACACCTCCGTCACCGAGGCGCTCGCCGAGCGCTTCCACATGGACGAAGGCTATCTGAAGTCGATCAACAAGGGGCTCGACTTCAACCGTCCCGGCACCATCATCAAGGTCGCCAATTTCGGCAAGCTGGTGTCGACGCCGGTTGCCCGCATCATCGCCGACAAGGACAAGAAGGAAGTTTTTGCCTATGACGCGGGCGGCAAGCTGGTCGCGGCCTATCCGACCACCATCGGCTCGGCCGACACGCCGTCGCCCACCGGCATCCACGCCGTATCGCGCATCGCGCTCGACCCGAACTACACCTACAATCCCAACATCAATTTCAAGCAGGGTCAGAACGACAGGATCCTGACCATCCCGCCGGGGCCGAACGGCCCGGTCGGCTCGGTCTGGATCGCGCTGGACAAGCCGACCTACGGCATCCACGGAACGCCCGACCCCTCCAAGATCGGCAAGACCGAAAGCCATGGCTGCGTGCGGCTGACCAATTGGGACGCTCGCGAACTCGCCAAGCTGGTCTCGCCGGGCGTCACAGTGGAATTCGTCGGCGGACCATCAATCGCCGATGTCGGCGGGACCTCAACCGATGAATTTACGCAGCAATGAGCCGCGCAGTGCGGCGGCATAGATCAGCTGCACCAGCAAAATGAAGGCGATGCTCAGCAGCGGAGTGATGAGGCAAAGCAATGCCCCGATCGCCCACAGGATCTGCGCCTTGACTATGCGCTGATAGACGGTGCGCCGCGTTTGCGCATCGACATCCTCCACCAGCATGCCATTCCTTTCGGCATACCACCAGCTCGCCAACAGCGTGATGCCGAGCATCAGAAGGTTCAGCCAGTAGACGAGCACCGCGACCCGGAATTCGAGGAAGTCGGCCAGCAGGTCGGTGGAAAACGGCAACAGCGCGATGAAGGCGAGAAAGCAGAGGTTGAGCGTCGCAAGCCGCCGGTCCGACTTCGCGATCAGGCTATGCTGCGCCTGCTGGCCGAACCAGAAGATGGTCAGCGTCAGGAAGCTGAGCGCATAGGTCAGGAAACGCGGCGCCAAAGCCAGGACAGCCGCGAGCAGCTCGCCTTCCGAATGCACCGCTTCGTGCCCCGGCACCCTGATCTCCAGCACGATCAAGGTCAGCGCGATGGCAAAGACGCCGTCGGTTATGCCGACGATGCGGCCGCGTCCTTCGGCTGACGGTTCGAGCGGCCGCTTCATGGTTCCTTCCCCCCTTTTGCGCGCAAGTTCGGACGACGGGCCGGAACCTAGCACGCAGCGGTTCGTTTGCATCGTGAATGCCGCTCCGCTGGCCATGCGGCCAGTTCAATCTGGTTTCAGAAACAGCAATCCTCTGGCTCGTTGTGACGAATGCGCCGGAGAGCTAAGCAGGCTTTCATGCAGTCCCTGAACGAAGCCACCGCCGATTCGATTTCGACCGCGCCGCGCGCGAACGGCACGTTCTGCCCGCAGACGCAGCGCAAGTTCGTGCTGGTGGCGGCGATCCTCGCCTCGGCGCTCGGCTTCATCGACGGTTCGGTCCTGGCGATCGCCATGCCGGCGCTGCGCGTCAATCTCGGCGCCGGCCTGGCGGAGGCGCAGTGGATCTCCAACGCCTACGCGCTGACGCTTTCGGCGCTGATTCTGGCAGGGGGCGCGGCCGGCGACCGATTCGGCCTCAGGCGCGCATTCGTGACCGGCATCGCGCTCTTCATCGCGGCCTCGCTCGCCTGCGCGCTGGCGCCCAATCCGGCCGTGCTGATCGCGTTCCGCGCCATTCAGGGCATTGGCGCCGCCATCATGGTGCCGGGCAGCCTGGCCATCATCGCCAAGGCCTATCCGAAAAAGGAGCGTGGCCGGGCGATCGGTATCTGGGCGGCCGCTTCGGCGCTGACGACGGCGCTCGGGCCGGTGCTGGGTGGTTTCGTGCTGTCGACCTTCGGCAACGGCGTCTGGCGCGCGATCTTTGCCGTCAATCTGCCACTCGGACTGGTTTCGATCTATCTGCTGCTCTTCAAGATCCCGGCCGACCAGCCGACCGAACAGCGCAGCCTCGACCTTGGCGGCGCCGCGCTCGCCACGCTGGCCTTCGGATCGCTGGCCTATGGATTGACGGCGATGAACGCCGAGGGAAGCGGGCTGATGGCCGGGCCGGCGATCGTCGCCGGCGTCGTCCTGCTTTTCCTCTTCATCTTCTACGAGCGCTGGCAGCGCGAGCCGATGATCGATCTTGGCCTGTTTCGCATCGGCGCCTTCGCCGGCGCCAATCTCGCCACCTTCTTCCTTTATTTCGCGCTGTCTGCCAATCTCTTCTACCTGCCGATGGTCCTGATCGCGGGCTGGGGGTTGAGCTCGGCCGAGGTCGGCTTCATTTTCCTGCCGCTGTCGGCATTGATCGCGCTGCTGTCGGGGCCGGTCGGCCACTGGTCCGACGAGATCGGCCCGCGCCTGCCTATCGCCGCCGGCAGCTTCGTCGTCGCCATCGCTTTTGCCGGGCTCACCCTGCTCTCTCACGCCGGCATCCATAATTTCTGGACCGGCACCTTTCCGCTGATGGCCTTGATGGGGCTCGGCATGGCGCTTGTGGTGTCGCCGCTGTCGACGGCGGTCATGACCTCGGTCGAGGACAAGGATACGGGCGCCGCATCGGGCATCAACAATGCCGTGTCGCGCGTCGGCGGCCTGATCGCGGTGGCGGCCATGGGCTCGCTCGCGGCTTTCGTCTATGCGCGGTCGACCGGCAATCCTGCCGGCATCCCCAGTTTCGGCGAGCCGCCGACGTCCGGGCTCGCGGCCGATCTCGATGCGTTGCGGATTGCGGCAAGCGATTCGGCTTTTGCCGCGGTCGCCGCCGTCACGACGCTGCTTTGCCTGCTGTCGTCGCTCGTCGCCTGGTTCACCGTGCCTGGCCAGGCGTCCCCCTGGCCACGGCGAGGCGAACGACGCGATTAATTGGGAAGCTGCGAATCGGTCTTGGCGCTGGCGACCTTCAACGAATTTCCGTCTTCCTGCTTGAGCAGGTCGTCGATGCGCTCGCGCTCTTTCTTGAAAGCGACGAGATCGTCGCCCTTCAGCACCTTGCCGACCGGCAGGCGGACGCGCATCGAATCGACCTTGGTGCCATTGACGATCAGCTCGTAGTGAAGATGCGGTCCGGTCGACAGGCCGGTCTGGCCGAGATAGCCGATCACCTGGCCCTGGCGGACATGGACCCCGGGCTCGATGCCTTTGGCGAAAGCGCTCTGGTGATTGTAGGAGGTCTCATAGCCATTGGCGTGGCGGATGATGATCTGCTTGCCGTAGCCGCCGGCCCAGCCGGCCTTCTCCACCACGCCATTGCCGGCGGCGATGATCGGCGATCCGATCGGCGCGGCCCAGTCGGTGCCGGTATGCATGCGCACATAACCGAGAATCGGATGCCGCCGCGCGCCGAAGCCCGAGGTGAAGCGGCCGTTGGGCAGCGGGTTGCGCAACAGGAACTGCTTGGCGCTCGACCCGTTTTCGTCGAAATAGTCGGTGCCGCCGTCCTGCATCTGGAAGCGGTAGAAATTGCGCGTCTGGCCGCCGAACGTGGCCGAAACGTAGAGAAGCTCGGAGTTGTCGGAGGTCTGGTCGTCGCCGTCGGGCTGCGAGAACAGGACCTCGAGGCGGTCGGAAGGCGAAAGCCGCGACTGGAAATCGACGTCGGAGGCAAGAAGCTTGATCAGCTTCTGGGTCATCGCTTTCGACATGCCGTAGGAGTAGGCGGTGCGGTAGATGCCGTCATAGACGTTGGGCAGGTTGCCGCGCACCACCACCGGCTGCGAGTCATCGAAGGCCGTCAGCAATTCGGGATTGGGCTCCGGCTCCTGCGCCGGCACGAACTGTCCGCGATCGTCGAGCGCGATGGTGACGATGTGGGTGGTGCGGTCATAGACGCTGGTGCGGACCACCTTGGCGATATCGCCGCGCACCTCGAGGCCGACGCGCAGCACCGTTCCGGCCTTGAGCGCCGTGGCGTTCAAGAGCTTGCCGATCGCTTCCGCCATGCCGGTGGCGTCGTCGCCGGTATAGCCCGACTCGGCGAAGGCCGCGGCTATGTCGGTGTCGCTGGTGAAAGGGATGATTTCCTCGGCAAAGGCCGGCGCCTGGTCGTCCAGCGTGGCGCGCGGCGTCACCGAGACGTTCTCCGGCGTGATCTTGACGTCGTAGGAGCCGGCCATCGACTCGGCGAAGGCGTCGCCGAATCGCTGCGGATCGACATAGTGAAGCGCCGCAACCTGGACGGCGCCGTCGCTCAAGCCGTTGCCGGCTTCGCGCACCACCTTTTCCACCTCGTCGGCGGAGAGGTCGCTCTTTTCGTCGAAGGATGCCGTCTCGATCGGGAAATCGACCGTCTTCAGGCTCATCTCGCTTTCGACCTTGGCGCCGTAGATCTGGCCGGCGGCCGCGGTGGCGGTGCCCGGCTGGGCATTGTCGTCGCCGTCGTCGCCGAAGACCTGCAAGGGGTCGAATGGCGGGTAGGCGCGGCTGGTGGTGTGGCCGGCCGCAAGCGCCATCTTGATCTGCACGAACGGCATGGTGTGGATAACGTCGCGGTCGCCGACCTTGGTGACCATCGACACTTCCATGCGCCGGCGGTCCTTGGCCCTGGCGATCTGACGCGGCGCGACCAGCCTGGTCGTCTTGGCCTGCTCTCCGGAATCGTCGCCGCCGCTGGCAAGGTTGATGAGCTCGGCGATTTCCGGCGGCGTCGCCAGTTGCTGGCGCCCGTCAAGCGCTGCGAACAAGGCCACGCCCATCAGCACGCTCGAGGTCACGCCGGTCAGGAAAGTGCCCGAGAGCCAACGCGCCGAGACCTCGCGGCGGTCAGGCGGACCGCTGCGGCCGTCCGCGATCAGCGGCGGCTCGTTGCCGAGGTCGGCTATGACATCTTCCGTGTCTGGCATCCAGAAAGGCTGCTTCTTCCCCGGGGCGAAACGGCTTGTCGTTGTTCGTTGCGGCCATGACATTTGCCTGTCGCGGCCGTTGAAGTCAAACGAAGCGGCAAGGCCGGGCGGTTATCCCCACTCACACGTCTCTACAAAACGGTGCTCTTGTCGTCTGTTGTGAAGGTTCTCACGCATACGCGCGCGCCTTCCTCAAGGTATGCTCCGATGTCGAATCTCAATGCGGCGGCAATAGGGCTCGTTGTGGGCAGGCATGGGGCTGCCGCGAGGGCAGTCGGCTTTGAAAAAATAGCCGCCGAAAAATTTGTCGCAAAAAATTCAAAAAAGTTCGAA